>DAHVRW010000210.1 GCA_027322215.1 Marinimicrobium sp.
ATTTTCCATTTACATAAATGGAAAATTGTCACTGAACGGCAATTCGACACCAAGCGCGGCAAGCTGGTCACCCTCTACCGCTGCACCCGCTGCGGCACGCAAAAAGTGCAGGCGCACTAACGTCTGAAACGCCGCGAACCGAGCATGGTTCGCGCGCTCTGAGGCGCTGTTTTGCACCGCTAAAAGCCGGTATATGCCGGCCGCGGGTTTCGATGCCCGAACCCCGTGTCGTTGACTTTGTCGCCCCCGTCCCCTAAATTGCGCCCCTGATATCAGGTGCCTGCGACCCCCTTGACGTGAACAGTAAGTACACGAAAACGGAGCCGCGCAGGTTAAACGGGAAGCTGGCCATTCCAGCGCTGCCCCCGCAACGGTGATCGGAGTTCATAGCTCCGTAAGCCCGATACCGGCCTGTATCGATTCGTTGATGGAGCGGAGGGCTACCATCTGGCAATTCTTCACGTGCCCAGTGCGCACAGCACCAAGCCGCGTCGCCTTGCTTTTCCTCCCTCGATCCCGGTTTAACTAAAAAAACCTTAGGGGTTGATCGTGCACAAACCATTATTTTTAGCCGCCCTTGCGGCCAGCTTGAGTGTGCCCGTGCAAGCACAACTCGTCGACACTGCAAATAACACCAGCGCGGCCTCACCGCAGCTGGAAACCCTAGTGGTGGTCTCATCTCGAAACGCCACTCCGTTGCGTCAACTGGGCACGGCGGTATCTGTTTTGGAAGAGGCGGAGATCAGCGCGCTGGGCTTCCAATCCCTGCCGGATGTGCTGCGCACTCTGCCGTCGGTTTCCGTCAGCAACAGCGGTGGCATGGGTAAAGTTACCTCCCTGAGTGTGCGTGGCGAAGCCGGTTACCGCACGCTGATTCGCGTGGACGGCGTAGACATTTCCGACCCCACTGGCCCCCAGGTTAGCAGCCAGTCGAACCATTTACTGAACGCCAGCGTCACCCGTGTTGAGCTGTTGCGTGGACCCCAGGGCTTGATGTACGGCGCCGATGCGGGCGGTGTATTGAACATCACCACCGACCGACGCACCGAGGGTTTTGGCGGCGGCGTTAACGCCGAAACCGGCCGCTACGGCTCACACAGCTACAGCGGCTATCTGGGTGCGGGCAACGATCGAGGAGATTTTTATCTCTCCGCCGCCCGAGCGGAAACCGATGGTTTTAACGCTCATGTGGCAGACACCAGCGGCGAGCCGGACGGGTACGAAAACACCACTTTGCATGGCCGGGCCGGGCTAAACATCAGCCAGAACTTGCGTGCAGAGCTGGTGCTGCGGGATACAGACGCTGACGCCCAGCATGATAATTGTGGATTTGACCCCATCATCCACGACTGCCTGAGCACTTTTGAGCAGCGCAACGGACGCGCCAGCCTGACTCACACCACAGCGCGCGCTAGCAATACACTGGCTTACTCCATCACGGACGTAGAGCAAATTCATTACGAGGCCGGTGACATTGGTTACTTTACCGAAGGTGAGATTTCCCGCTGGGAATTAAATGGCTCAATGGACCTGTCACCTTCCCACGCCATCGCCTACGGGCTTGAGCACCGAACGGACGAGGTAATGGATTTAGAGCGGGACCAGCAGGGTATCTATCTGGAGTATCAAGGCAATTACCAGGAGCGCTTCTACTTCACCGCCGGTGTTCGCCATGACGATAACGACGATTTTGGTGAGACCAGCAGCTACCGCCTCAGCGCCGCCTACCTGTTGCCCGTAACAACGGGTACCGTAAAACTGAAAGGCAGTTTGGGCACCGGCTTCCGCGCGCCGAGCTTGTCCGAGATCGACTATAACCGCAACTGGGGTCCTGACCTTCCGTCTTTGGAGCAAGAAGACAGTCGGGGCCTGGATATCGGTGTGGAGTACTTCGGAAACAATGGCCTGCACCTGGAAGCGGTGGTGTTTGACCAACGCATCGACAATGAAATCTATTTCGATATGGTGGGCTTTACCGGCTATATGCAGAGTGATTTGCGCAGCGAATCACGCGGTCTGGAACTGATCGGTGCGTTACCGGTATCAGAGCGCGTGCGCATCAACGCCAACTACACCTACATGGACACCGAAGCCAGCGATGGCTCGCCGCGCGCGCGCCAGCCCAAGCACTCGGCCAACCTCGGCGTTCTCTATCAGCCCATACAGCGGCTCGATCTGGCGCTGCATTGGCGCACCGTGCGCGACCGAATCGATGGCGGCGTCCCCATGGACAACTACCAAGTGCTCAGCGGCAGCGCGCGCTATGGGTTAACCGATGGTGCCGTGGTCTACGTACGAGGCGAGAACGTGCTCGACGAGGACT
>DAHVRW010000211.1 GCA_027322215.1 Marinimicrobium sp.
AATCCTGGACAATGACATTGAGCCGTTTTTGAGCAAAATTCCCGGCCTGAACATATTCTCACTGGTGCCGCCATCACTACCGACACCGGGCGGCGGTGCGCCTGTTGAGTTTGTGATTGGCTCAACCCAATCCTACGAAGCGCTTCAGGAAGTGGCGTCTTCCGTGATTGAGCAGGCCATGGACACCGGTCGCTTTATCTTTATGGACTCCGATCTGAAGATCGATCGCCCTCGTCAAACGGTGCACATCGATCGCGACAAAGCGGCGTTGATGGGCGTAAACATGGCACAAGCGGCGGCGGACCTGGGCAGCATGACCGGTGGCGGCTATGTGAGTCGTTTCTCGCTGGATAACCGTTCTTACCGGGTTATCCCGCAAGTCGAACGCAGCGAGCGCCTGAATCCCGAGCAGTTAAACAACTACTACACTCGCAACCGCGACGGGGAGCTGGTCCCCATGTCAGCCCTGATTACTCTGGAAGAATCGGTACAGCCGCGCCGGCTCAGCGGCTTCCAGCAGCTAAACTCGGTCACCATCACCGGGGTTCCCCGGCCTGGTGTACAGCTGGGCGAAGCCTTGGGGATTATGGATGACATCGCCGCTCGCACACTGCCTGCGGGCTTTTCCGTGGATTACGCAGGCCAGTCCCGCCAGTTCAAGGCGGAAGGGCAGCAAATGGTGGTCACCTTCTTCTTTGCACTGGTGATTATTTTCTTGGTATTGGCAGCGCAATTTGAATCCTTCCGCAACTCGATCATTATCATGATGACCGTGCCACTGAGTATCTGTGGTGGATTGATTTTTATTAGCGTCGGTGTCACCAGCTTGAACATTTACACCCAGGTAGGTCTGTTGACACTTATTGGCCTGATCGCCAAGCACGGTATTTTGATTGTGGAATTTGCCAACCAACTGCAAGAGGAGGGGCGCACGAAGCGCGAAGCAATTGAAGAGGCAACGTCCTTACGTCTGCGGCCGATCCTTATGACCACCGCGGCTACGGTACTGAGTGTGCTGCCTTTGTTGATCGCCACGGGTGCCGGCGCCGCATCGCGTTTCGCGATGGGCGTGGTGATCGCCGGTGGTATGACGATCGGTACGGCCTTCACTCTGTTTGTCGTACCTTCGGTTTATCTCTTTCTGGCCCGGGACCTGTCCAAAGGTGGCGCTCATAAAGAGAGTGCACACCCAGTGTAACGCTGTTGGTGTGTCGCGCATATTACCCGACCTTACGGTCGGGTTTTTTTTGCCCGGTTTCCGGCGATGCCGTATAGCTTTCGGTGCCCCCGGAAAACTCGTTTTGCTGGAAAGGTTTCTCCTCTGTCATACTCTAGCCTGAGCAACGAAGGAGCGGATTATGGCCTGGGTATTGGCGGTACTCACTCTTCCGGCGGCGGCCTATGCGCACTACCGTTTGGCCGAATATACGTCGGGCGCAGCAGCACGATGGTTCACACGAATATTCCTTCTCGTACTCGGGCTCGGCTTTGGCTGGGCCGTCAGTCAGCGCTATTACCCAACAGCCGGAGCATGGAATCAGCTGGGAGTATTCTTATCCGCTTTCGGCGTCGCTCATGTGCCAGCGGCGTGCATTTTATTGATTAAGCACATTCGTCGTCATTCCTAAGGCGCCACCGGGGCCGATTGGCCTTGCGTTTTTTTGTCTTTTCACTTTTGCTAGACTGCGGGGCTTGTTGCGTAGCGCCGCATTGCGCCATCGCCACTGGAGTTCGACTTGGAGATGTACAATGAAACGCGTTTTACCGGCATGCACTTTAGCGTTTGTCGCGTTTATTTCGTTTACTTTTGCGCCCATGGGTCAGGCTTTAACTCCAGGTGAAGCTGCGCCCGCATTTCGCGCCACAGATGCCACTGGAAAATCGCACACACTGAGCGAGCACATAGGCAACTGGATTGTTCTGGAATGGTTTAATCCCCACTGTGCCCAGGTACAAACCTATTACCGCGATGGCGTACTGCCCGAGTTACAGCGCCATTACCAGAACCTCGACGTCGTCTGGTTAACCATCAGCTCCGAGGGGCGTAATGGCGAAGATTATCTGGAAACCGATGAGGCGCTGGCTGTGGCCGACGCGATGGGTTTGCAAGCCAGTGCCCCGATATTGCTTGACGCCGCCGGGGTGATGGGTCGAGCTTACCGGGCACAGAACACTCCCCACATGTACGTTATTAACCCCCAGGGTATGCTGATTTACAC
>DAHVRW010000212.1 GCA_027322215.1 Marinimicrobium sp.
TAGGCTCTGGCCGCCCCTGTGGGCGGCCAGAGCGCGCTCATCCTTAACGAATAACCAATTGGCCACGCAACTGCAGTTCGGTGCGATGATTATCCATGGCGCTAAACAGCAACTCCAAACGATGATCCGCCCCGGCGACCTGACTTTGCGGCACACGCACCCCGGTTCCGGATCCCATAAGGCGCTCCAGCTCACTGGAAACCGCGTCGATGGCATCGAGAATTTGCTGGGTCGTGGCCTCATCTCTAAACACCCGGCCTTGACCGGTCAGGCTCAAGTACTGATCACACTCTTCCAGCCACTGTTTGCGTTGTTGCAAAAAGGTGCGAATATTTCGCATCCCGCCCTTGTGTCCTGTGGGTAAGTTCTTTTCCTGATAGCTGGACAAACTGTCTCTTGCCCGAAGAAGAAAATCCACACTGGTATCACGACAGTAGGAGGCAGTGAGGTAACTGGGGAAGCGCACGTCGTGCTCGGCCATAGCGGCGTCGCGCTTACAGTTTTCATCGCATGCGAAAGCCGTGACCGATAAAAACGGGATTAAAAGAAATAGAAATTTTCTCATATTAGCGCCAGCCATTTTGTTATTTAGAGTGTATAAACTAGCTACTTCTATACCAACGTATAGACGATTTGTGTGACAGAGTCAACAAAGTGGCGCCGAAAATAAGGGTATATCAGGAAAAAGCCTAGAAGGAATCGTTTTATGAGCTTTTGTTTTATGCAGGAGTGGCCAGCGCGGATGATCGCCAGAGCACCCCGGCACTTACCGCTACAGGAGGCGGCGACAGCGGCCAGGGGGCGCTCTGGACAGGGGTTGTTTAGGTCAGATGGAGCAGAAAGCCCCAAGCGCTCTTGCTGAAGGCGGCGCTGATAATATAAATCACCGTGATCATGGCCGCGCACCAACTGGCCACCCGCACTTTCGCGTTGGGATGTCGAAAGGCAATTACTCCCAGAACGATATACACCACCAGAGCGATGATTTTCGCCATTAGCCATGGATGGGCGCCGGGGTTGTAACGAAGGATACCGGCGAGGATCAGGGCTGTGACCAGCAACAGCGTATCGATAATATGCGGCGCGATTTTGACCCAGCGTTGATGTAACAGGGGGGACCGGCGCATCATCCATATGCCGCGCAGCGCAAAGCTGAACAGCGTTAGAAAGGCCAGAGTCATGTGCAAATGTTTCATTATTGGGTACATGTGGAACCTCAGGGTTTACGGACCAGTTTAGGTTTTTTGCGGGCTGGGTAGCAACCGCGACAGATATCGCACCGCGTGCCATCACAGCCACGAGCGGAACAAAATTCGCGACCATAATAAATCATCTGCAGGTGCAAGCTATTCCAATGTTCCTTGGGAAACAGCCGTTTTAGATCCCGCTCTGTTTGTTGCACATTCTTTCCGCTGGTCAGGCCCCAGCGTTGGGCCAGCCGGTGAATGTGCGTATCCACCGGGAAGGCGGGGATCTTAAACGCTTGGCTCATGACCACACTGGCCGTTTTATGGCCGACGCCAGGTAGGCGCTCAAGTGCCGCAATGTCCGCCGGCACTTGACCGCCATGCTCTTCAACGAGAATCTTCGACAGACCGGCTATGGCCTTGGCTTTTTGCGGCGCGAGCCCACAGGAGCGGATGGCCTCCTGAATCTCGCTCACAGGAACCTTCATCATGTCGTACGGGTTATCCGCCAGCTCCCACAGCCCCGGGGTAACCAGGTTGACCCGTTCATCCGTGCACTGTGCCGACAGTAGCACCGCCACCAGCAGTGTGTAGGGGTCTTTATGATCGAGTGGGATGGGCGGGTTGGGATAGAGTTCCTGTAAACGCTGCAGGACAAACTCCACCCGCTCGGCTTTGTTCAAGTTTTTGGATTCGGTCTCAATAGTCATAAGCTTTTCACAAAACGGTATATGCGCTGCGCGGCTTCCACGCATTCGTTCAACGGCGCAACCAGAGCCATACGCACCCGGTCGGCGCCGGGGTCCATTCCATCCACTACCCGTGTCAGGTAGCTCCCGGGCAGCACCGTAACATTTTGTTGGGCGAATAATTCACGGGCGAATACTTCGCTGTGGATGGGCGTCTGCGGCCAAAGATAAAAGCCCGCCTCGGGCTGGCTGACAGGCAGCACGCCCTCAAGTATATCCAAAACGGCGGCGAACTTTTCCCGGTAGTGTTTTCGGTTGATGCGCACGTGCTCTTCATC
>DAHVRW010000213.1 GCA_027322215.1 Marinimicrobium sp.
AATAGCTAATGATAACTATTTTCGTTTGTGGCGGATTTCACAACGCAAACCGACGTAAACGGGTGGCAACCTTCTTGATTTACGTAAACTAAACGGGCTTCCTTGTCACCCAAATAGGCGTTTGTTACTCTCTAAGCTCCTGTTTGTAGTAAGGAAAACTTAATAGGCGGTGGCGAAGCCACAGAAGATAGCGGACCTGAATAACATTTGACGGCCACAAGCCCGTCGTCGCTCCCGGCCCCTGCATTGCGTTAGCGTTGTAGGCCCGTGGCGCATTTCATTCGGTGCAACTAAACCGGAGTTTGCGTTAGTGGGTGCTACCCCCTCCCCCCGAAAGGACTGCTTTAATTTTCGATTTGCTTCATCACCTCCAGCTTCATGGAATGCGCTGTGTTGAGCGCATCCAGCTTATGGATTTTGGAGGCACTATGAACTCGTTATCCAAACACCCTGTTCTGTTAATTCTATTCACCCTCTTTCTACTCGCGGGATGCGGCGGAGGCGGAGGCGGAGGCTCGAAACCCCATACTGAACCCCCGCCACCAAGCAGCCCACCGGTTACCAACCAGCCGATAACCGAGAACGGCGCCGACTTGTCAAACACGGGTCTGACAGCGACACAGGCCCAGGTATTTGAGCTGCTGAAAATTACCGGCCTGCCCGAAGGCAGTAGGGCTGAGAACTTTCACGGGGAGTACAAACTGGTCGATGCAGGACCCATCGGCCCTGGCATCGATGACAGCGGCCTGGCACCGATTATTGAGGTTGACGGTGATGACGACTTATACCTTCTGGCACCACTGGTGGATCCGGAAGGCGCTACTATTAACGTGCGAATCAGCGACGGCGCCAGTTACAGTCGCACCTTGACCCTCGCGATTGCGCCCCTGCCCGAGCCGGAATCCGGCGCCTTGGAGAAGTTTCTGGGGGTTTCCGAACAACTGATCAAAGCCACCGCCGAAGCCTACGGGCTGGTTTATCCGGACGATTTGCAAGGCTTTATCGACAGCCCGCAAAGCCTGCCACCGCAATACGTGCCCTTGGTACACGGCTACCATGTTTTGGCGAACCCCAATAACCCCGCCAGACTCAAGCTCGACGATTTCACAGACGAGGAGCGCCGTGACCTGGAGCGCCTTATTGGCCACATGAATCTGGTGCAGGAGCTTGAGCGACTGGTTGTCGCCGTTAGTAAGGAGCAGGTGCTTGATGTGATCGAGTAGGTCCGGCCCTACGTTGATCAGCCGGGCGAGATTATCAGCCCGAACCCGTCGGTCTATTACGCGGGCGCACAAAAATCAATAATCCACTACTCCGCACCGGTGACTGCAGAGCCGGTTATTTGGCGCGGTCTATTGCCGATTGACAGTCCTGAGGATTTAGCCGCTTATATGGCCGCCTACAACCGAGCGCGTGAAACTCAACAGCACATTGAAGCGGGCGTGACCATAGCGGGCACTACCGCTACGGCTATCGGAGTTGGGGCGGCCTTTGTGGCCTCGGGCCCAGGTGGCAGTGCGGCGGTCGGCTCTGCCGGCACTCTGGCCACGGCCAAAGCCGCTGGGACGGTGATTACCGTTGTCGGCGTGGCCAACGGCGCTGGCATTGTCGCCAGAGGGTTTTTTCCCTGCTGCATTCACGATATTGCCATGGAGCTGATTCCGGAGTCGGGCATTGTCGCTCAGGAAGATGCAGCCGAGCCGTCCTTGATTCTCGACGGCGCCAAGGGCGTGGTACGCAGCGAGGGTGTGGACCTGACCAAGCAGGTTTTGGAGCGCGCCATCAATATTATCGGCGCCGGCAAGGTATCCAATGGTTTGCAGGATCGCTTTGCCAAAAACGTTTTTGCAGAAGAGTTAATTGATGCAGGCACTGGCGCGTTGTTCGATCAGCTGGACCTGAAAGGCAATGAAATTATCTTCGAATGGCGCGGGGTTGATCTGGCCGGTGACAAGCCGGAAGAGTGGTTACAAATAGACTTGGAAGGCTTTGGCGCCACCCGACCTAACTTTGAACTTTACCTTGCACCCGGCAGTGGCCGAGTGGATTACCGGCTGGATGCGGAGCGTTTTTTCGGGAACGA
>DAHVRW010000214.1 GCA_027322215.1 Marinimicrobium sp.
GATGCCCCCAGAGCTTGAGTGAGTGCGGGTAAACTGCCGTGTTCGCGTAAATGGGCGAGCAGCCGTTCGGCGTTGTGGATGTGCCGTTTCAAAGGGGCGAGCTCAGCTTCGGGCAGGGCTTCAAGCGAGGCCAGTGTTTGTTGCAGCTGTTGAATCTGTGCGGAAAACGAATCGTCGTTTAGAGCCGCCTCATCGGTGCCATACAGGGAGCGCAACACATTCTCGGCTTGCTCAACAGCGATGTGCAGTTTGTTTTGCATTTGCTCGCGCTGCGCTTGCTGGGCTTGTTCTTCGGCGCGAGCCTGGGCCTGGGCGAGCAATGGGGCCTGGCATGCGCTCAGGACTTCTTGGTAAAGCGTGTGCAGTTCAACGGGCAGCGCCTCGGCAATGGCTCGCCAGTCCTGCTCCAGTTTGTCCAATTTGGCGGCGTAAAGCGGGTCCTCGGGCACCCGGGAGAGCTGCCGCAGTTTGTTGCAGATGGCATGGCCCTCGGCTTCGCGCTCGGCCTGGCGAGCATCTTCTATTTTAAATTCATCCAGTCGCGATTTAGCCAATCGGTATACGGTTTTATCTCGCCCTTGTGCTGCCTGGCACAGCTGTTCCAGTTCGTCGCGTGTATGCAGCTTTTCAGCAGCGGCCTGGCGTACATCAATGGTGGCGCCGTAAATTGCTAAGTGTAAATAATCGGCGGGCTCGGTCAGGTCTTGCAGCAGGTGTTGACCGGCGCGCACTGAGTGGCTGGCGAGCGTCATCCATAATTGGCGATCGGGTACGTCGCTCTGCAATTGACTAAGGGAAATCTGCTCCTCTTGCAGCAATTCACCCAAGCGTTTACGGGCGGATTGTTGCACTCGGCCACGCTCGTGGTTTTGCGCCAGGGCCAGCAGCTCTGGACTGTAGCGCAATTGGGCAATGGCGGCGGTACGTACTGCATCGGGGGCGTCGCTATTTGCTACAGCGATAAGCTGGGCTTCGGGTTTGCCAGCCAGGGCCTCAATCTGTGCCTTTGGGTCAAGGGCACGGTCTTTGGTTTTCTTAAGATCGAGACCGCCTTTGGATTTGCGCGAGCGTTTGCGAAATATCATGGCAATTATTCAATCAGTTGGAATTCATCCCGCAGCTTCTGGATGATTTCATCTCTTGGGTTGTCCGGCAGCACCAGCGTGCGGCCAAGTATTTTTTCGGCTATGCCCACATAGGTTTCCGATACGGCCAGCAGGGCCTCTCGGGGTAGGGCATGGTCCCGAGCGAGCGCCTCGCGCTCGGGCATACGGTCTTTGTCCAGTAGTATGTCTGGGTCGGGAAAATGGTTGAGCAAAAACTGCCGAAATGCTTCTTTGGATTTTTCGATGATTTTGCCTTCCCGGTGCGCCGGGCCATCCCAAATGCGCGACGAGTCCGGCGTGCCCACTTCGTCCAGATAGATGAGCTTTTCTTCGCCGCTGGCATCGGTCACGTAACCGAATTCGAATTTGGTGTCCACAAAGATTTGGTCCAGTGCGGCCAGCGCCTGGCTGATCACCTCAAAGCCTTCTTTGAGCAACGTTTCGTAACGATCAATGTCTTCGGGCTGGGAAAAATTAAACGCGTGGTAGTTCGCTTCAATATCCCCACGGCTAATATTCACATCATCGGCTTCCGGTACGCCGGGAATGCCCCGCAGAATACCTTTGGTGGAGGGTGTAATTAGCAATTCCGGCAGACGCTGATCTTTTTGTAGACCATCGGGCAGAGTGATACCGCAAAACTCCCGCTCGCCCTTACTGTAGGCGCGCCACATGGAGCCGGTAATGTACTGCCGCCCAATGGCTTCAATTTTCACCGGCCGGGCTTTTTGCACAATCCACACCAACGGGTGCGGCACTTCGAGTATATGGCTGTCGGCCAGGCCCTTAGCTCGAAACAACGTAAACCAGTGATGGGAGATAGCGTTGAGCGCGGCGCCTTTGCCAGGCACACCGTTCAGGCCACCCTCGGCCCGCCAAATGCAGTCAAAGGCGGAGATGCGGTCACTAATGATCATAATCGCCAAGGGCGCGTCGGGCGCCACCTGGTACTGCCGTTCGCGAATCAAGCGG
>DAHVRW010000215.1 GCA_027322215.1 Marinimicrobium sp.
CATGTCGAGCCCGAGTTTTACCGCTTCGTTCCGCTAGAGTCGATACAACCCTTATACATGCAGGCGCATCGAATTCAGGCGCGATCATTGTAAAATATTGCCTACGTTCGGTGCTTTCATGGTGCTTTCACGGCGCTTTGCCCTCAGGGTTAAACGCGCTAATCTAGCAAGCCGTCACCCACCCACGTCAATCGCGGGCCGAGAAGCCCCATATGAACAAGGAAACTCCATGAACACAGTGTTGCGTATTGCGGTGGCCGCCAGTGGCTTTCTGGCTCTGGTGCTGCTGTTGGTGGCCGGGCCTTTGTATCAGCTCGAATGGCTGGGCCTGAGCCAAGCGTTTGGCTTAATGCGCTGGGCCTTTTATTTGGGTGTGGCGAGTGTGGTGGTGACCCTGGGCTATGCCATTTGGCGCCGACCCGGTGCCCGGTTCGGGTCGGTATTGGCGCTGTCAGCACTAACGGGCTTGATCGCCGCCTATATTCCCCTGAATCAGATGCAAGCCGCCCGCTCAGTGCCGCCCATCCATGATATCTCCACCGACTTAGACAACCCACCGGAGTTTGTGGATGTTATTCCCTTGCGCGCCAACGCCCCCAATCCCCCGGAATATGCGGGTGAAGAGACGGCCGAGCAGCAACGCGTGGCCTACCCGGATTTGGGACCGGTGATATTGAAGCTGCCGCTGGACGAAGTGCACGAGGCGGCTGAGCACTTGGTGCAACGTTTCGGCTGGGAGCTGGTGGCCAGCGAGCGCGATAATGGCATGGCGCGCATCGAGGCTACCGACACGACCCGCTGGTTCGGCTTTAAGGACGACGTGGTCATTCGGTTGCAAACCGTTGAGGAAGGGGTACGCCTGGACATGCGCAGCAAGTCGCGCTTGGGCCGCGGCGATGTGGGCACCAACGCCGAGCGCATTCGTACCTTTATCGATGCTTTGCCTCTGGTGCTCAACGACAGCTAACAGTCAACCTCTGCCGCGTTTTGTATGCTGACTGGGGCTGTTACAATGCCCAAACAGCCATCAAAGAGCCCGGACGCTATGAGTCAACCCGACACCGCCACCAAGGGCAATTCCCGCAAAGCCATTATTATTTTGGTGAGCCTGGCGGTGCTGTTTATCGCGTTTATGTTTATTCCCCTGCCCCTCAGTACCGTAATTGAATGGGGTGCCCGGGTGGCCAATAGCCCGTTTTCCATTGCACTGATTTTAGTTTTAATGGCCGCCATGATGACAGCCGGCCTACCCGGGAGCGTGTGTTTTTGGCTGATTGCACCCTTCCACCCGCCGTTGCAAGCCACGGCGTTGTTAATGATCGGAAGCTTGGCGGGGGCGTTTGGGGCCTATCAGCTGAGCTCCCGGCTCAGGGTTGTGACACCTCGGTCGCGTCTGGCGCAGCGAATTACTCAACTGCTGTCGGAGCGCAGTGATCTGTTTACCCAAACCGCGTTACGGGTATTGCCGGGCTTTCCTCATGTGCTGGTGAACTTCACCAGCGGGTTTTTGCGTCTGCCCTTGCCCACCTTTATGCTCGCTGCCCTGCTCGGCCTGACCAGTAAATGGGCGGTTTACTGTACGGCGGTGTATGGTGCCCGCAACGTGCTGCAAGCGGAGGAATCCCTGCGGATCTCGACCCTGATGCCGCTGGCCATTTTGGGCCTTATGTTGCTGATCAGCAGTCAGTTAAAGCGCTCGCCCAAAAGCGATTTGCCGGACGACCGTTGACGCCTTCGCAGCCACACATCTCCTCCATCCTCGTTTGGAAACATAGTCGCCAACACTCTTTTACTCGGTCTTCCCTTTTCTTCCCCTAGAGTTTTACTAAAGAAATTGTTTTCACATAAAGAATCTGGCATGGTCGCCAGTTAGCCATAATTTATTACCAATAATGACGAGGAAACAC
>DAHVRW010000216.1 GCA_027322215.1 Marinimicrobium sp.
GAGCCAGAGCTTTATCGCCCAAAATGGCGACGGTGTACTCAGCCCCAACAATGACACGCTCCATCAGTACGCTGCCGTCGTAGCTCACAGCGTCCTGATAGGCGCGCTGTAGTTCGTCTACGGTAGATACCCGGGCCATGCCCAAGCTGGAGCCCTCATGTGCTGGCTTGACAATGGCTTCGCCACCCAAGTCGTTCAGCACTTGGGAGAAATCGCTGTTGTTGTTCAACACCGCAAATTCCGGCGTGGGCAAACCGACGCCGCACCACAGTTGCTTGCTGCGCAGTTTGTCCATCGCAAGGGCTGAGGACTGCACATCGCTACCGGTATAAGGTATTTGCAGATACTCCAGAACAGCTTGCATGCGACCGTCTTCTCCGCCCGGGCCATGCAGGGCGATAAACGCCCGATCAAGTTGTGCCGCCTGTATGTCGGCAATAGCCGATGAGCCGATGTCGATGCCCACATGCTCGACACCCAATTCACTCAACGCCTGCATGACCGCCGCGCCGGTTTGCAACGAAATTTCCCGCTCAGCGGATTTCCCGCCATACAACACACCGACCCGCCCTAAAGCGGCGCTATCGAGTGGGCTGAAATTGTTAGGCTGTGTGCTCAATGTTGTGCTCCGCTTACTGTAATTTACGCTTGGCCAGCTCGATGGCCAGAGCGCCGATATTGCCGGCGCCTTGGGTGATAACAATATCGCCCGCCTGGACGATGTCTTTGAGCAGGTCCGGCACGGCGTCCGCACTGTCCACAAAAATCGGCTCGACTTTGCCGCGCACTCGAATGCTGCGGCTTAAGTGGCGTCCGTCAGCACCCGCGATGGGATCTTCACCCGCGCTATATACTTCCAGCAGTATCAATGCATCCACCGAAGACAGCACTTCCACAAAGTCTTCGTATAAGTCCCTTGTGCGCGTGTACCGATGGGGCTGATAAACCATGAC
Organism: Marinimicrobium sp.; assembly: GCA_027322215.1. Classification (GTDB taxonomy): domain Bacteria; phylum Pseudomonadota; class Gammaproteobacteria; order Pseudomonadales; family Cellvibrionaceae; genus JAVDDU01. The sequence continues at coordinate 954 of DAHVRW010000216.1, forward strand.
CAGCCGACGTTCGGGCCAACCATCGCGAATCGCCTGGATGGTGGCGGCAACCTCTGTGGGATGGTGCCCATAGTCATCCACCAACATGGCCTCGCCGTTCCCCACGGGATAGTTACCGTAGATTTGAAACCGGCGACCAACGCCTTCAAACGTTCTCAGGCCTTGGCGTATCGCCTCGTCATCAACGCCCTCTTCGATGGCCACGGCGATAACCGCTGTGGCGTTGAGCACGTTGTGCACGCCGGGAATATTCAGTTCGATCGCCAGAGGTTCTGTGCGACCGGCGCACAGAACCTCAAAATGGGTTTGGGTCTTGTTTTTTCGCACATTGACGGCGCGGTAATCGGCGCCTTCCGAAAGACCGTAGGTGAGCGTGGGCCGACCGATATCGTCAATAATTTCCGCCACCACCGGGTCGTCCTGGCACAACACCGCCAAACCGTAAAATGGCAGATTGTGCAGAAAATCTATAAAGGTGCGCTTCAAGCGCGAAAAGTCCCCTTCATAGGTTTCCATATGATCCACATCGATATTGGTAACCACCGCCACCATGGGTTGCAAGTGCAAAAACGATGCGTCGCTCTCATCCGCCTCGGCCACCAGATAACGGCTCGCACCCAGCTTCGCATTGCTGCCCGTGCTGTTGACCAGTCCGCCGATAACAAACGTAGGGTCGCGCCCTGCCGCTGCCAACACCGAGGCCATCAAGCTGGTGGTCGTGGTTTTTCCGTGGGTTCCGGCCACGGCAATGCCGTGTCTGTAGCGCATCAGCTCCGCTAACATTTCCGCGCGCCGGACGATGGGTATGCGCTGCTCGCGGGCGCTGATCATCTCAGCATTGCTGGGGCACACCGCACTGGAATTCACCACCACACTGGCGCCGGCGACGTTCTCGGCGCGGTGGCCGATATACACCGTCGCCC
>DAHVRW010000217.1 GCA_027322215.1 Marinimicrobium sp.
CCAGTAAACTGCGCTTTTTCGGCCATTTTTGCCTTGCATAGCCTGCCTCGAAAACGTTTTTCAACAGCCTGCTAGAAGGTAATTTCAGGAGCGTTATCCTTCACGGAGAAGCTACCACCAATGTCGCCGTAGCCAGCCCCAACGGCTTTAGCTATCATCTCGGAAAATTAAAAAAATTAAATAGCACCCGAAAAAGTGGCGACAGCTGGAAGATAACAACGACAACCCAAGCTGTTATTAACCTTCTCAACGCAAAAATATCGACAACACTATGACCCTCATCTTGAAAGGATTCTCTGTTTTCCTCATCCTCAGTTGGCCATTCGTCGCTGTTATATCCGTCATGGCACTTGGTGGCCCGGGCGCCACCAATGATAAAGAAGGGATACGCGACATCATCCTTGTCCTTTATTACCCCGTGTTCATCACCAGCGTCTATTGGATTACAGGTTCATCCCTATTCGGAATTAGCGGAAGAACTCTGGTTCTCATCAGTGTCATTATTATCACTCTGGGCCTTCATACCTCTGGGTATTTCAAATTAGCCAGCAACGCCTATCGCGGGATTAACAACGAGGGTTATTCCGTTTTAAACGACAAGGTCTATTACGACGCACAACCTATTCCAATCGCTGATGCCGATACTTTTCGCCCCGCAGAAGAGTCTGATCACCCTTTTCGGCAGAGCGCTTATTACATCGACAAATATAGGGTTTACTATGCGGGTGAGGCTGTGCCTGGCATTGACCCCAACAGCTTCCGGCGTTTAACCGGCGAAGCGCCGTATGGCGGGCATTACGATTACTGGGGAGATAACACCACAGTGGTCTACAATGAACGCATATTAACCGACTCAGCCCCTCATAACCTCGAAATTCTGGGCGAGAGTTACGCGAAATCCAACGGCAATATTTATCACTATGGCCGCAAGGTTGAGCAAGCTGACGCAGACTCTTTTACGGTGCTTAACGACTTTGTTGCGAAGGACAACAAGCACATCTATTACAGCGTCACGCCAATATTGCCCGAAGCCGACCCGGACACCTTTCAATTTGCGGCTCCCGCCATCAGCCATTCCATCGCTGTGGACAAAAATAATGCCTACCTCATTTATACGGATTCAGGGAGCAAAGTCCTTGCGGACGTAGACATTACCAGTCTCGAGGTTCTGGAGAACGGGAACTACATAAAAGACACGAATGCGGTCTACCGCATCGACGGCTCCGAAGTTATACGCGTATCAGACGCCAATCCATCCACATTTCGAACAACACGCTACACCGACGAAACACCCTACCACGCAACCGATGATGTGCATTATTGGATTAACGGAGAGCTGATTAAATAAGCCATAAAGATGGCACATTTAACAACGGTAGTTGCATGCGTTCCTCTAGCACAAGGCCTCCGATAGCGGTATCTTCATCAGCTATCACTGTGGCGCTACCCGTGGGTTTTTTTACCGCTCCTTAAGAATCATTGTCATAACGTTTGCTCTATATCTTTTTAACCGCGTCGTGAAAAGGAATCGTCATGAAATTAGTAAATGCCATCCCGAGCCTCTTAATCATTGCAGTAATTGGGCTGCTCTCGGCCTGCAGCGACGATAAGCCAGTTCAAATTACCGCACCCGAAACAAGCGCACCGCCAACAAATACATCGAGCGATGTTAATGCCCAGGAGGACAAGGGCTTCGCCACCACCGAGGTAACGCAATTCAATTCACCCTGGGCCATGACGTTTCTACCAGACGGGCGCATGCTGGTGACAGAAATGGCGGGTACCTTGCACATTTACGATCCCGC
>DAHVRW010000218.1 GCA_027322215.1 Marinimicrobium sp.
TGCCCACCCTAACGGGTACAGCCCGTTACAGCAGTAACCGAAACGATGGCTCGCAAATTAATGGTGAGGAACTTTTTGACAACCCCGCTTTCAGCGATGCCAAAACCGAAGGCCACAGCTTTGGTGTGACCCTGAACGTGCCTCTGTACTCCGGTGGCCGCACCTCGGCCCAGCGCCGCCAGGCCGCCGCCGAACAACTGTTGAGCCAGGAGCAGGCAAACGTCACTGAGCGAAACATCATTCAGGCCACCCGCGCCCTGCATTTGGCCGTCGATCTCGGCGTCTCCCAGGTCTACGCTCGCCGGCAGGCTATTATCTCCAGCGAGAGTGCCTTGGAAGCCACACAGGCAGGCTACGAAGTGGGCACGCGCAACTTGGTGGAAGTACTGCTGGCCCAGCGCGCGGTGTATCAGGCGCGACGTGACTACGACAATGCCCTTTATGATTACATCATCAACAGCTTCGAGCTGCGCCAAGTGGCGGGCATGCTGACGCCGGCCGACATCGAACAGGTGGACGCCAACCTGCAGCGCAACGCCGCTGGCAATTCGGGCAACTTCTAATCCATGAGGCCGAACTTCCCCATGCGCGTGCGCCTGGTGGAGGTCGGCCCGCGCGATGGACTGCAAAACCAAGCCCAACGCCTGAGCGCCACACAAAAAATCGAGCTAATCGAACGCTTAGCCCAGGCGGGCTTGGATTACGTTGAAGCGGGAAGCTTTGTTCACCCTCGCTGGGTTCCGCAAATGGCGGACAGCGATCAAGTACTGCGCTCACTGTCTCGCCGGCCCGGCGTCACCTACGCGGCACTGGTACCCAACCTTAAAGGCTTTGAGCGCGCTTTATTGTCCGGCGCCACAGAAGTGGCGGTATTCGCCGCCGCCTCCGAAACCTTTAGCCAGAAGAACATCAACTGCAGCATCAGCGAGAGCCTGACGCGCTTTGAGCCCGTGATGGCCGCTGCCAAGACCGCCGGGCTACCGGTGCGCGGTTATATATCCTGCGTACTGGGCTGCCCCTATGAGGGCGAGGTGGCTCCGGCACAGGTTCACAGCCTGACCGAGCAACTGCTGGCCATGGGCTGCCGGGAGGTCTCCCTTGGGGACACCATCGGCGTAGGCACGGCGGGCCATGTGGATCGTTTGCTCAGCCGCCTGAGCCAAACCGTCGGCCCCGAGCGCTTGGCGGTGCACATGCACGATACCTACGGGCAGGCGCTCAGCAATATTTACGCGTCTTTAGATTGGGGGATCAGTGTGGTGGACTGTGCCGTCGCCGGACTGGGCGGCTGCCCTTATGCCCCTGGCGCCGCTGGCAATGTGGCGACCGAAGATGTGGTTTATATGCTCGACGGTTTAGGCATAGAACACGGCGTGGACTTGACACAACTGGTGTCGATAGGCGAGCAGGTGTGCGCGCACTTGGGCCGACAAAACCAATCCCGGGTTGCCCGGGCGTTAACCTCCCAGGCAGGCCGCGCATGAGTACCGAAGACATCACCATCCTGAAGGCGAAACTCAATCAGGAAACCGCCCGCATTACCTGGCCGGAGTTGCAGCGCTTTTTCGCCAATGGCAGCGCCCTGGCGGTGCACTC
>DAHVRW010000219.1 GCA_027322215.1 Marinimicrobium sp.
AGCAACATTGCGATAGCGGCGTGTTTCAAACGGCGGCGTTTCGACTACTTCAAAATCGTATCAATACGCGCAAGCTCTTGCTCCGAAAACTCCCGATTATTCAGCGCTGAGACCGAATCCTCAATCTGTTCCGGGCGGCTGGCGCCGATCAGCGCGCTGGTGACGGCTTCATTGTTGAGCACCCAGGCGAGCGCCATCTGCGCCAATGTTTGCCCCCGGGCTACGGCAATTTCATTCAGAGCCTTAACCTTGGTCAGCATAGGTGCGCTGATATCCTGCTCGCTGAAATAAATTTGTTCCGGGCGCGAGGCGCGGGAGCCAGCGGGCACGCCATCCAGATATTTATTGGTGAGCAGCCCCTGGGCCAGGGGAGAAAATACCACGGCGCCGACACGCTCCTGCCGAAGCACCTCAGTAAGCCCGTCTTCGATCCATCGATCCAGCATGTTATAGCGCGGCTGATGTACCAGCAGAGGCGTGCCCAGAGATTTTAAAATCGCGATGGCATTTTGAGTCTGCTCGGCGTCGTAGTTGGAAATCCCCACATAAAGCGCACGACCGGAACGGACGATGTAATCCAGCGCCTGCATGGTCTCTTCCAAAGGCGTGTCCGGGTCCATGCAGTGGGAGTAGAAAATATCAAAATATTCTAAACCGGTACGCTTCAAGCTCTGATCACAGCTGGCGACCAAATACTTGCGCGAGCCGCCGATGCCGTAGGGCCCCGGCCACATGTCGTAACCCGCTTTACTGGTAATAATCAGCTCGTCGCGAAACGGCGCCAAATCGCGCCGGAGAATTTCACCGAATGTGGTTTCTGCTGAACCGTAGGGAGGGCCGTAATTGTTGGCCAAATCAAATTGCGTGATGCCTAAATCAAAGGCGCACTGAACCATGGCACGGGCGTTGGTGAGCGAATCGGCGCCGCCGAAGTTTTGCCACAAGCCGAGAGATAACGCGGGCAGGCGCACGCCGCTGGCGCCGCAACGGGGGTAAGCCATGCGTGTGTAACGGTCGGCGTTGGGTTGATAGGCGAGGTTGGGGTCTTGGGTGAGCATAGCGTCTCTCTACTAAAGACAAAGCAAGCTATTAACGGCAAAGCAAGCTTAAAACGACAAAGCCAGTACGATACAGCAAGTACCTTGGAAACGACTTCTAGCAGGCTGTTGAAAAACTATCTGCGTGGCCTCTGCGGCGTTAAAAATGGCCTCAAAATGCTCATTTACTCCA
>DAHVRW010000021.1 GCA_027322215.1 Marinimicrobium sp.
ACAACACCAAAGCGTTGACAGCTAAGCTGCGCGCCTGCTCGGTGCTTACCACCTGATCCCGCCAGTTAAACAGCGCAAACACCGTGGCGGCCCCCACGGCGCCAACCAAAAGCGTTCGGTACAGAAGATTTAGGCTGATTAACCGTTGGCTGTAGGGGCGCGGAGGCCGAAGCATGACATTGGCTTCACTGCGCTCGAAGCCGATGGCCAGCGCGAGGGTAACGGCAGTAACCATATTCACCCAAAGAATCTGAGGCGGTGTGATGGGTAGCACCCAGCTAAATAACATGGCCAGAATGATCACGCTGGCCTGGGCGACGTTGGTGGGTAAAATAAAGACGATGGCTTTGACGATGTTGTCGTAAATGGTGCGCCCTTCCGACACTGCGCTGACAATGGTGGCAAAGTTGTCATCGGTCAGCACAAAAGCGGCCGCCTCTTTGGCAGCATCGGTGCCTTTATGCCCCATCGCCACGCCGATATCGGCGCTGCGCAACGCGGGCGCGTCATTGACCCCGTCCCCAGTCATGGCCACAGTGTGTTCGCTCGCCTGCAGCGCTTGCACCAATTGCAGCTTGTTCAGAGGGCTGGTGCGGGCAAATATATCCACGGAGCTGGCGGCCTCCAGCCGCTGTTCGGGGCTGAGCTCATCCAACTCGGCGCCGGTCATCACCCGCCCGGCGTTAAGCCCCAGCTCCCGGCCAATAGCGGCGGCGGTTACAGGGTTGTCTCCGGTGATCATCAATACCCGAATGCCAGCCCTATGGCATTGGGCAATGGCTTCGACGGCTTCGGGGCGCGGCGGGTCACTGATACCTACCAGCGCTATCATAACCAGCCCGCCTTCCATATGTGTGTGGGTAACGTCCTGCTGTTGGTCGGAAACCGGTTTATGGGCCAGTGCCATCACGCGCATACCGCGCAGAGCCAGCGCTTCAATCTGCTCGTGCCAATAATCTCGATCCAGGGGTTCGGGCCCATCTGTTCCGAGTTGTCGCTGGCACAGGCCGATGAGCCGGTCCGGCGCGCCTTTAATGGCGATTTCTCGTTCGCCGCTGGTGCTTGGGTGTAGCGTGGCCATGTAACGTTTTTCGGTTTCAAAGGGCAGGGTGTCCAGCCGTGGCCATTGTGCTTCTACGTCTTGAGTACTCAAGCCGTGCTTTCTGGCCAGTACATGCAGGGCGCCCTCGGTAGGGTCGCCGTGCAGGTGCCACTCGCCGTCTTCATGGATCACGTTGGCGTCGTTGCAAAGCAATGCGATACGGCAAGCGGTTTGCAGGATCGCGTCGCCCTGAATGGATCCGGAATCACAGCTCAGTGTGCCGTTTGGCGCATAACCCTCACCGCTCACACTGTAGCTACCGTGGCGTGTTACCACGGCGCGAGCGGTCATAGCGTTGGCGGTCAGGGTGCCGGTCTTGTCGGAGCAAATCACATTGACCGCTCCCAAAACCTCCACCGCGGGCAAGCGCCTGACCAGGGCATGCTGGCGGGCCATTCGCTCTACCCCCAGGGCGAGGGTGATGGTGACGATTGCGGGCAGCCCTTCGGGAATAGCGGCTACGGCAATACCGATTGCGCCCCGAAACAATTCTGCCGGGTCCGATCCGTGTAGAAAAAATCCCAGGGCTACCGTCAGTGCCGTTAGCAACAGGATGGCGACCGTCAGTTGCCCAGCGAAAACCCGCAACTGACGTTGAAGCGGTGTTTCCACCAATTCGACGCCTTGTACTAACCGGTTGATGGCACCGATTTCGGTGTGCGCGCCGGTGTGAATAACCAGACCGCGCCCGTTGCCGGAGGCCACTAACGTGCCCATATAGGCCATGCTGGTGCGCTCGGCGAGCGGCGCGTGCTCGGCCACCGGCGCCGGGTCTTTATCGCTCGCTTGGGACTCGCCGGTCAGCAGTGCTTCATCGCAGCGCAGGTTTTTGGTGTCCAGCAACCGCAGGTCGGCGGGTACCCGGTCCCCTGGCTGCAGCACAACCACATCGCCGGGCACCAGGTCGGCGCTGTCGATTTGGCGTGTCTGCCCGTCGCGCACCACTAAACATTGGCTGCGGCTCATGGACATAATGGAGCGCAGGGCACGCTCCGCCTTACCTTCTTGTAAAAAGCCGATCGTGGCATTGATCAGCACCACGGCCACGATGACTCCGGAATCTAACCAGTGGCCGATGCTTGCGCTGATGGCGCCGCTGAGCAATAAAACGTAGATAAACAGATTATGGAATTGCCGCAGCCAACGTCGCCACGCGGGCGTTGGAGCGGCGCTAGCGAGTTGGTTGGGCCCCCAGCGATCGAGTCGCTGAGCCGCTTCAGTGGTCGATAGCCCCTGGCCCTGGCTGCCCAACTTGATCAACAACTCGGCTGTGTCCGCGCTGTGTGCCGAGGCCAGAATCGGAGTCGATTCATCGGATGCGATGGCGGAATAATCAGTCAACGAGGTGCACCTGGGCGAGTTGATCTTGTTCGTAGTGGCTGATATTGGCGATGGTGGTATCGCCAATGGTGGTCAGAGCTTCATGGGTGAAGAACGCCTGATGCCCGGTTATCACCACGTTGGGGAAGGTCAATAAACGTGCAAACACATCGTCTTGAAGCAACTGGAGCGAGTAATCCTCAAAAAACAGCCCCCCTTCCTCTTCATAAACATCCAGGCCCAGGTAACCGATTTGCCCGGACTTCAATCCGGCGATCACGGCCCGGGTATCGACCAAGGCGCCCCGGCTGGTATTGATCAGCATGACCCCTTGCTTCATCTGCTCCAGAACGGTTTGGTCGATCATGTGGTAGTTCACTGGTGTCAGTGGACAGTGCAGGGAGACAATATCGGCTGATGCCCAAAGCTCGTCCAGCGCTTTATAAACGACGCCCTGCTCTGCCAGGTCGTCGCTTGGGCAGGGGTCGTAAGCGATGACCCGGCAACCCATACCCAGCATAATGCGGGCGAACACGCTACCGATTGCGCCGGTGCCGAGAATGGCCACTGTTTTGCCCACGAGGTCAAAGCCCAATAAACCATTGAGTGAGTAGTCGTTTTCACGGATCCGGTAATGGGCCCGGTGCAGATGGCGGTTGAGCATCAGAATCAGACCCAGGGTGTGCTCAGCAATGGCGTGGGGAGAGTATTCGGGGACACGGGCGATGACCAGGCCCAGCGCTCGTGCGGTGGGCAGATCCACCTGATTAAAACCGGTACAGCGCAGGGCGATGAAGCGCACACCTTGATCCCATAACCGTTTCAAAACCTCAGCATGCAACTGATCGTTGACGAAGCAGCACACCGTGCGGCAGTTCTGAGCTAACATGACGGTATCGGTGGTTAGAGAGGCTTCCAAAAACAGCAACTGATGCTTGCCCTGATTGGCCCGGGTTAAATATTCCCGGTCATAGGGTTTTGTGCTGTATACGGCGACTTTCATGACCAAACTCCTTGTGCGAGGCATTCACGCCGCGGAAGTAATGCCCATGGGCCTGTCTGTGAACGGCGTGCGCCTTTTGGTGTGCGACTCACGCCCCAGCGCTAATGGGAAACGTAATGGCAACGTAAACTAATGACCACTTTTCCCCAGAGCAATTTCCGCCTCGGCAATATGTTGGCTGCTTTGCACGATGGAATCGGGGTTAAGAGAAATGGAGTCGATGCCGCATTCTACTAAGAATGCCGCAAAGTCCGGATGGTCCGATGGCGCCTGACCACAAATGCCGACTTTACAGCCGTTTTCATGGCCCACTTTGACCACCTGCGAGATCATCCGTTTGACCGCTTCGTCGCGGGCATCGGAAATCGGGAGCAGCTCTGTTGAATCCCGGTCTATCCCCAGAATGAGTTGCGTCAGATCGTTACTGCCGATGGAAAAGCCGTCAAAGCGCTGAGCGAACTGCTCTGCCAAAATCACGTTAGAGGGCACTTCGCACATCACGTACACCTGCAGACCGTTCTCGCCCCGTGTCAAACCAGCACCGGCCATAATCTTGAGTACTTTGTCCGCCTCGCTGGGAGTGCGGCAGAACGGAATCATGGCGACAATATTGTCGAAGCCCATCTGCTCCCGGGCGCGTTTAAGTGCCTGACATTCCAGCTCAAACGCCTCGCGGTAATTTGCGTGATAATAGCGAGAGGCACCGCGCAAGCCGAGCATGGGATTGGCCTCTTCGAGTTCAAAGTCCTCGCCGCCCAACAAGGCCCGATATTCATTGGATTTAAAGTCTGAGAAGCGCACTATCGCCGGATGGGGATAGCAAGACGCCGCGATTTTAGCGATACCGGTGGACAGCTTATCGACAAAGTACTCCGACATGGTGTCGTAGTGTTGAGTCATGCGGCGGATGCGCTTTAGTATGGCCCGGTTCTGCACCCGCTGAGGGTATAAAAGTGCCATGGGATGTATGGCGCTTTGGCTGGAAATAATAAATTCGATCCGCGCCAGACCGATACCTCGGGTGGGAAGTTGCCACCAATACATGGCGCTATCGGGCATGGCGATGTTGATCATTAAATCAGTGCGGGTATCGGCCATTTGAGCGACTTTCACTTCTCGCCGGTCAAAGCGCATGTTGCCTTGATACACTTTACCTACGGCCCCTTCCGAGCAGTCCAGGGTAAGTTGTTGACCGTCTTTGATTAGCTGAGTGCCATTGCCCGTACCCACCACGGCCGGCACGTTTAGTTCGCGACTGACAATAGCGGCGTGGCTGGTGGTACCGCCCCGGTTGGTGATAATGCCCGATGCCTTGCGCATGACTGGCATCCAGTCGGGATCGGTTCGGTCAGTCACTAAAATAGCGCCGTCGGGGAACCGATCGCTCTGCTTGGGTGAGTCCAGCCGGCAAGCTGGAGCGGAGGCAATGGCGTTGCCTACGCTGGCTCCTTCCAGAATGACCTGGCCTTTTTCCTTTAATTTATAGCTGTAGAAAATCGCCCGATCCTTACGCGAATGGACCGTTTCTGGGCGCGCCTGGACGATGTACATTTGTCCCGTCTTACCGTCTTTGGCCCATTCGATATCCATAGGGCAGCCGTAAGGTTTCTCGATGGCCTGGCCCCATCTGGCGAGGGTGAGGATTTCATCGTCGCTCAGTACCAGGGTGGTGGCTTCGGCGCTCGTGGTGGCTACCGTCAAGGTCGACTTTTGTGGGGCGGAGGTGCCGCCGCGGGGGTAGACCATTTTTTCTGCCTTGGTGCCGCACGTGCGTTCTAAAATGGGTCGATAAGGATCTTTCAGCAGCGGTTTGTAAACCATAAAACGATCGGGGTTAACGCTGCCTCTTACCACCGTCTCCCCGAGTCCCCAGGCACCATTGATCAGCACCACATCGGGAAAGCCGCTTTCCGTATCGAGCGTGAACATGACCCCCGCGCACCCTAAATCCGAGCGCACCATTTGCTGCACGCCGACGGATAATGCCAAGTGCTCGTGTCCAATATTGTGCTCTTCCCGATAGGCAATGGCGCGGTCTGTGTAAAGTGAGGCCAGGCATAGCCGGCTGGTTTCCAGCAGGGCGTCCAGCCCACGCACGTTGAGAAAACTTTCCTGCTGGCCCGCAAAGCTGGCCTCGGGTAAATCCTCAGCCGTGGCCGAGCTGCGCACTGCCACGTCACAGTCGGGCATCTGGACTCGGTCGCACAGTGTTTGATAGGCCGTGGCTATGGCCTTGACCTGTTCCGGTGTGAAATCTCCGCTGCGAATCAGGCCCCGGATTGCGGCACCCGTTTCCGGCAGGCTCTGGCGTCGGTCAGCCAGGCGGGTCAGTTGTTCGCGAATTTGCTCTTCCAGGCCATTGTTACGAATAAAGTCGCGATAAACCTCGGCGCTGATGGCAAAACCGGGGGGCACCGGAATGGCTTCGTCACGCAGCGTTTGTATCATTTCCCCCAAGCTGGCGTTTTTTCCACCAACCTGCGCAATATCGCCAAGATGCAGGTCTTCGAACCATAAAATAGAATCTTTTTGAGACATGTGTTGCCCTTTCCCTATAAAGTCTTGCCTTGTTAACCGTTGATCCAACGGGACCGCATCAAGTCAGCCCCGGCCGGTGATTTTCTGGAGGCCAGTCTAGCGTTAGGCGCTCAACAAAAATTTGCTCCAAGTCAGATATCGTGAAGAATGCCCAGCGCATACAAACGATTTTGCGAGGTTTCTGTAACGCCTGTATATTTCAAAATCAAGTCGGACTAATCTGCCCGTGCACAGCGTCATACAAACACTACGTCTAATAAGGACACTGGGATGAGAACCGCAACCGCAACCGCAACCGCAATCGTTACGCTCGTGTCAGCCCTGGCATTAATGGGCTGTCAACACGTCCAGACAGTTGAAACGCCGCCCACGTTGAAAGAGGCCTACCGTGACGCTTTCTTATTGGGTACGGCGGTAAACCAAGAGATCACCTCGGGTAAAGATGCTCTCTCCAAAGAAATTGTTCTGCAGCAGTTCAACAGCATTACGGTTGAGAACGTAATGAAAGCGGAGGAGATTAACCCCACTCCGGGGGTTTACAATTTTGCGCCAGCGGATGAATTTGTGGCTTTTGGTGAAGCTAACGGCATGCACATCGTGGGTCATACGCTGGTATGGCATAACCAGACGCCGGATTGGGTGTTTCTGGACGAGCGCGGCGAACCGAAAACGCCTCATGCTCAAGCTGAATGGATGCGCCAGCATATTGAAGCGGTGGCGGGGCGCTACGCGGGCCGTGTACACGCATGGGATGTGGTCAACGAAGTGATTGCCGATGACGGCTCCTACCGGCCCACCACCTGGGTTAATGCCATAGGCGATGGGGATGAGCTGGTAAAGCTGGCCTTTCGCTATGCGAGCGAGTACGCCCCTGATGCAGAGCTTTATTATAACGACTTCAATGCCTGGCGACCCGAAAAACGCGACGGCATAGTACGCATGGTGCGGATGTTACAGGAGGAGGGGATTCGCATCGATGGCATCGGGATTCAAGGTCACTGGGGCTTGAATTACCCTAAGACGGAACATATAGAAGCCGCCATCGAAGCCTATGCTGATTTAGGCGTCAAAGTAATGATTACGGAGTTGGATATAGATGTGTTGCCTTTGACACGGGAGGGCCAGATCATCGGCACGGGTATGAGCCACCCGCAGTTTCAGTTGGAAGAATTTCAACACTATTTGAATCCCTACGCGAACGGTCTGCCGGGTCAGGTGGAGGAGCAGTTAAAAGAGCGCTGGGCGGAGCTGTTTGCCGTTTTTTTCAAGCACAGGGATAAGATTGATCGGGTGACCCTGTGGGGAGTGACCGACAGTATGTCGTGGAAGAACGACTATCCCATACCCAATCGCACTAACTACCCATTGTTGTTTAATCGCGACGGCTCTGCGAAGCCGGCGCTTGACGCTGTATTACAGGTACCCGGGAGCCAATCACGCAATTAGGGTCGGTTAGGCGGTTTTGAGCCGGTAACGCAACCCTTCAATATCGATAAACTCCACATTGCGGCCGGTAACTTTGAGCAGATTTTTTTCATGCAGCCGAGTCAACATTCGGCGCACGGTTTCCACAGCCAGCCCTAAAAAACTGGCGATGTCATTTCGGGACATGGGCAATCGAAACTGATGAGCCGATAGATTTTGGTGACTTTGACGGGCGGAAAAGGCCAACAAGAAGGCGATGATCCGCTCTTCGGCTGTGTGCTCGCTGGTGAGCATGAGCAAATCTTCAATATTGGCCAGCTCGCGACTCATGATGCGAATGAAGTGGTCCTGAATTTCCGGCGGTAGGCGCAGTTCATTGCCCGGGCCTTGAAACATCACCTCGTAAACCAATGAGCGCTCCAGCGCCACCGCTGATCCAATGTAATGCCCACGATGAATACTATCTAGGCCGGTCAGATCCCCAGGCATATGAAAGCTGATGATTTTTTCGTCTCCCCGTTCGTTCAGCACAAGACTTTTGAACGCACCGCTACGCACCAAGTAGCAACAGGTGAAAGGTGAGCCCTGGGCATAAATTCGCTCGCCCGGTTCACAAAGAATCTTATTTCTGAACAGTGGGGCCAGAGTGTCGGAGTTGGGCTTGCTGCGCGCCAAACTGCTTGTCGCGTATGAGGGACAGCCTGGATTAGTGCCCGGCGGAAAGGAAGCAAAAAGCGAATCCATATGTGTGCTCCAATTGAACCAAATCAAAACACACGCCGTTTTCTGAAGCCGTTAAAAACGATTGATAACTCCAGTGTCGTCACTCGGCGTGTGTTGCCTAGCTCGCTAGCGGCGAGCGTTTTTAACGCCAGCTCTCTGGCTGGTGGGTGAAGCTGGAAGTTGTCTCATCAACTGCGTGTATTGTGCGTCAGTGGAGGCGAGCACTTTCCCCCGTGTTGTCCCCCGTGCTGTTGGACAAAGAGGCCATGGGGAAAGTTGCTATTACGGCGCCCCCGACGGTAATAGTATTTTGGTCATTGCTTACGCTACGCTCCGGGATTTGTGAAGCGATCTGTTGGTGTGATATGAGCTCCGCGACGTTGTTATTGGTGTCAAGACGTGTTTTTTTTGGTTCTGAGGGCTGTTCTGTTTCGCTGGAAACGCGGCGAATATTATCACTGGGGTGGCAGGTATCACAACATGTCTCTGGTAGTTGCTTAGTGCGAAGGTCGCGCCAGCGAGAGCGAGGGTCGAGAAAATCCTGGATGGTGATGCAGCGGTCGGGGTTCAGGTTGAACACGTTATCTTTATGTGTAACGGAAGGTGTGCGGTGGTAAACTGTAGTCCAGCCCGAGCTTTTGGTTGCGTGCAAATTGTTCCTTACGCGTCCCCACGTCGTCTTATTAATTATGATGGTTTGCACCTGCATTCTAATTCCCCTCCGTTGTGTACCAGTAAGACAATGAGTGTGCCACAGTTCGTACCGGGCTAATTTGACTCAGATCATTAACCGATTTTTGCCCTTGGTAAGGGCTCACACCTAGCCAAGAAAGCATGGGGAAAGGCTCTGGGTTATTGGAATCTGTCATAAATCCAAAACAACAGCAAGACCAAAACAAAAATAAACGCAATTAATCGCTGAGTTTTTTAAATAGACGACAAATTTTCGGCTATTCACACATGTAAAGAGCGATGATCCGGCGCTGAGTGAGCGCGTTTTTTCAACGGCAAGTGCCCGCTAACTTCACCGGGCGCCATACTGGTGTATTAGTGCCACCGGGAAGCGACTGAATAAGGTGGAGATCGGCAATTTGAGCGTGCTCCGATTATTTTTTATATCCAGCTTGTCGCCGGTAAGAACATTAGTATGATCAAAGGATTCTGTGCCGTTGTGGGGCATGGGAAGTGCCACTTCTGTATTGCCCCAGAACTCCATCTTCTCTTGAGTGCCAGACGATAGACCCGCGAGCCCAATTGCGCCCGCCAACAGACGCGGTACCACGACAATCGCCGTGTGGCCCTGGTACGTGCGGGCGAAGGAAACTATGTGTTCGGCTCGATCGCCCGTCACAGACAGTGGTCGGTACTCACCGCATAAAAACAGCTCCCTGTGCTGGCGGCGAAAATCCAGGCACTTCCAAATGAGGTAGCATTTGGCGTTTCCGGTATCGATCGGCTTTGTAAGGGCCTCCATCCAATCCGTATCCTCCTGCTCTGCCGAGCGGGTTTGGTGCATGAGGTGCAAAGTTTCTATCCGTTTCGTGTAGTCCACCGGGCGTCGGTTGTCTGGGTCGACCAGGGAGAAATTCCATAGCTCGTCGCCTTGGTAGATGTCTGGCACACCCGGCGATGTAAGGGCGAGCAGTTGCTGTGACAGGCTGACAATGGCCCCCGCCTCACTGATGGGGTGTTGAAAGTCGGCCAGATCCTGCAGAAAATCCCGATTGTTCCAGTTCAAAACTTTGTCCACAAAGTCCTTTAGGTCCTGCTCGTAGTCGAGATTGCTGTTAATCCAGGAGGTATGTTGTTTGGCTTCTCTCGCGGCTTTCAACAGGTAGGCTTGAATACGCTCGCGTAAGCTATCCAGATCGAGCGTATCCAGCGGCTCTAGCGGCCAGGCGCCAATTAACGTTTGATAGAGCAGATACTCGATGTTGCTCTCGGGCCACAGGCGATTATCGCGTAGCGTTTTGTGTTCCCGGTTTAGGTCTTGCCAGTGCAATACAGCCGCTTTCCATCGGTGGGGTATTTCGGATAACACACCGATTCTGGCGCGCACGTCGGCGGATCGCTTACTGTCGTGCGTCGACAGCGCGAGCATGCTGTGGGGCCAGTGCTTAAGCCGCTCTTGATTGGCCTGGTGAAATTCGTCGGGTGTTACCCCAAATTTACCTGGGTCAGCCCCTACCTCATTCAGTGCCACCAGGCGATGATAGACGTAGAAAGCGGTGTCCTCCACGCCTTTGGCCATCACCGGCGCGCAGTACTGCTGTAGTTGCATGACAAAGCGCCGTATACGTTCTTGCAGACGGCGGTTCTTGTTCTTGCCGATGTTGTGTAGCAGGTCGCGAATGAACGCCAGGGATGAGACATCCACGGCCTGGCTGCGGCGAATGGCATTGTCGATCGCTTGGTCGATGTAACGCTTGTCCTCTTCCGAGGCCGAGTCGTCGGTGATATAGGTGCGATAGACCGGAAAACAGGCCACCGTTTCTATAATGGCCTGGCGTAGTCCGTTGAGCGTAAAGTCCCGGGTGTGGGGGTCGGCCTCGGATATCCGGTTGAGCTGATTCGCCAGCACGGCCACCTCGCTGGCAAGCGAGGTTTTCATGATGAGCTTCTTACAGTGATAGATCACATCATCTAAATCGGTCCGTCGCCCGATAAACTGATCGTAGATGTCTTGCATGTCATCGGCGTGGCGAGAATCGATAAACAGGCCGGTGCACAGTGCCGCGAATTCGTAACCGGTGGTGCCGTGTAGGGCCCAATCGTGGCGTAGAGGCTCATCGCGGCTGAGAATCTTCTCAGCGAGCAGGTATAGGGGTTTTTGAGTCCAGGCGCTCTGGGTCAGTTGGGCGACCCGCTCTTGAAGGCGTTGAAAGTATTCGGCTGGGTTGTACAGGCCGTCGGGATGGTCAATACGCAGACCCTGGACTTTATTTCGTGCCAGAAAGTCCAACGTGGTGTTATGGGTTTGTTCAAACACCTCAGGGTCTTCCATGCGCAGACACGCCAGTTCGTTGATATCAAAAAAACGACGGTAGTTGATATCGTCCGACGCCACACGCCAGTGAGCCAGTCGGTACGCCTGGCGCTCAAGAAGAAGATGCAACCTACCGGGGTCTTCCGGTGTGTGGGGCTCCGCGCTGTTGTGATGGTCGGTGCTGGCTGAGACGATTTTTGCTACGGCCTGGTGTTCCCCATAGAGCGCCGCCAGACGTTGCTTTAATAATTCCTTGTCGCGATTGCGTTCCAGAAGTTCTTGGGGGTCGGTGCTGGATCGGGACGGAAGATTTTCGAAGGCGGTTAACAGGCTTTGAAATTCCAGCAGTACGTCATCTTCCGATTGACGGGGCTCGGTGATGCACTGCTCGGAATCTTTAAAAATGTATGGGTAGGTCTGCGGGTCGATAGGGAATAGGTGCTCGTAGTACTCCACCGCAAAGGCCCCGTTTTCTGAATCGAAGCTCAGACGGAGTTCGCCGCTATCAAGAATGTTGCCATAGTGATCGCCGAGAACCGGCACCAGCACTTTGTTGTGCATTTCAGGACGCAGGGGTGTCCAGTCGATATCGAAAAACTGGCTGTAGGGTGACGCTGGACCGTTTTCGAGCACGTCCAGCCACCACTTATTGTCCCTTCCCATAATGCCCATATGGTTTGGAACCGTGTCGAGTATGTGACCCATGTTGTGCGTGTGCAATGTGCGCACAAACTGATTGAATTGTGCCTGGGTGCCAATCTCAGGATTTAACCGGGTGTGATCGGTGATGTTGTAACCGTGGGTACTCCCGGGCCGAGCCTTTAAATAGGGCGAGCAATAACAGTGGCTGATACCGAGTTGGTGTAAGTAGGGCACAATTTGGCTGGCATCTGGAAAGTTAAACCCCCGGTGCAGTTGTAACCGATAGGTGGCATCGGGGATGTGGGTCAAGGCCTCCAGGTCTGTGTTGAGGCTAACAGCGCTTTCGCCGGTTTGTGAAGGACCAAACCGTGACGTAACGCGAGCCTGTAACGCATTGATTGTGGAGTGTCGCGAATCGGAGTGAGCGCGGGCTCCATCCAAAAAAACCGCTACCGACCAAGGGGGCAAGGTTACCTCGCTCGCCAGTTCGCTGAATAAAGCCACCGCCAGAGCGTCGGGCTGACAGTAAATTAAACTGGCCGCCTCTGGACACAGTTCGGCGCTAAATGGGCAGGGCTCGCTTCCCAGATTGATCAGCATGGCCAAATGAGAGCCATCCCGTAGTTGCCATTTAACGCTTATCGCTGTGGGCCCGATCGTTTCGTATGAGGCGTTGATTGGGTCGGTACCCATCAATCCCGGAACCACAGCTTCCTGGCGTAGTGCTAACAGGTCTTTGCATAATTGTAGCCGCTCCTGATGACGGACCTCGTTCAGGCTGTGCCAGTCGAGCTTGCTGTCGGTAAAGGTTTTGAGCTCATTGGGATCGGGGATTTGTGATTCGCCCTCGGTACCCGAAAAGCTGGCGAACTGGGCAAACTCACTGCGTCGACCCTTGGTGACCGCTTCGCCCAACTCGCCGTGAAAGTCACAGAAGAACAGAAACGGGGTGGTGGCCGCGAACTCTTCGCCCATAAAAAGGAGTGGCGGAGAAGGTGCCAACAGGCGAACGGCAAGTGCCGCGGTCAGGGCGTTAGCCTCGGCGATGGTATCGATGCGTTCGCCCAGCGCGCGGTTGCCCACCTGGTCGTGGTTTTGCAAAAAAGAAACGAAAGCCGTGGGAGGAAGATGAGCGCTGGATTCTCCGCGGAGTCGATTATCTCGGTAAGGAGATGGTTCGCCTTGGTAGGCAAATCCTTCGGCCAAGCAACGGGCTAGATGCCGCGCCCCTGAACCGGCATAGTCGCCATAGTAACCATCGCCTTCTCCGGTAACCAGAGTGTGTAAACTATGGTGAATATCGTCGTTCCACTGCGCGGTATACATGGAGCGGTTGTTATTGGCGCCCAGATCCAGGTAGTGAGCCGCGTTGTCGTCATTTTCGAGGATTAAGTGGATCAGTCGATCACGACCGGGCCCCTGCTGCACTCGCTCGGCAAGCTCGCTCAAAAAATCTGGCGACGAGTCATCCTGTATCGCGTGCACCGCGTCCAGGCGAAGCCCATCAAAATGATATTCTTCCAGCCAGTACAAGGCGTTGTGAATAAAAAACTCCCGCACAATCTCGCTGTAGGGCCCATCGAAGTTGATTCCATCACCCCAAGGGGTTTGGTGCTTGTGGGTAAAAAAATTCGGCGCGTACAGATGCAGATAGTTACCGTCAGGGCCGAAATGGTTATACACCACGTCCAGCAACACCATCATTTCGCGTTCGTGAGCGGCTTGTACCAGGCGCTTGAGATCATCGGGACTGCCATAGCATTGGCTGGGCGCAAAAGGCAGCACACCGTCGTAGCCCCAGTTTCGTTCGCCTGGGAAGGCCGATAAGGGCATGAGCTCCAGAGCGTTGACTCCCAGATCAGCCAGGTAGTCGAGTCGTCTCTCGATGCCCTCATAGGTGCCGCTGTCACTAAATGTTCCGGTGTGCAGTTCGTAGACGACCGCCTGCTCCCAAGGTCTGCCCCGCCATATGGTGTCTCGCCACTCCGCTATTGTGGGGTCGACCACTTGGCTGGGGCCGTGCACGCCTTGGGGCTGAAAACGAGAGGCGGGGTCGGGGACCACCTGTTCGTCGTTGATAAGGTAAGAGTACAGATCGCCCCGCTGCGCTTGATCGGTATGCAGCGAGTACCAGCCTTCCCCGTCCGCTTGGGGTGACATCTGCTGTACATGGCCGTTGCGGTGCAATTGCAATAGAACATCTTTGGCGGCCGGTGCCCACAGCCGGAATTCGACGCTACCGTCGTCTCCGACCTCAGCACCAAAGGGCATTCTGTGTAGACGCTTCACGGCGACCTCTTATGTTGAAGAAGAATCAGCGAATGCTCCGGAACCGTGTATTCATCGGTGGCTGAAAACGGCTCTGCCGGACTGTGGGGGTCGTAGGTGCTAAGGGCCAGGGTCCACGTTTTAATATCCAATATTTGGGGTAGGGTGAAGGTAACCTCCTCACGGTCAGCGTTTAGCAACATGAGAAAATCGTCATCGATGACGGGTTCGCCGCGATTGTCTACATCGCGGATACCCTGTCCAGGCAGGCCGATGCCCAAAGAGCGCGCATGGGTGTGTTGCCACTCGTCCTGAGTCATTTCAACGCCGTTGGGGTTGAGCCAGAATATATCCTTAACACCGTTGTTGTTGACGGCATCGCCTTCAAAGAAGTGTCGACGTCTAAAGCTTGGGTGGCGTTTTCGAAAGGCGATCAAGCGCTTACAGAATTCAAACAGTTCTTGATCGGCACCGGACAAATCCCACTTAAGCCAGCTGATTTCATTGTCCTGACAATACGCGTTGTTGTTACCTCCTTGGGAGCGACCGCGTTCGTCCCCAGCCACGAGCATGGGTACACCCTGAGATAGAAACAGTGTGGTGAGTAAGTTGCGCTTTTGTCTTTCTCTAAGCGCCAGGATTTCCGGGTCGTCTGTGGGGCCCTCGACACCACAGTTCCAGCTGCGATTATGGTCTTCGCCGTCCTGGTTATCTTCTTTGTTGGCCTCGTTTTTCTTCTCGTTGTAGCTGACCAGGTCGTGTAGTGTAAAACCGTCGTGTGCCGTGATGAGGTTGATGCTGGCGTAGGGTCTTCGGCCGTCGGAAAAATACAAGTCGCTGGATCCGGTTAAGCGGGTTGCTAACTCGGCGATGGAGCCGCCCTTGCCGCTCCAATAATCCCGAATCGCGTCCCGATACTTTCCGTTCCACTCGGTCCAGCCCGGCGGGAAATTACCGACCTGATAGCCGCCTTCGCCTAAATCCCAGGGCTCGGCGATCAGCTTCACGCCGGACAACACCGGATCCTGGTGGATGATGTCAAAAAATGCGCCCAATCGGTCCACCTCGTGCAGCTCTCTGGCAAGCGCGGAGCACAGATCAAAGCGAAAGCCATCCACGTGCATTTCATTCACCCAGTAGCGCAGGCTATCCATGATCATCTGTAGCACACGGGGGTGCATCATGTTTAGGGTGTTACCGGTGCCGGTATAATCCATGCAGTAGCGCTCATCGCCAGGCACTAAGCGGTAGTACGCGCTGTTATCGATTCCGCGATACGACAGCGTGGGCCCCATGTGGTTGCCTTCTGCCGTGTGGTTGTAGACCACATCGATAATGACTTCTATGCCGGCCTCATGAAGTGTTTTGATGGCGACTTTTAAATCGGTTACGGGTCGGTTCGCCGCGTACCGGGAGTCCGGCGCGAAATAGTTGATGCTGTTATAGCCCCAGTAATTTCTCAATCCCTGGTCCACCAGTGTGCGGTCATCGATGAAGGTGTGGATAGGCATTAATTCCACGGCCGTGACACCCAGATCTTTTAGATAATCGATCACCTGAGGCTCGGCCAGCGCCAAGTAGGTGCCCCGCAGGTGTTGGGGAAGGTAGGGGTGGAGTTGGGTAAAACCCTTAACATGCAGCTCGTAGATAACGGTGTCGTGCCAGGGTGTATTTGGCGGTGTGTCATCGCCCCAGTCGAAGATGGAATCGATCACCCGTGACTTGGGCATCTGATCCGCGTTATCCCGCTCATCGAACGACAGATCTTCCTGTTCGTCTCCAATGCGGTAGCCGAAGTGTTTATCGCTCCAGTGCAGGTCACCGACGATCGATTTGGCGTACGGATCCAGTAGCAGCTTATTGCCATTGAACCGGTGTCCCTGCTCAGGCGCGTAGGGTCCATACACCCGGTAGCCGTACAGCAGGTCTGGCCCCGCACCGGGAAGATAGCAATGCCACACCCAGTCTGTATTTTCAGTCAGGTTGATGCTTTCGGTTTGACTATTCGTCGTGGCATCGAACAGGCATAGCTCCACTCTTTCTGCGTGTTCCGAAAAGATCGCAAAGTTAACACCCTGACCATCCCAAGTGGCTCCCAGTGGAGCGTGCTTACCGGGCCAAACATTTGAAGAGTATCGAGTCATTGGTACATCCGATGTGCCATTTACAAGCTCGACCTGTGAGTCGTGATTAAAGCCGAGCCCGTTACGATGATGTTGAAAAGAAAGGCCCGGCATTTCCCCTGCGGCCTTTCTACCGGATATATCTATTCTGCCGGTTTCTGGGTATCGCTATCGATCGCACGTAAGTCATGTAGCCGCACACGATTTTGGCATAACCCCTAAATGACGAGGTTGACCCAGATCAGTTACGGCGCTCGCGTCATCGGTGCTGCTATGCCCAGACCATAAAGCCCATTTCGAACGGATGAGAGAGTGCTGAATGGTACGGGTATATTCGAAAGCGCAATGTTTGTTCGCCGGGAAAGGGTGGCGTTAACGATAATTTGAATGTCGACTTGCCTTGGTCGGTGTTCTCGGGTTTAAGTTGTGCAACGAAAGGTTCCGGCTGCTCATTACCGTCCGGGTTAAGAGAAGTGATGATGCACTCGACCCGAACATCGGTTGCCGTTAACCCATTGAGATTGGCGCTTGCGCTCAGATGCAGCTGTTCGTCGTGATAGCAGGGGTAGGGAATGTCATCGTCAACGGTTAAGGAAACGCCTTGCCAGTTGCGTCGCACCCGTTGTTTCCACGCGGATAATTGTTGAGCCATCTGGCCCTCGTCGGCGGTGAACCGCTTGTGCTGTTGGCTCGCGGGAAAGTAGAATTTCCTGACGTAGTCCATCACCATTCTCTGGGCGCTAAAACGCGGCAATATGGTGCGCATGGATGCTTTGGATTTCTCGATCCAGCCTTGTGAGTAGTCCCGGTTGGAGCGGTCGTAATACAGGGGGATAACCTGGCGCTCCAGTATGTCCAGTAGATCACTGGCTTCTTCCCGATTCCGAAACTCTTCCTCGTGCTTCGAATCTCGCGGCACGATCGCCCAGCCGTTCGTGCCGTCGTAACCTTCTCCCCACCATCCGTCCAGAACACTCAGGTTAAGCGCACCATTAATCGCCGCCTTTTCACCCGAGGTGCCGCTGGCTTCCTGCGGGTATTCCGGATTGTTGAGCCATACATCGACGCCGGACACCAACCGCCGCGCCATGGCCTGGTCGTAATCCTCTAACAGCAATATGCGCCCAAGAAATGACGGCCGCATACTCAGATCGTGAATAACCTTAATCAATTGTTGGCCCGGTTTGTCTTTCGGGTGCGCTTTACCGGCAAAGATCACCATTACCGGTCGATCGGGGTTATTGAGCAGTCGCTCCAGACGCTCCAAATCGGAAAACAACAATGTGGCGCGCTTATAGGTGGCAAAACGGCGGGCGAAGCCGATCACTAAACAGTCCCGGTCGGGGGACGAAAGCGGTTCCAGCATATGCTCGGCTACAGAAGCGCTGGTGCCGTTGCGTCGGTGTTGGCGCATCAGCCCGCGGTGCATATAGCGGAACAGTTGCTGTTTAAGCGCTTGGTGTATCCCCCAGTATTGATAATCGGGGATCGCATCCACAAACTTCCAAAATTCCGGGCGTCGCAGCTCGCTGCGCCACGTCGGCGCCTGAATGTTAAACAGGCTGGCCCATTCAGGCGCAAGGAACGTGGGCACATGCACGCCATTGGTGATATAGCTGATAGGGTTCTCGTTGGGGGGAACCTGAGGCCAGATACTGCCTTCCATCTTCGACGCGACACCGCCGTGTATGCGACTTACGCCATTGTGAAAGCGCGAGCCTCGGAGCCCGAGTGTCGTCATGTTAAAGCTATCGCCGTCGGGGGTAGCCCCTAACGCAAATAATGTTTCGGTGTCGACGTTGAGCGCGCGGGCGAATATGGCTAAGTAATCGGTGATCAACTCCCGTCCAAAAATGTCATGGCCCGCTGGCACCGGGGTGTGGGTGGTAAACAATGTCGTTCCGGCTACCGCTTCCAGTGCACTGTGGAAATCCAGACCACTCTCCACCGCCATGCGACAGCGCTCCAACACCGCTAACGCGGCATGCCCTTCGTTGTTGTGCCACACGGTGGGTTTTAACCCCAGTTTTACCAACGCTCGGGTTCCGCCCACACCCAGCACCAGTTCTTGCTGAATCCGGGTCTTTTGGTCGCCCCCGTACAGCTGGGCAGTGATCTTCTGATCCTCGGGATTGTTTTCGGGCACCTGGGTATCCAGTAAGTAAAGACGTATGTGTCCGACCCGGGCTTCCCACAGCCGCGCGTACACCGTTCGGTTCGGAAAGGGAATCTCCACTTTCAGTGGGTTTCCGTCAGTATCTTCAAGAGGCGAGATCGGCAGCTCGTCGCTGGTATGGGTGCGGTAATTGGCGACTTGTCGGCCTTCGGCGTCTATATGCTGGATAAAATAACCCTGTTGATAGAGCAAGCCGATGGCAACAAAGGGTAGGCCAAGATCGCTCGCCGCCTTACAGTGGTCACCTGCCAGGATACCGAGCCCCCCGGAGTAGATGGGAAAGCTTTCGTGCAAACCGAACTCGGCACAAAAGTAGGCCACCAGTTCGGATTCCTCGGGTAGGTGTTCGGTAACCTCCGGGTCTGGTCGAGCGGCCAGGTAGCTATCATAGGCGCTGATCACCCGCTGGAACTCAGCCATATACGCGCGGTCTTGGGCGGCTCGATTGATACGCTCTTGGGGTATTCTGCGCAAAAAGACTTTGGGGTTATGGCGAACCTGCTCCCACAACTCCAGGTCGAGCCGCGCAAAAATGCTGCGGATGCTGTGGTTCCAGCTGTACATTAAATCGTTGGCCAGCTCGTTTAAGCGGGCCAAGCTTTCAGGGATGTGGGGGCGAGCCTCAACGGTAAAACGACGCGGTTGCATAAATTACTCTCCTTGCCGATACATCTAACCGAATGGGATTTAGGGAGCCGTACGCTGCTCCAGTGCCGAGTCGTACACGTCCATATAAGCGCGTGCACTATGTTGCCACGAGTAATCGACCTTCATCCCATTGACCTGTAGACGCTGCCAATGTGCGGGATCTTGGTAAAGGTTTAACGCGCGCCTAAGGGCTTGCAAAAAGCTCTCCGGCGTCGGCTCGTTGAAGCTGAATCCGTTTGCCTGGT
Source organism: Marinimicrobium sp. (assembly GCA_027322215.1). Taxonomy (GTDB): domain Bacteria; phylum Pseudomonadota; class Gammaproteobacteria; order Pseudomonadales; family Cellvibrionaceae; genus JAVDDU01. The sequence continues at coordinate 19,200 of DAHVRW010000021.1, forward strand.
CCATGGGAAACTCATCTGCATCGAACACTGTGTCCTTTAACCCCCCGATACTGTGCACCACGGGTGGGGTGCCATACAAAAGGCTGTACATTTGGTTCAAGCCACAGGGCTCAAAGCGCGATGGCATCATAAATAGGTCGACCCCTGCGGTGATGCGATGCGCCAGCGCCTCGTCGTACGTGAGCGTAAGCGACACCTGTCCTGGGTGCTGACGTGCCAGTGCGTCTAAACGCTGCTCCAGTTCTGGCGTGCCGCTGCCCAATAGTGCCACTCGACAGCCTTGAGCTATCAGCCATGGCAAAATTTCTACGATCAGGTCAATTCCTTTTTGCTCTACCAGCCGGCCGATAAAACCGACCAGGGGCTGCTCTTCACGGCCAACGTCCAGCCGCAGTTCCCGCACCAGATTCTGTTTACAACGAGCTTTGTTACGCAGATCGTCGGCATGATAATTAGCCGGGAGGTGAGGATCGGTCTCAGGGTCCCAGTCGGCTTGGTGCACGCCGTTAAGGATGCCGCTCAGATGCTCTCCCCGATCGCGCAACACCCCGTCTAATCCGCATCCGTGTTGTTCGGTGCGAATTTCCCCCGCGTAACTAGGGCTTACGGTAGTCAGCCGGTCTGCGTAAATCAGCCCTCCTTTAATGAAAGATAATTGACCGTAAAACTCAAGACTGTGCATATGCCAGAATGTTTCCGGAAGACCTAACTCATGGCGAGTCTCAGCCGGGAACAATCCCTGGTAAGCAAGGTTGTGAATCGTGAACACCGTCGCCGGTCGATTGCTGTGGCCGTGTAGCAGAGCAGGCGCCAGCGCCGTGGGCCAATCGTTGCAGTGCACGACATCCGGCTGCCACCGAAGGCCCACATCGCCCAGGGCCAAACGGCGCGTTAGCTCACAAAAAAGGTGAAATCGTTCGGCGTTATCCGACCAATCACGATCATTCTCGTCCGTGTAAGGATTACCTGAACGCGTAGAAAAGGCGGAACACTCTGCGACCCAAAACGTAATGTCGGCGTTTTTAACGGGAGTTTGCCAAAGCGTTACCGCCGTGGTTCCAATGGTCAGCTGCGCGATTCGTCTTCGCCCGAAACTTTTCTTTATCACGTCCAAAGCCTGGGGGTAGCCCGGAACCAACACGCGGACCTGGTTTCCCAATGCGGTGAGCGCGGCGGGCAAGCTGGCGGATACATCGGCCAGGCCGCCGGTTTTTATCAGCGGGTAGGCCTCACTGCTGGCAAAGAGTATTTTGTGCATCAGTGGCTCGTTGCTAACGTGGGTTTACGCCATGGGGTGAAGCTTCAGTACCAAGGCACCCAGCGGCGGGAGAGTCAACGAAATGGACTGCTGGCGTCCCATCCATGAAATGGGCTCCGTCAGCAAAGGCCGTGCGTTGCCTACGTTGCTGCCGCCATAAAATTGTGAATCCGAATTCAAGAGTTCCTGGTACCTTCCGGCTTCAGGTACACCGATGCGATAATCGTGCCGCGGTACAGGGGTAAAGTTAAGAATGACCGCCACAGACTCATGCTCGCTATGACGAAGATAACTGATGATTGACTGCGAGCTGTCGTGACAGTCAATCCACTCAAATCCTTCGCCGCCATGGCTGTAGCGATGCAGTGCCGGTTCTTGGCGATAGAGATGGTTGAGGTCTTTAATAAGCCGTTGCACTCCGGCGTGCTCGGGGTACTGTAATAGATCCCAGTCCAGTGGCCGCCCGTCGTTCCATTCCCGATACTGGCCTAGCTCTCCGCCCATAAATAGCAGCTTCGATCCGGGGTAGGTGTACTGAAGCGTAAACAGAAGTCGTAGGTTGGCGTGCTGTTGCCAGGGGTCGCCGGGCATTTTACCGATCAAACTGCCCTTGCCATGGACCACTTCATCGTGAGATAGAGGCAGCATAAAGTTTTCGCTGAACGCGTACAGTAAACCAAAGGTGAGCTTGTCATGATGGTAGTGACGGAAAATCGGATCTTGGCTCATGTAGCTGAGGGTGTCATGCATCCAGCCCATATTCCACTTCATGGTAAAGCCCAGGCCCCCCAGCCACGAGGGACGCGTCACTTGGGGCCAAGACGTGGACTCCTCCGCGATAACCAAGGTTCCCGGGTGACGGCTTTGGCAGGTGTTGTTGAGCGCTCGGAGAAACTCAATCGCCTCTAAGTTTTCGGCACCGCCATAGATGTTGGGTAACCAATCCTCCCCTTCGCGAGAGTAGTTGAGATAAAGCATGGAGGCGACCGCGTCAACGCGCAGGCCGTCGATATGAAAACTGTCGAGCCAGTACAGCGCACTGGCGATTAGAAAGTTTCGCACTTCATTCCGGCCGTAGTTATAGATTAAGGTGCCCCAATCGCGATGCTCGCCACGGCGGGGGTCCTCGTGCTCATATAATGCCGTGCCGTCGAAGCGCGCCAAAGCGTGCTCATCCCGCGGGAAGTGGCCTGGAACCCAATCCATAATCACGCCGATGCCGTGCCGGTGGCAATGATCAACGAAGTAACGAAAATCGTCGGGATTACCATGCCGACTCGTGGGTGCGTAATAGCCTGTGGTTTGATAACCCCAAGACTCGTCCAAAGGGTGTTCGGTGACCGGAAGCAGCTCTATATGGGTAAAACCAAGTTCCCGCACGTATTCCACCAATTGGTGAGCCAGCTCCCTGTAACCCAGCCAACGGCCGTCATCGTGGCGCCGCCATGAACCCAGGTGCACTTCGTATACGGATATGGGTGCATGTTGCCAATCCCAATTCTGGCGGCGCGCCATCCACTCATCATCCTGCCATCCGAACGGCTCGTGCCACGGCACCACAGCGGCGCTGGCCGGGCGCACCTCAAACTGTTGCCCATACGGATCCGTTTTCTGCTGCACCCGTCCACTATGGCGTGACCGAATTGAATACTTATAGAGACAGTCAGGACCGAGGTTGGGAATAAACAATTCCCAAACCCCTGAGGCGCCACGATTGCGCATGCAATGAGTGTACTCATTCCAATGATTAAAATTGCCCACGACGCTGACACGCTCGGCGCCGGGCGCCCAGGTGGCAAAACGCACGCCGGTGACACCATCGATGTCGTCGTAGTGGGCGCCGAGTATGTCGTAGATACGATAGTGCTTGCCTTCGCCAAAAAGGTGCAAGTCGTAATCGCTAATCAGAGGCGAGAAGCTGTACGGATCGACAAACCGATGTCGTTCGCCATCGTGATAATGACACACAAGTTCGTAATGCTGAGGGACAGCACGGCGGCTTCCGTACCATTGAAATAATCCTGGGAAACTCGTCGTCTGCATCGCTTCGGTTTTGTGATGCAGTTGAATTTTTACCGAACGTGCGTTTGGCACGAATGCCCTCACGCAGACACGGTCAGCACTGACAGGGTGACAACCGAGTAGATCAAATGGGTTGTGATGGCGCGCTTCAATCAGTAGTTGAGCATGGTTGGGAAGGTGTTGTGCGAGTCCTTGCAGCATTCAGTTTGGCTCCGAAATCTACGCGATTTTATGGATCATCTACCCCTTATAAGGCGATCTATTGAACGCTAAAAATACCCTGACGCTCATGATCTGGGTCAAGTTTAACGGGGAAGCCCTATGATACCTTTTCGCAGCGCAAGCCTTGAGTATTGCGCGGTTCTTTCAACATTATTAGTACAAGACGAGAAATTATTTTGAGGCGGAAAGGATGCAGACATCAAAACGATTTGTTAGCCGTCTGACACGTCAGACGCTGGCGCTTGTGCTTGCCGGAGGCCGCGGCTCCAGACTACACGGTTTAACCACATGGCGGGCGAAGCCTGTTGTTCCTTTTGGCGGAAAGTTTCGCATTGTTGATTTTCCGCTCTCCAACTGCATTAACTCTGGTATCGGCCGTATTGCCGTACTGACGCAATATAAAGCCCACTCGCTCATTCGGCATATTCAGCGCGGTTGGGGATTTATGAAAGGCGATACGGATGAGTTCGTTGAGCTGTGGCCAGCTCAGCAGCGGATCGAAACCTCGTGGTATGCCGGCACCGCCGATGCGGTATTGCAGAATCTGGATATCATTCGCAACCATAAGCCTGCCTATGTTCTGATTCTGGCGGGCGATCACGTCTATAAGATGGATTACGGCACCATGTTGGCGGCACATGTGGAGCAGGGCGCCGACGTCACGGTGGGCTGTATAGAAGTTCCCGTCGCCGAGGCTACCGCCTGTGGCGTTATGGCGATGGACGAAAATCAACGGGTCACTGAGTTCGTTGAAAAACCGGCTAATCCAAAACCCGTTCCGGGTAACCCCGAAAAAGCGTTGGTGTCCATGGGCATTTATGTTTTTAGTGCCAAGGTATTGTACGACGAGCTGGCCAGAGACCATGAGTTGGCGGAAGAGTCTAGCCATGATTTCGGGAAAGATATTATTCCGTCCATGATCTCTCGAGCGAAGGTCATGGCGTTTCCTTTTCATGATCCTTTGAAGGGTGGGCCAGCCTACTGGAGAGACGTGGGCAGCATTGACAGCTTATGGCTCGCCAACCTTGAGCTGATCGGCGTGAGTCCAGAGCTGAACTTGTACGATGCCGACTGGCCTATATGGACCTATCAAGAGCAGCTTCCTCCGGCCAAGTTTGTGTTCGATGACGACGACCGCCGAGGTATGGCGGTGGACTCTATGGTCGCTGGCGGATGCATTATTTCAGGTGCAATGGTGCGTCACTCGGTGCTGTTTTCGGAGGTGGTAGCGCACTCGTACGCCTATGTCGAAGACTCGGTGATATTCCCCGATGTAGAGGTGGGGCGCAATTGTCAAGTGCATCGCGCCATTATCGATCGCGGCTGCCGCTTGCCCGACGGCATGAAGATTGGCGTAGACCTGGAGGAGGATGCTCAACGATTTTACGTATCTCCGGGCGGCGTCGTGCTGGTGACGCCGGAAATGCTCAACCAGGATTACGCTCATGGACTCTGATTACTCCGCCCGCGTCGTATTATGCTGGCACATGCATCAGCCCGTTTATCAGGATCAACAATCGGGCACGTTTATGGCGCCCTGGGTATACCTTCATGCCATTAAAGATTACAGCGATATGGCGGCGCACCTGGAGGCCCACCCCAATGCAAAGGCGGTGGTCAACTTCGCACCGGTGCTGTTGGTGCAGATCGACGAGTATTTAAAACAAATTGATCAATGGCGCCAGAGCGGCACCCCATTTACAGATCCGTTACTCGCCGCGCTGGTCCAGGAAAAACCCACCGATCCGCTGTCACCGGAGTATTTGGAATTGGTGAAGATGTGTCTGCGAGTGAACACGGAGAGAATCATCAACCGCTTTGATTCCTTCAGACAGCTGGCGAAGATCGCCAATTACTATTGCGATAAGCCCCAAACCCGAGGTTACTTTGGAGAGCAGTTTCTTGTAGATCTGGTCGTTTGGTACCACCTTGGCTGGATGGGCGAGTTCGTGCGACGGGATAATGACGTCGTGCGGAAGCTAATGGACAAGGGCCGCTATTTTAGCGTTGAAGACCGCAACGCACTGATGGATGTGATTGCCGACATTATGGCGACGATTTGTCCTCGGTATCGTGCGCTGGCGGAGGAGCAACAAATTGAGCTTGCCGTCAGTCCATACGCACATCCTATGTTGCCGTTGCTGATCGATCTTGAGTCGGCCCGCGAAGCACAGCCGGATGTCGAACTGCCTCAAGCACCGGTCTACCCCGGTGGCCGTGAGCGGGCGCAATGGCATCTTCGCCAAGCGCGCCGGGTATTTAAAGACTTCTTTGGTATGGAACCGACGGGTTGTTGGTCGTCAGAGGGGGGCTTGAGTAAACCGGTTCTGGAACTTCTCGAAGAAGAGGGTTTCCAGTGGACCGCCGGTGGCGATTCCGTGTTGTACAACAGTTTGGCAAAGAACGTTGATGCGAACTCAGGCGGTGAGCAGTCTTCCGAGGATCATAACGCGCGGCCCCACGCGGCGGTTCGTTTCGGTGACAACACCTTATCGGTATTTTTTCGAGATGACGGCTTGTCGGACTTGATTGGTTTTAATTACTCCGACTGGCACGCAGAGGATGCGGTAAGCAACCTGGTACATCACCTGGAAAATATCGCCCAGAGCGCAAGCACACAGACGCCCTGCGTTATCTCCATTATTCTGGATGGCGAAAATGCCTGGGAATACTATCCCGAGAACGGCATTCACTTTCTGGATGAATTGTACCGTCGTCTCGAGGCTCATCCGACGTTAAAGCTAACGACGTTTAGCGAAGCGGTCAGCGCCAGCCAGAATCATCGGGTACATCTTCCAGAAATTGTCGCCGGGAGCTGGATATACGGAACCTTTTCTACCTGGATCGGCGATCCGGATAAAAATCGTGCGTGGGATTTACTGTGCGAAGCCAAGCAGCAATACGATGCGGTGATGGCCGAAGGCGTGCTAACGCCGGAGCAAGTTGCCAGCGCGGAGCACCAACTGGCGCTGTGCGAGGGCTCGGATTGGTTCTGGTGGTTTGGAGATTATAACCCGCCGGAAACTGTAAGCGCTTTCGAGCATCTGTATAGAAGACATTTGGAAAATTTATACGCGTTGCTCGACAAGCCCGTACCCCAGCATGTGTATGACCGAATTAGTCAGGGAGGAGGCGCTCCCGAACGCGGCGGGGCGATGCGCCATGGTCACTCAGAACAGGATCGCTAATGACACGACAGGACCTTACGCCAGCTCTCGCGAAACGTCGGGCGGGAATCTTGTTGCATCCCACAGCTCTCCCCGAAAGGTTGGGGCCGCTGGGCACCGGTGCCCGCCGCTTCATTGATTTTTTAGCCGGTGCCGATGTGACCGTCTGGCAAATGTTGCCGGTCGGGCCCACCCATCATGATAGGTCACCTTACAACGCCTTGTCGGCTAATGCTGGCAGCGCGGATTTGATTGACCTTGGAGAGCTTGCCGACGAAGGCTGGCTAAACAAGGACGAGTTGGCGGGCGATATCAGTCCAGACAGGCGTCGTGAGCTGCTGAGTTTGGCGGCGGAACGCTACCTGGATGGATACGCCGATGACGCCTCTGATGGCCCCCGCGAGTATGTTGAATTTCTGCAACACAACGCGGGCTGGCTGCACGATTATGCACTGTTTCAGGCTTTGCGAGAGCGATACCAAGGTGCGCCCTGGACGGCGTGGCCCGGGCCGTTACGAGACAGCGATCCCTCCGCGCTGGAACAATTTCAGGGGGAGGCGAAAACCGTCCTTCGCCGGGTTCGATTTGAGCAGTTTGTCTTCTATCGACAGTGGCAGGCGCTGCGCCGCTATGGTCACGAGCGGGGCGTCTACTTATTCGGGGACATTCCGATTTTTGTTGCCCATGACAGTGTCGATGTGTGGGCCCATCGGCACTTGTTCAAACTGAATGACGTGGGCGAGCCGTTAGTGGTTGCTGGCGTGCCGCCAGATTATTTTTCTGAACGCGGCCAGCATTGGGGCAACCCGCTCTACGATTGGGATGCCATGGCTAAGGATGGTTACCAATGGTGGCTTGATCGTCTGGGTGTGCAACAGAAGCTATTCGATCTCATACGCATAGACCATTTCCGCGGCCTGATGGCGTGTTGGGAGATTCCGGCCGACAGTGGCGACCCTCGCCTAGGAGAATGGGTGAGTGTTCCGGGGCACGAGTTTTTAGAAGCATGTTTCAAAGCGTTTCCTAAACTGCCCATTGTGGCGGAAAACCTCGGCGTCATCGGTGCTGATGTTGAGGCGTTACGGCAACGGTTTTCGATACCGGGAATGGCCGTCTTACAGTTTGGCTTTGATGGTCAGTCGGACAACCCCCATCTGAACCACAATCACCATGTGAATGACGTGATTTATACCGGTACCCACGACAACGATACCAGTCTTGGTTGGTATCTCAGTGAAAGCGACGCCATTCGTCGAAATCTACATGACTATATCGGCAGCGATACCGAACCTATGCCCTGGTGTCTCATACGTCTGGCGATGCAATCCGTGTCACGGTTAGCGATTATTCCACTTCAGGATGTTATGGGGCTTGATAGTCGAGGCCGCGTTAACACGCCGGGAACATCGGAAGGAAATTGGCGTTGGCAGTTTGAGTGGGACCAGATCGATTCGAAATCTGTGGCTCGCTTTCGGCACTTGGTGAAGCTTTTTGGGCGTGCGCCGCCAAGCCATTAATTGATTGATTGAGATCAACTGATTTTGGATGATGATGGTCTATAAAATCTATCGTACCCACGTAGTTGCGAGGTGGAATCCCGTGGAGCACAGGCACAGACATAGAGTTCCCGCATTTCTGGACGTATTGATCTATCAGGGTGGTGTTCCCGCTGCGGCGGGCACGGTCCGAAACGTGAGTCGAGACGGTCTTTTTATTAATACGGATTTCGACGCCGTTGGTGTGAATCAGCAAGTGGATTTGGAGTTTAGCCTGCCCGCCGGCGGTGAGCCGCAATCGCGTCGCATGAGTGCCGTGGTGTTGCGAAAAACCGACAACGGCTTCGCTTGCGAGTGTGCTGACGCGGAGGATGACTGTCACTTTATTGCCCTTTCGGATCTGGTCGCCTGGCTAAAATCCAACCGCTTGCCGCATTCCCACTGATTTTTTTTCAGCGTTAAACCCAGCCTCTCAATCTGTTGTCTTGACGTTGCTTCGGCAACGTCAAGTTTCTGTGTGCCGATAACATCGGCCGAAAACAGGGCGTATTACTTGTTCATTAGTTGTGTGCAACCTGTTGAAAGATTGTTGACTCATGTCAAAAGCCGCTGGGGTTAAATGGGTTATAAAGTCGCTTCGCTTCGTTTCATGAGGGGGAAAATGATAATGGAACATCGGAAAACCAAACGTGTGCCGGCCAATATCCACGTCTTGCTATATCAGCGGGGGCTGCCGGCGGCCGTGGCCGTCGTGCGCAACATTAGCAAGAGCGGGATGTTTGTGGCGACGGACTTCGATGATATCGACGTCAACCAAAAAGTGGACGTAGAGTTTCGCCTTGATGGGGAGAGCGGCGAGCGGCATCCACATCAGTGGGTTAAAGCGCAAGTTGTGCGCAAGAGCCCTATGGGGCTTGCGTTGGAGTGCGATGACGACAGCGACAACTTTTGTTCTGCGGCGGTTGCCGAAGTCTTCTACTGGCTGCATTCCAACGCACGACGTCAAGCCGGGGAGGCGGTTCCAAGTCGCCGCTATGCCTGAGCGAAGTACTTTATTTTCCAAGGCCGTGTCGGGTTATTTTCACGACTGGAGACGGCCCAGCCCTTTCAACCAAACTTTGTTCGTACGATAAGCAGGAGCAGCAGTAATGGAAACGATTAATTTCGATGAGTGGGAAACCAATCTGGAACTTGGCCAGGCGGTACATTGCAGCGGCTTGTCTCTGCGTATTGAGGGAGATCCAAAAGACCCGTCAGCGGTAACACCGATCAACTTTTCCAGTTTGGGAGTGGCCGATCAGGCCCGCTTGTTACGCGAGGGTTTGGCGGCGCTGGCAGCGGCGGCGCGGCGCGCGCCCGAGGTCAAAACCAGTCATCAGCGAGCGGCGGAGGAAAGCGCCAGACTGTTTGCTCAACGCCAGGATCGTCCCATTCGGCCGACCTTGTCGCTAAACAAATAGGGTAGTTACGTCTGATTAGCCGAGGGATACCGGCACGATTG
>DAHVRW010000220.1 GCA_027322215.1 Marinimicrobium sp.
CTCTCATCGCCGTCGGCGGGCCGGTGCAGCTGCAGGGCGGCACGCTGCAGGCCAACGCCATCAACGGGCTGACCTTCGCCCCGGGCAAGACCTACACGGTGATGACCTATCAGCCCGGAGCGATGAGCGGCCTGTTCCAGGCGGTGCAGATGGAGAAGCTGGTGATCGCCACTTTGCTCAGCATTATTATCGCTGTGGCCGCGTTTAACATCGTGTCGAGCCTGGTGCTTATGGTCGCGGATAAACGGGGCGATATTGCGGTGCTGCGCACTTTAGGGCTGACCGCCCGTCAGGTGATGGTGGTGTTCGTGGTGCAGGGCAGCGCGGTGGGTTTCGCGGGCACACTCATCGGTGCGGTGTTGGGCAGCTTTCTCGCGATCTATATTGGCCCGCTGGTAGCCGGGCTGGAGTCTTTGTTGGGCGTTCGAGTGTTTGATCCCTCGGTGTATTTCATCAGTTATCTGCCGTCCCATTGGCGCTGGCAGGATCTGCTCGCCATTTGCGTCACGGCGCTGACGTTGAGTGTCCTGGCAACCTTGTACCCGGCTTACCGTGCGGCGCAAATTGAACCGGCTGAGGCTTTACGTTATGAATAATGAACAAGGGGCGGTGCTGGAGTGCCGAGACGTCCACAAAAACTATCGTCAGGGGCCGCTGGATGTATCCGTTCTGCGGGGCGTGAACATGACGGTACATCGAGGCGAGCGGGTTGCCATAGTGGGTGCCTCGGGTTCCGGTAAATCGACGTTGTTGAACATTCTCGGTGGGTTGGATGTGCCCTGTTCCGGTGAGGTTTTGGTGGCCTCTCAAAGTTTGTCCAGTCTGAGCCCCGATGAGCGCGGCCGGCTGCGCAACCGCAGCCTCGGTTTTGTCTATCAGTTTCACCATTTGTTACCGGAATTCACGGCATTGGAAAACGTCACCATGCCGCTGCTCATAGGCCGGGTAAACAAGGCCGAAGCCCGCCGAAGATCGATCGATATGTTAACCCGAGTGGGGTTAGCAGAACGTCTGGAGCATAAACCAGCGGAGCTTTCGGGGGGCGAGCGCCAGCGGGTGGCCATCGCTCGTGCGCTGAGCCGTAACCCGCGCATCGTGGTGTGCGACGAGGTTGTCTCCGCCCTCGACGTGTCCGTCCAGGCGCACATCCTGAACTTGCTCCGCGAACTGCAGGCCGACCTCGGGCTGACC
>DAHVRW010000221.1 GCA_027322215.1 Marinimicrobium sp.
AGGCCATGCGTCATGCCCAATGACGAGCTGCAAATGATCAGTCATCCCAGCGGGCGCGGGAGCCAAGCTCCGCTCCCCTCTCCCCGGGGGAGAGGGGCAGGGGGTGAGGGTACGACGCTTGCCACAAACCGCACGCAGCCCGAACCCTCACCCCAGCCCTCCCGTGGGGACTTCCGTTGGTCGTCCCTTGGGGACTTCCGTTGGTCGTCTCCCAGGGGGAGCGGGAGCCAAGATTCGGCAACGCCTGCCTTCCGCCCGCGGTGGTCCTGACCCCATGCGCCTCACCCCCGAACAAGCCGCCATGCCCTTGCCTCGTCATCCCACACTCTCACCTCGTCATCCCCGCGCAGGCGGGGATCCATCCGCCCTCCGTCATTCCCAGGCAAACGGGAAGCGCCTCACCAACAGCGAAGCGGATTCTCCAGCCCGCAAGTGCCACTGGATTCCCGCTTTCGCGGGAATGACGAACTTCAACTGACCCCATGCGCCTCACCCCCGAACAAGCCGCCATCATCCGCAGTGCCGCCGCCGAGGCATTCGGCAGCGACGCGCGCGTGTGGCTGTTCGGTTCGCGCGTGGACGACAGCAAGCGCGGCGGCGACATCGACCTGCTGGTGCAAACCGCGCAAACCCAGCCCGACGCACTGGCCCGCGCCAGCATCGCCATGCTGGCGCGGCTGTATCGCGCACTGGGCGAACAAAAGATCGTTGTGGTCCTCGACGCACCGGCCCACGGCGCCACGCGCGACATCATCACGACCGCCAAAGCCACGGGGGTGCTGCTGTGAGCGGCGACACCCGTCAGCAGTGCTTGCACCCATCGTCATGCCCGCGCAGGCGGGCATCCAGCCGTCACCCTCGTCATGCCCGCGCAGGCGGGCATCCAGATCGCAGACGCCACTGGGTGACCAGCTTCGCTGTTGAGAAGCGATTCCCGCCCCCGCCTTCGCGGGGGCAGGCTCTGCGCGGGAACGACGATCGGAAATAGCGGATATCACCGCAAGCCACACAGCGCCTGCGCGGGAGCGACCCATCGAGACATTTGCCTCGGGTCATGTCGTGGCCGTGCCTAAAGGGATTCTGTCGTGATCGTAAGATTTCGATGCGCGCGCGCGGCCACTTTCGCGGCGATCAGGCCC
>DAHVRW010000222.1 GCA_027322215.1 Marinimicrobium sp.
CGGGCCAGAACGGCCTGCAGGAAGAAATGAAACAGGCATTCGAGCGCTTTTTTGGCGGCGACGAGACCGATCAATCCAACGTCGTCACCAGCCAGTGGATGCCGCGCGTGGATATTCGCGAGGAAGGCAGCCGCTTCGTGATTCTGGCTGATATCCCCGGCGTCGATCCGAAGAACATCGAAGTGCACATGGATCGCGGCATCCTCTCGATCAAGGGCGAGCGCAGTGCCGAGCACAAGGACAAGGACGAAAAGGGCAAGTTCACGCGCATCGAGCGCTCGCACGGCATGTTTTACCGTCGCTTCGCGCTGCCGGACAGCGCCGACCCGGACAACATCAGCGCCCAGGGCAGGCACGGCGTGCTGGAGATCGTGATTCCGAAGCGTCCCGAGACGACGCCGCGCCGGATTGCTGTAGCGGAGTAAATTAGCGGCGCATGTATCGTGCGCCGGGATGCGGCCTGCGGCAGACTCAGCGCTGCCGCAGGCTTTTTTGTTCCAAGATGAGGGCATCATGGAGTTCAAGGATTACTACGATGCGCTCGGGGTGAAGCCCGACGCCAGCGAGGCCGATATCAAGTCAGCCTACCGCAAGCTGGCGCGCAAATATCATCCGGATGTCAGCAAGGAAACCGGGGCCGAGGAGCGTTTCAAGGCGGTCAACGAGGCTTACGAAGTGCTGCGCGACAAGGCCAAGCGCGCGTCCTACGATCAATTGCGCGCTGGTGGCTATCGTGCCGGCGAGAGCTTTCATCCGCCGCCGGGTTGGGGTTCTGGCACGGCGCAGGGGTCGGGTGATTTCGAGGGCCAGGGCTTCAGCGATTTCTTCGAGAGCCTGTTTGGTGGTGCGCACGGGGGCGCCCGTGGGGCGTCCCGCGCAAGGCGCGGCCACGATTTGCGCGCCATGCTCGAGGTGGATCTGGTCACGGCCTTCACTGGCGGCAAGACGCGCTTCGCCTTGCATGATGGCAACCGTGAGCGTGTGCTCGAGGTGAAGATTCCCGCGGGCATACTCAGCGGTCAGGTGATCCGGCTCAGCGGGCAGGGGCATCCCGGCGGCGGCGGGCAGCCCGCCGGTGACGTGCTGCTGG
>DAHVRW010000223.1 GCA_027322215.1 Marinimicrobium sp.
TGCCGAATGCGAACAAGCTCGCCAGCAGCGCCCATTGTACGCCCCAGGGCAAGAGACGCAGCAAAAAAAAGAGCGGAAAACCGAGCAGACTCCCCACCGTTCCCGGCGCCCAGGGCGACAACCCCGCCCCTCCGCCCAGAGCCACCCAGTGGAGTGGACTCTCCCTCATGAAACTGGCCGTGGCACGCCTCATGGCACCTCTGCAAAATGATCATATCCCCGCCAGGAGACCGCCACGGCCAGCCCCGCCTCATCCTGCACACAACGTTCGTCCGGGGCGGCGGTCACCCGTCCGATGCGGGTCAGGGCAACCTTCCCGTCGCGCCCCAGCGCATCCAGTTCAGGACGCCGGGCAGAGGGTGCAGTGAAACATAATTCGTAGTCTTCTCCACCCTGCAAAACCCGGCGCTGCCAATCCGGATCGGCGGACCCTGACGGCTGAGCCGCAGACGCCGGTATACGCGCCATCTCCAGTTGGGCGCCCACTCCTGATGCGGTTAAAAGATGCCCCAGATCAGCCAGCAAGCCATCGGAGATATCGATGGCGGCGCTGGCCAGAGCGCGCAAGGATTGCCCCAGGGCGACCCGTGGGGTAGGACATTCAAAGCGCTCCAAGGCAAAGTCACGGGCCGCAGGCGTAAGGTCCGGGCAGCGTCCCAGACGCCAGTCCAGACCCAGGGCCGCATCTCCCAGGGTACCCGACACCCAGATATCCTCTCCCGCATGGGCACCGCTGCGCCGCAACGCCTGACCCTCAGGGACTTCACCGATGATCGTCACCGCCAGGGCAAGAGGCCCTGCCGTGGTATCCCCCCCTACCCAGTCCACGTCATGGGCCTCCAGAGCCGCTCGAAAACCCTGACTGAACGCTGCCACCCAGGATTCCTGAAGGGGAAGCGGCAGGGTCAACCCCAGCAAGACCCAGCGCGGCGTCGCTCCCATAGCGGCCATATCCGACAGGTTCGCGGCAGCGGCTTTTTGCCCCAGGCGGCGGGGGTCCATATCCGG
>DAHVRW010000224.1 GCA_027322215.1 Marinimicrobium sp.
CCTGCAGGGACGGCAGCAGTTGCCCCGCGCCGTCGGACAGGCCGGCCAGATCCAGTACCAGGGCCAGGCGGCCATCGCCGGTGACGGTGGCACCGGCAATGCCCGGAACGCCCTCGAACAGCGGGCCGAGTGGCTTGACCACCACATCCTCGCGCCCCAGCACCGCATGCACCAGGCAACCCATCTGCAGATGGCCGATCCGCAGCACCACCACGTGCCGGCCCGTCGCTGTCGATGCGCCGGCCCAGCTGGCCAGGTTGGCCAACGGCAGCGCGCGTTCGCGATACGCAGCGACCGGCCGCCCGTCGAGCAGGCGATCCTGGCCCTCGACCAGTTCGAACACTTCCTCGATGTTGCTCAGCGGCAGCGCAAACAGGCGCGTGCCGACGCGTACCATCAAGACGCGCAGTATCGCCAGCGTCAGCGGCACGGTCAGCTCCAGCTCGCTGCCGTGACCCAGCCTTGAACGCACCTGCAGGGTGCCGCCGAGTTCCGCCACGCGCGTTTTCACCACGTCCATGCCCACGCCGCGACCGGAGATGTCGGAGATCGCCGCGGCGGTGGTGAAACCGGGGCGGAAGATCAGCTCGTAGCATTCGGTTTCGGTCAGGCGCGCGGCCTGCGTCGCGTCGAGCAGGCCCTTTTCCACCGCCTTGCGGCGCAGGATGTGAGGATCCATGCCGTGGCCGTCATCGCTTACCGAGATCGTGATGCGCTCGCCGCGCTGGCTTGCCGCCAGGCACACCCGACCCTTGCGTGACTTGCCGGCACGCTCGCGCTCCTGCGGCATTTCCACGCCGTGATCCAGCGCATTGCGCAGCAGGTGAATCAGCGGATCGGCCAGCGCCTCGACCAGGCTGCGATCAAGATCGGTGCCCTCGCCTTCGAGCACCAGCTCCACCTCCTTGCCGAGCTGGCGGGCAAGATCGCGCACGATGCGCGGGAAGCGCTGGAACAGCCGACCCACCGGCTGCATGCGCATGCCCAGTACCGCG
>DAHVRW010000225.1 GCA_027322215.1 Marinimicrobium sp.
TTTTACGTAGGGAATTCGACCGTTAAAAATCCGCACCAATATCAGGATGTCCACCCAAGATTGGTGGTTGCATATGAGCATGTACCACTGGTTGCGGCTCAGGGGCGGCAAATCGCCCTCCACCTGAATGTCGGTGCCTGTGAGCCAGCGCTGGTGCATGTTGCTAAATTGAATCCAGCCACTGGCCAAGGCATCCGCCCACCGGCCGATGCGGGCGCGCCAGGGCGGCAGCAGGACTTTGAGCAATGCCAAGGGCAGCAGCAGTACAAATACCACGACCGTTGCCCCCGCGTAGAGCAATAGACTAACAGCGGCTTTTAAGGGACCCATACCCATTCCCCCCGGCAAAGGTATCTACAATTTAACGTGTTCTGGAAGCTCGAAGTTCCCACGGGTTGGCCACTTCGTAAGAGAGCTCCCGGGCCGCACAGGATGAGCGTTCAGCAACCGTCGTGAACCCATCCATGGGGACTGCCTCACAAGGTCCCTCTTGTGAGGCTTGCTGAACGCTCATCCTGCACGGCCCTGGCAATCGCCAAACAATGGCATTCGTCCTGGCCTACTCACGGGAGCCGTTCTAGATAAGAATGACGTACTGGCCGCTACAAAGGCGCTTCGCAGGAGGCTTTTCGAAACTCTCACAAGAGGGATCTTGTGGGAGAGCCCCCAGGGACGGGTGCACGGCGTTTTCGAAAAGCCTCCTGCGAAGCGACTGGGATTTTCCTTACGAAGCACGCTATCTTGCACTCGTGCATTCGAATCTCCGGCCGCAATGCTGCGCTTTGCGCTGCGCAAACTGTGGTAACCCCGCTGTTTTCCCCAAACACTCCGAACAGCAGTGAGGTCTCGGTGGGCATTTTCTAGCGCTCGCAGACGCAAATAGGCTACACTTTCGAGGCCGTGCAACTGGACCCGCTGCCTTTATGGATTTTTTTCTCAATTTTTCTACGCTCACCCTGGGTTTGTTGGT
>DAHVRW010000226.1 GCA_027322215.1 Marinimicrobium sp.
TCCAACGACCTGATCCTCGGCGCGGTCGGCGTGCTGCAGTTCGAGGTCGTCGCTTATCGCCTCAAGGACGAGTACGGCGTCGATGCCGGCTTCGAGGCGGTGGGCGTCGCCACCGCGCGCTGGGTGCGCTGCAGTGACGCGAAAAAGCTGGAGGAGTTCCGCGAGAAAAACGCCATGAACCTGGCCGTGGATGCGGCCGGCGAACTGGTCTATCTGGCGCCCTCGCGCGTCAACCTGCAGCTCGCGATCGAACGCTGGCCCGGCGTGCAGTTCGCGACCACGCGCGAGCACGCGACTGCGCTGGCGGGGTGAGCGCGCGACGTATCGAGTCCGGCCCGGCGCTGCGCGCCATCCGCGCCGACGCGGACTGATACGAAATTGCGATCACATAGCGAGAATGATCAGGCTGTCATTCCCGCGCAGGCGCGGGCGCAGGCACGGCATGCCCTGTTGTCTTTCGTCATCCCCGCGCAGGCGGGGATCCATCGCTTGCTGAAGTCACTGGATCCCCGCCTCCGCGGGGATGACGAGCGGTGGGAGCACGGGCTTGTCGAATGCACATCGACATGAAACCGCGGCGTGCTCGTTCCGGGTCCCGTCAGGCCACGCGCGCCACGCCATCGCTACCGGGCGTCGCACGTGCGGCGGCGCCCGCGCGCAAATCGGCGGGATCGAAGTCATCGACGTTGATGAACTCGGCGCCGGCCTCGCGCAGGTGCTGCAGCAGGCGGCCTTCGTCGCCGCTGATCGCGCCCATTTGCACGGCTTGATCGACTTGTGCCATGTAGTCGTGCGCCTTGATCTGCCCGGATTTCAGCGCCTTCTGGAATTTGCGCTCCACCGGTTCGGCGGCGACCACATCCGGCAGCAGCGCGTGCAGGCGCCCGACCGGATGGTTGGGTGTTGGCGTCAGATAGCACCACTCCAGCACCGCCGCGCGCGCCGGGCCGGGCGCGGTGATGGCC
>DAHVRW010000227.1 GCA_027322215.1 Marinimicrobium sp.
TTCACGCGTGTCACTGCGGCCGTAGCCATCGGCACCCAGCGCGGTAAAGCGGCGTCCCTCGGGGACGAACGCGCGCACCTGATCAGCCACGGCGCGCACATATTCACTGACCCCCACCACCGGTCCGTCATGACCGGTGAGGCATTGTGTGACGTACGGTGTGCGGCGTTCCTTCGCAGCCGGATGCAGAGAGTTCCAGCGTTCGCAGTCAGATCCATCGCGGGACAGTTCGATGAAACTCGGGCAAGACCACACGTCGGCCTTGACGCCGAAGTCCTTGTCCAGTAGCTCAGCGGCCGCAATAGCCTCGCGCAAGGAACCGCCAGCGGCGAGTAGCTGTACCCGTAGGGCCTTGCTCCTGGGTTCGTCCGCGGCCTGATACAGGTACATGCCTTTGAGGATGCCTTCCGCGCATCCTTCGGGCATGTCAGGGTGCACGTAGTTCTCGTTGGTGACGGTGATGTAATAGAAGATGTCCTCCTGCTCGCGCAGCATCCGGCGGATGCCATCTTGCATGATCACCGCCACCTCGTAGGAGAAGGTGGGGTCGTAGGCTCGGCAGTTCGGTACGGTTCCTGCCATCAATTGCGAGGCGCAATCAGAGTGCTGCAGGCCTTCGCCAGGGAAGCTGCAGCCAGCGGTGGCACCAACCAGAAACCCGCGGGTGCGTTGGTCGCCGGCGGCCCAGATCAGATCGCCGATACGGCGGAAGCCGAAGAACGAGTAGAAGATAAAGAACGGCAGCATCGGCCGGTCCGACACCGAGTAGCTGGTACCCGCGGCGATCCATGCCGACACGCCGCCAGCTTCAGATAGGCCTTCCTGCAACACTTGGCCGTCTGCGGCTTCGCGGTAATACAGCAACTGGTCGGCATCCTGGGGACGGTATTTCTGGCCACCGGGTGCGTAGATGCCGATCGATCGAAACATGCTTTCCATCCCGAACGTGC
>DAHVRW010000228.1 GCA_027322215.1 Marinimicrobium sp.
CCTGATGTACGCCCTGCCCGGCCAGGATGTGGACGGCGCGCAGGCCGACATCGAGGCCGCACTGGCGCTGGCGCCGGAACATGTCTCGCACTATCAGCTGATGCTGGAACCGGGCACGCCGTTCGCGCGCACGCCGCCACCCGCGCTGCCCGATGCGGATGCCGCCTGGGCCATGCAGGAGGCCTGCCAGTCGCATCTGGCGCGGACCGGCTACGTGCAGTACGAGATCTCGGCCTACGCGCGGCCCGGCCGGCGCGCGCGCCACAACCTGATCTACTGGACCTTCGGCGATTACCTGGGCATCGGCGCCGGCGCGCACGGCAAGCTGAGCTTTCCCGATGGCCGCATCCAGCGCCGCGCCAAGCGCAAGAATCCCGTGCTGTACATGCAGCACGCCACCACGCCGTCACGACTGGAATCCAGCGGTCCGATCGCGGCCGCCGAACTGCCTTTCGAGTTCATGCTCAACGCGCTGCGGCTGATTGACGGCGTGCCGGCCGCCTGCTTCGCCGCACGCACCGGGTTGCCGCCGGACGCCGCTGCCGCGCCGCTGGCGCGCGCGCGCGCGGACGGCCTGCTCGCAAGCGACCCGGCGATGCTGCGCCCGACAGCGCAGGGCTCGCGCTACCTCAACGACCTGCTTCTGCGCTTCATGCCATGAGCGCATCCTGGCAAACGCTGCGCTGCCCTTACTGCGGCGAGCGCTTCGAGGCGCCGCTCGAACACGACGAAGCGGGCACGCAGGTGATCGACTGCGCGGTGTGCTGCCGGCCCATCCACCTGCATGAGCGCGGCGGACAGGCCGGTGCCTGCCGCGAGGACGACGCTTGAATCCTGCGGCGCCGCATGCCGGGCTGACAAAACAGCCACGCGCCCGTACACTGCCCGCCGCGAGGTGTCCCGCGCGCCATGC
>DAHVRW010000229.1 GCA_027322215.1 Marinimicrobium sp.
TCCACGCGTTCATCCGGTGTCCCGGGATGCGGTTGCAGGCGACAACTGTTCACAAGCGCCTATCGTACCGGAGAGACGGCGCGGCGATACAGTACTGAGTCGCCGTCGCGGCTGGACGCGGGGCAATTTCGCCCGGCATCGGCACATTCCGGTAAAATCATGGAGGTCGCGCCCGCTGCGCGCGCCACCTCCCTCCCGAGACCCCCCTGGTGAAGGAATGACCGACGCCCGCCGTGCCACCCGCCACTCCGACACCACTGCGCAGGATCCCATCCGAGTGCGCGGCGCGCGGCAGAACAACCTCAAGAACCTCGATATCGACTTCCCGCTCAACGAGCTGATCGTGGTCACCGGGGTCTCGGGCTCTGGAAAGTCCTCGCTCGTCTTCGACACGCTGTACGCCGAGGGACAACGGCGTTATGTCGAGACGTTCTCCCCCTACGCGCGCCAGTTTCTCGACCGCATGGACAAACCACAGGTCGATGCGATCGCCGGCATCCCGCCTGCCATCGCCATCGACCAGACCAATCCGGTGCGCACTTCGCGCTCGACCGTGGGCACGATGACCGAACTCAACGATCATCTGAAGCTGTTGTTCGCGCGGGCCGCGTCGCTGTACTGTCAGCACTGCGGTCGGCCGGTGCGGCGTGACACCGCTGCGAGCATCCACGCCGATCTCATCGAACGCGCCGCGGCCGCGGCCGATCCACGACTGCTGCTCACCTTTCCGGTGACGGTGCCGCAGAGCTTTCAGGAGAGCGAGGTCCGCACGCTGCTGGAAAAGCAGGGCTACACCCGCTTTCTCGCACCGCCGCCCACCGCTCCGACCCCGGCGGCGCCCGCCGGCAAACGGGCGCGTCCGTCGCGGGCCAAGGCGGGGCCCGCGCCGACGGTGACCCTGCAGGTGGT
>DAHVRW010000022.1 GCA_027322215.1 Marinimicrobium sp.
CAGAATGTGCAGGGAATGGAGGTGGTGTTCGAGCGCGAATGTATGTCGACGATGGTTCCGTCCGGTGACGAGTTATTGATTCCGCCCGGTGCGGAGGCAGTGATTACTCAAGCGCTGGGTGCCAGCTTTACTTTGCTCTACCACGGCAACCTAATCCGCATCGAAGGCAAAGACGCGGACGCCATTGGGCTCTCGTCCAACGTAAAGGAATTTGAACCGCCCGCCGATGGCCGCATCAGCGAAGAGCAGGTGTGGGAGGCGATATCCATGGTCTACGATCCTGAAATTCCGGTGAACATAGTTAGCCTGGGTTTGGTGTATCAGGTGGACATCGACCAGGAGCGCGGGCATGTGGATGTGGAGATGACGTTGACGGCGCCGGCCTGTGGTATGGGCGATGTATTGGTCGGGGATGTGGAGCGCCGTCTGGCGGAGGTGCCTTTTGTGAAGTCCAGCCAGGTGCGGCTGGTATTTGACCCGCCTTGGGCGCGCCATATGATGAGTGAAGAGGCACAGCTGGAAACCGGGATGTTTTTTTAACTCCTGGCTAAGGCTTAGCCTCTGAAGTGTTTGCATCGCCAGCGTTTGTGTTGCTGGTTTTTCGCGGCTTCGCTCCAGGTTCGATTTCTTTATCTTTTCACCCCGCTCTGGCCCGCCGCTGGGCGACACCCCGCTCTCGCGATTCCAATCATTGTGTTCCGCGTTTTTTATTCGGCTGGGCCTTCACGCGCTCTTGCGTCAGGCCGGGTCAATAAAAATAAGGTCACGCCAGAAAACAAAATGGCCAACGCGCCCAGCACCACCTTGTTCGTTCCGAGAAAGAACAATAGCCACCAACTGCTCAGCAGCAACAAAATTGCGATTACTTTCGCTTTGCGAGGGACGGCGCGCTGTGTACGCCAGGCGTGAAGGTTGGGGCCAAAAACAGGGTGGTGATCCAGCCAGTGGTTCAGGCGCGGTGAGGCCTTGGGCGCGGCCCATGCGGCCACCAGAATAAAAGGCGTGGTGGGTAGCAGCGGCAACACCACCCCTGCGGTGCCCAGGCCGATACAGCCCCAAGCCAGGCACGCCCATGACAAGCGCGTAACTCTTAAAGCCCTGATTCCGGCGACTATGCGGAATAAAACACCCACGATGCGCTCCCAATGCAAGGGTTATTTTCGTTCACGTTGCATAACATGAATATAGTTTACATCTTTATGGTAGAGAATTACACTTCGCTAAACATGCTTTTAAGACGAATCTTTTGAGCGTGTAGCGTTGGAGGTAAAGCGCTTGGCCTTTACCCCAGTAAATCCGGCTCCAACGGGGCCGCTATTCAGTGCGTTCCCGAGTAGGGAAGCGGAGGTCAGCAATGCGTGAATACAAGAAACTATGGTGGATCCTGATCGGGATCCTGGCAGTCACCTTTGGGCTGCTGGGCTATTACGGGGCCGAGGTCTACCGGGAAAAACCGCCCATCCCCGCCCAGGTGGTCACTGAGGGCGGCAAGGTGCTGATGACCGAGGAATCGATACTTGATGGGCAAACCGCCTGGCAATCTGTGGGCGGTATGCAGTTGGGTTCCATCTGGGGGCACGGCGCCTACCAGGCGCCGGACTGGACCGCGGACTGGTTGCACCGCGAGCTGGACGCCTGGCTGGAATTGGCGGCACAGGAGGAGTTTGGCCTGCCGTTTAGTGAGCTGGAGGGGCGGGACCAGAATAATTTGCTCTACGACCTAAAAGTGGCCTACCGAACCAACACCTATCAGTCCGACTCCAGCACCATGGTGGTTTCAGAGCGTCGGGCCGAGGCCATGGCCCAAACAGCGGATTATTACGACCGTCTGTTCGGCGGCGATCCGGAGCTGGCTACCACTCGCCAAAACTACGCCATGAAAGAGGTAACACTTCCTAGCGCGGAGCGCCGCGAGCGGATGACAGAGTTCTTTTTCTGGACGGCCTGGGCGGCGTCCACCGAGCGCTCGCCCGGAGCCGCCACCTACACCAACAATTGGCCACACGAGCCACTGATCGACAATCGGCCCACGGCTGAAAACGTGGTGTGGTCCATCATTAATGTGATCTTGCTGGTGTTGGGCGTCGGCGGTTTGGTGTGGGGGTGGGCGTTTTTGCGCAGACACGATGAAGACGAACCGGCCGCACCGGGGCAGGACCCTATCAGCACAATAACCTTGACGCCGTCACAGAAAGCGCTGGGAAAATACCTGCTTGTGGTGGTGGCGCTGTTTGTATTTCAGGTCTTTCTGGGTGGTTTCACCGCCCACTACACCCTTGAGGGGCAGGGCTTTTACGGCATTAACACCTCAGAGCTGTTTCCCTACAGCCTGGCTCGTACCTGGCATATTCAATCGGCTATGTTCTGGATCGCCACCGCCTTTCTGGCCGCTGGCCTGTTTCTGGCACCGATCATTAATGGCGGCAAGGACCCCAGGTTCCAAAAGCTCGGTGTCGACATTTTGTTTTGGGCGCTCATTGTCGTTGTGGTGGGCTCCTATGCCGGCAACTTCTTCGCAATCGCCCAACTGATGCCGGAAAAGTGGAGCTTCTGGCTTGGGCACCAAGGCTACGAATACGTGGATCTGGGCCGGCTGTGGCAAATTGGTAAATACCTGGGCATTTTGTTCTGGCTGGGGCTTATGTTGCGCGGCGTCGTACCGGCCATGCGTCAGCCTGGCGATAAAAACCTGCTGGCTCTGTTTGCGGCTTCGGTAATCGCCATTGGTCTGTTCTATGGTGCGGGGCTGTTTTATGGCGAGCGCACACACCTGTCGGTGATGGAATACTGGCGCTGGTGGGTAGTGCACTTGTGGGTTGAAGGCTTCTTTGAAGTTTTTGCCACTGCCGCTCTCGCGTTTATATTCTGCAGCATGGGGCTGGTGTCGCGCACCATGGCCACCGCCGCGACCCTGGCTTCGGCCTCCCTGTTTATGCTCGGCGGCGTGCCGGGTACGTTCCACCACCTGTATTTCTCCGGTACCACCACACCGGTTATGGCTGTGGGCGCTACCTTCAGCGCGCTGGAGGTGGTACCGCTGGTGGTATTGGGCTACGAAGCCTGGGAAAACTGGCGGTTGAAAACCCGCGCGGTGTGGATGCAGAGAATCAAATGGCCATTGACATTCTTCGTCGCCGTGGCATTCTGGAACATGCTTGGCGCCGGCGTGCTGGGCTTTATGATCAACCCTCCGATCGCGCTGTACTATATCCAGGGTTTGAACACCACTCCGACGCACGCCCACGCAGCGCTGTTTGGAGTGTACGGGTTCCTGGCGCTGGGTTTCTGTCTCTTGATTCTGCGCTATATTCGTCCGCATCTGGTGTTTGACGATAAGCTCATGAAAACCGCTTTTTGGTGGTTGAATGGTGGCTTGGCGCTGATGTTGTTCACCAGCTTGTTACCTATTGGTATAATCCAGTTCGTGGCCAGCGCTTCCGAAGGGCTGTGGTACGCCCGCAGCGAATCCTTTATGCAGACCGACCTATTGGTGAATCTGCGGTGGATACGCACCTTTGGCGACGTAGTATTTATTGTTGGTGCATTGGCGGTTGCCTGGCAGGTGGTCAAGGGTTTGTATTTTCCCTCTGAGCCCACGCGGGACAGCATCTTGACCGGATCATCCGGCTCCGGCCAGCTCGGCGAGAAAATCGCCCCGGCGTATGCCGAGTCTGACAGCGCCATGGCGCTGGCCCACCAAGGCGAGCCCGGAGCCATGGGCACGCGCGGCACCAGTGGGGCAGATCGCCACTAAAGCCGCCGGAAGCAAAACAAACAGGCACTACCCAAACTGCGAAGCTGCGTAAGCACCTTCGCAGTTTTTTTCAATAACGAGGAGGGCGTTCATGCCGAATAATCGACAGCGCATTGGGGCAATTTACGAGGAGGTCGTTAATCGTAATCCCGGCGAAGCTGAATTTCACCAGGCGGTCAAGGAAGTTATCGAGACCTTGGAGCCGGTGCTTCGTAGGTACCCCCATTACGCCGAGCATAAAATAATTGAACGCATCTGCGAGCCGGAGCGGCAGATTATTTTCCGGGTCCCGTGGCAAGACGATAAAGGCGAAGTGCACATTAACCGCGGCTTCCGCGTGGGCTTTAACAGCGCCCTGGGGCCCTACAAAGGCGGCCTGCGCTTTCACCCCTCGGTGTTGATCGGCACTATCAAGTTTCTCGCTTTCCAGCAGACTTTCAAAAACGCCTTGACCGGCCTGCCCATCGGCAGTGGTAAAGGCGGCTCGGACTTTGACCCCAAGGGCAAGTCAGACTCCGAGATGATGCGCTTCTGCCAAAGCTTCATGACCGAGCTCTACCGGCACATCGGCGAAATGACCGACGTACCCGCTGGGGATATCGGCGTAGGGGCCCGGGAGGTTGGTTACCTGTTCGGGCAGTACAAGCGCATCACCAACCGTTATGAGTCCGGTGTGCTGACGGGCAAAAGCCCCAGTTGGGGCGGCGCTCTGGTGCGTAAAGAGGCCACCGGCTACGGCACAGTGTTTTTTACTGAGGCCATGCTCAAGGCGCGTAAAATGGATCTGCAAGGGCAAACCTGTGTGGTGTCCGGCTCAGGCAACGTGGCGCTTTACGCCATGCAACAGTTGCAGATCCTGGGTGCGAAAGTGGTCGCCTGCTCGGACTCCTCCGGGGTGATTTACCACAAAGATGGCATCCATCTGGATACCATCCAGCGCTTGAAAGAAGTAGAGCGCAAGCGCATCAAAGAATACGCCGACGAGCATAAAGACGCCCAGTACATGGAAGGCGGCAATATCTGGAGTATTCCCTGCGATGTGGCCTTGCCCTGCGCCACTCAGAATGAGCTGGACGCCGATGCCGCGCGCACCCTGGTGGCCAACGGCGTTATTGCCGTGGCCGAAGGCGCCAACATGCCCACCACCCCGGACGCTGTCAAAGTGTTCCATGAGGCGGGTATTGCGTTTGGCCCAGGCAAGGCGGCTAACGCTGGAGGTGTTGCCACCTCGGCTTTAGAGATGCAGCAAAACGCCAGCCGGGATGCCTGGTCCTTCGAATACACCGAGACCCGCTTGCGGGAGATCATGCGCAACATCCACGCGGACTGCCAGCGCACCGCCGAAGAGTTCGGCGCACCGGGCAACTACGCCTACGGCGCGAACATCGCCAGCTTCAAACGTGTGGCGGACGCCATGCTGGCCTTTGGTTTGATCTAAATCTCACGGCTAAGGGCCGGTCTGTCTTATCTGTTCCGACGGGTGAGGCAGAGCGGCTTCTGCCGGTCGGCGCAAACCCCCTAATTCCGTTGTTTTGAAGCTCCACAACCACGTTGCTCAAATGGCCCTCGCGGCGGCACGACCCTTTTCGGCTGTTGTCTCTGCCGTGTTTTAATCGGCCGGGTGACGCAAACCCGCGTGCCATAAGGGGTGGGCATAAAAGTCGCTTTAAGGGGCCGGGTATGGGCGTCGATTTAGAGGTCAAACTGTGTGCAGGACCTGTCGGCAATTGATACAATGCTACCCGGTTTGCCCAACCGTGCTGTCCCGGGGCATCCAGGACTGAATCTTCGTTGGGCGAGCGCTGAGGAGCATCATAATGTCGCTAGAAAAAACTGCGCCCGGACATAAACGCAGACGCCGCGCGGGCTCCACAGCAGCGGTAAAAGCGCGCTCAAAGGCCCAGCATATTGCCTTCGCACCGGTTATTTTTTATGCCACCGTAGTGCTTCGGGACACGGGGCTGTTGGCGCTTCTGGCGCGGGCTTCGCAGAAGGGCCTCACGCCCGACGAGCTCAGCCAGGCCTCCGAATTATCCAGCTACGCCGTTTCGGTGCTCACTGAACTGGCGGTGGACGCGGAAATTATGCGCTATGAGGGCGAGCGTCTGGTGCTGGAGGACGTGGGCTATTTTCTCATGGACGACACCATGACCCGGGTGAATATGGATTTTGTTCGCGACATTTGCTACCAGGCTCTGCCATTTTTGCAAGATTCGCTGCTGGAGGGTCGGCCCGCGGGCCTGCACACACTGGGCGACTGGGACAACGTCTACCAAGGGCTGTCGGCCCTGCCGGAGCCAGCACGCTCCAGCTGGTTCCGCTTTGACCATTATTATTCCGATCAGGTATTCGATACCCTGTTGCCCGTCGTGTTTCAGCGGCCGGTGCAACGGTTGATGGACATCGGAGCTAATACCGGGCGCTGGAGCCTGAAGTGCCTAAATTACGACTCTGACGTTCACGTGACCTTGGTGGACCTTCCCGGCCAGATAAACCTGGCGCGGGACAAGATTAATGACCACGGTCTGACTGAGCGCGTCCGCTTTTGCCCCATGGACGTGCTTGAGGAAAACAACCAGTTTCCGAGCGGCTGCGATGCGATTTGGATGAGTCAGTTTCTGGATTGTTTTTCGCCCGAAAACATCAAAGCTATATTGCGAAAAGTGGTTAAGAGCATGAGCCCCGAGGCTCGCGTGTACATCCTCGAACCGTTTTCCGATCGCCAGCAATTCAGTGCGGCTTCGCTTAGCCTTAACGCTACGTCGCTGTACTTTACCAGTGTTGCCAACGGCAGCAGCCGTATGTATTCCTACCGGGAGTTTGCGCCGTTGATCAGCGCCTCCGGTTTACAGATAGAGTCCGAGCATCATTTGAGCTTCGGCCATAGCCTGCTGATCTGTCGGGCCTCTTAGACAAAGGAGTCTTCCGCAATGAGTAGATCCAAAAGTGATACCCCGGCCCAACAGCCGACCTTAGAATTAGACGCGCTGCAGGAGGCCTCCTGGGACATCTGGGACCAGAAATACCGCCTCAAAGACCACCTGGGCGAGAATATTGACAAGACCGTCAGCGGTACTTGGGAGCGAGTGGCCGACGCCCTGGCGGAGCTGGAGCCCAAACAGAAGGCGCATTGGCGTAAGCAGTTTCTCTGGGCGCTGGAAAACGGTGCCATACCGGCCGGTCGCATCACCGCTAACGCCG
The DNA here is from genome assembly GCA_027322215.1 of Marinimicrobium sp. Lineage (GTDB taxonomy): Bacteria > Pseudomonadota > Gammaproteobacteria > Pseudomonadales > Cellvibrionaceae > JAVDDU01. The sequence continues at coordinate 6,956 of DAHVRW010000022.1, forward strand.
GTGCTAACGAATACAAGCCCGCCACCTCCACCATCAACTGCACGGTATCCGGCACCATTGTGGATTCCATGCAAGATATTTTGCACAAAAACGTCGAAGCGGGGCTGACCCTCAAGGCCGGCTGCGGCATCGGCTACGAATTCTCCACGTTGCGCCCCAAAGGCGCCTACGTGGCGGGCGCGGGGGCCACTACTTCGGGGCCGCTGTCGTTCATGGATATTTTCGACAAGATGTGTTTCACCATCTCCTCGGCAGGCGGTCGCCGCGGTGCACAGATGGCCACCTTCGACGTGCATCACCCGGACGTCAGCGAATTTATTCGCGCCAAGCGCGAGGCCGGTCGCCTGCGCCAGTTCAACTTGTCGTTGCTGATTACCGAAGATTTTATTCAGGCGGTCAAATCCGACGCCACCTGGAAGCTGTCGTTCCCGCTGAGCACACGCGATCAGGAGCGGGATCCGGTATCCCTGGATGACCGCGAAAAAGTGGTCTGGCGCCGGCTCGATCACCTGGAAGGCGACTACGTGCGCAACGAGCAGGGCGAAGTAGCCTGCAAGGTGTACAAAAAGATTCCCGCACGTCAGCTGTGGAATCAGATCATGACGTCCACCTACGACTTTGCCGAGCCGGGCTTCATTCTTATCGACCAGGTTAACGATTGGAATAACAACTGGTTCTGTGAAGAAATTCGGGCCACTAATCCCTGCGGCGAACAGCCCCTGCCGCCCTACGGAAGCTGCTTGCTGGGTTCCGTCAACTTGACCAAGTGCGTGGTAAACCCGTTCACTGATCAGGCGGAGTTTGACTGGGAGAAGTTTCGCAAGCTGGTGGCCATATTTACCCGAATGCTGGATAACGTGGTTGAGGTCAATGGCCTGGCCCTGGAAGAGCAGCGGCGGGAAATTGAAAACAAACGTCGGCACGGCATGGGCTTTTTGGGCCTGGGCTCGGCGCTGGCGATGCTCACCATTCCCTACGGCAGCCCAGCCTCGATCGCCTTTACCGAACAGGTGGCCAAAGAGCTGGCACTGACCGGGTGGCGTGAAGGTTTGGCGCTGGCGAAAGAAAAGGGTGCGGCGCCGATTATGGAGCAGACCTTTGAAGTGACGCCGACCCTGTTGGCCAAGCGCCCCGCGCTGGCGGAGCAGTACAAGCTGGGCGATAAGGTGCCGGGCAAAGTGCTTTTGGCCCGTTACAGCCGTTACATGCAGCAGCTGGCGGAAGAAGATCCCGAGCTGATTGAAGCCATCGCCGAGCACGGTAGCCGCTTCACACACCACAGCTCCATCGCGCCCACCGGTACGATTTCTCTGTCGCTGGCCAACAACGCCAGCAACGGTATTGAGCCCAGCTTTGCGCACCATTACGCGCGCAACGTGATTCGCAGCGGACGCAAAAGTAAGGAAAAGGTCGACGTCTATTCGTTCGAGTTGCTGAAGTATCGCCAGCTGGTTGATCCCACTGCGAAGCCTTATCCGGCGCCGGGCGAAACCGGGCTGCCCGATTATTTCGTGGTCAGTGACCAGATTACACCAGAGCAACACGTGGATGTGCAGGCGGCCGCCCAAAAGTGGGTGGATTCGTCCATCTCAAAAACCATTAATGTACCCACGGATATTCCGTACGAGAAGTTTAAAGATATCTATTTGTACGCCCATGAAAAAGGTCTGAAAGGTTGCACCACCTTTAGATTTAACCCGGAAGCTTTCCAGGGGGTGTTGGTCAAACAGCAGGACCTTGAAAACACCGTCTACGTGTTTGAGTTGGAAGATGGCTCAAAGGTGGAGCTCAAGGGGCATGAAGAGGTGGAGTATGACGGTGAAACCCATACTGCAGCCAATCTCTATGAAGCCATGAAAGAAGGCTACTACGGCAAGTTTTAGGAGGAATCTCGTGAACGCAAAGGTCATCGACAAGAAAATTACCGGGTTTTCCATTAAACAGCCGGAAGAGAAAGTGCCCGCTATTGAGCAGATGCATGAAAAACTGGAGCGGCCGGAGCTGCTCCAGGGCGCGACGTATAAAATCAAAACGCCCCTGTCGGACCATGCTCTGTACATCACCATTAACGATGTGATTCTCAACCCCGGCACCGATCATGAAGTGCGTCGGCCGTTTGAGATTTTCATCAACTCCAAGAACCTGGAACACTTCCAGTGGGTGGTGGCGTTGACGCGGGTTATCTCCGCAGTGTTCCGCAAAGGCGGCGACGTGACCTTCTTGGTGGAAGAGCTCAAGGCCGTGTTCGATCCCCAAGGCGGTTACTTTAAATCCGGAGGGCGCTTTATGCCTTCGCTGGTGGCCGAGATCGGCGATGCCATTGAAGCTCATATGAAAAGCATCGGCTTGATCGAGGACGAATCCCTGTCCGAGGCGCAGCGTGAAGTGCTGGAGCAAAAGCGCCAGGAGTACGACGCCAAGAATCAGCTGCAAGCCGACACCGGCGAGTTTCCCGCTACGGCGGAGCTGTGCCTTAAGTGCCACACCAAAGCGGTGATTATGATGGATGGCTGCCGCACCTGTTTGAACTGTGGCGCCTCTAAATGCGGCTAACCGTCCGCTAAACAACCCTAAGTGTCTGCCACGGACCGGCTACCTCAAATAATTCTAATCCGGGATTCCGGGGGCCAGCGGCAGAAGCATCCCACATCCGCCCTCTGGTGGTACAACCGGATGTTTATGCCGTTGGGGCTGAGTTTTCAGAGCCCGGTTATGCTCCATGCTGGGTTCATGGACTTGGAACCCTTGGCCGCGATCTTTTGGTGTGCCGGCTGGCTGAATGAGCCTGCCTGTACACGTCCATCGACGTTTTGACTAATTACGCGCCACAACTATACTTACAGTGAGCGCAGTCAGTGAGCGCGAAGTGAGTACAAAGCGAGCACGAAGCCCGTGCGCGCCGCGATAGCGCCTAGCACAGCGATAACAGATAGCACTGCGATAACAGACAGCACCGCGATAACACATACCACCGAGCGGTGAACATTAAACGCCAGGATTATTGAGGTTGCCCCAGAGCGTGCAAATCCGCTGGGCAAGGACCATCATTGCCGTCCGCAATGCCGCAACCAGGACTGTCCATAGGGTGCCGGTATGACCGAGCTAACCAAACTCAGCCGATCGGCGGTCCGCGTTGGCCGCCCGCTGGCCTGGCCTGTATTTGATCGCGAGGGCCAGCTGCTGCTTAAGCAAGGGCACATCATTGAAAGCCAGGCGCAGTTGGAGCGACTGCTTGAGCGCGGCTATCACCCCCCAGTTTCTGAAGGCGGCCGCCACAACGCTGGCGACCTGGCCCATAACGAAAAACCCCGACCACTCATTGAATGGCCCCTGTTGCTTGAGCGACTGGAAAAAGCGCTGGACGCTGTTGCCAAGCGCAATGCGGCGCAGCAGAGGCTGCGAGATCTGGCCGAGCATCTGGAGCGTTTATCCCAGGCCGACGCCGACGCCAGCTTGGCACTGATTCATCTGTACAGCGGCGATGCCAACGCGCTGGAGCAAAACCTATGCTGTGCTTTACTGTGCGCTTTGATGGGTCGACACCTGGCCTTGGCTCCGGAGCAAATCAATAGACTGATCGCGGCGGCGCTTACCGCCAAGTTGGCACTGCTTCCTTACCAGGACAAGCTAAACAGTTTGAAAACGGCCCTAACGCCGGAGCAGCGCGCCATTATTGATAAACACCCCATGCGAACCGTCGAAGCGCTTCAGACGGCCGATATTGATGACCCTCTCTGGCTGCAAATTATTCTCCAGGCCCATGCCAGCCCCGAACTGAAAAGCGGGCCGGAGGTGTTGCTCGAGGCGCGGGTACTCGCCACATGCGAAGCCTACACCGCGTTGATCGGCCGTCGGGGATATCGAGAGCGATCGCAGCCGGGCGCCGCGCTTATGACTCTGCAGCAAGCCGATCAAAGCGTGGCGCAGAGCGACGTGGTTGATGCTCTGGGTGATGTGTTGGGGCCTTTCCCGCCGGGTTGTTTTGTGCAATTGGCAAACCAGGAAGTTGCCCTGGTTACTCACCAGAGCAAACATCGTGACCAGCCGCGGGTGCAGTCTCTGGTATCGGCATCCGGCAAGGCCTTTTTTGGCAGTTTCGTCCGCGATACCCGCGAGGACGAGTTCCGCCCGGTGCGCCAGGTTCCCCCGGTCAGTTTGACCACCATCAATCTCCCCGCCCTGTGGGATTAGTGCCGCCCGTTTTGCGCCGCCTGTTGAGCTTACGTCACGATACGGCGCTGGTAGTCAGCTGGGGCTGGGCGGGATTTGTTATCGGCATGGGCGGCTTCCAGTTATTCGATGGCATCGTCAGCCACAAAGTGCTCGGCATTCACCAGATCCGTTACGGCGTCAATATTCTCCCCTACGATCTTGTGTGGAATCTGTCGGCTTTGCTGCTGTTAGGTATCGGCTTGTGGCTCTGGCGCCGGGCCAAATTGAACATGCCTTCAGTACCGCTTGGTTGAGGCTCGCATAGGATGGATGGCATGGCTCACGCATCCTCGTCGTCCGTCTCATTCTCTCTCGGGGCGCTCGTGCTTTTGCTTGGCGCGGGGTGTGCTTATAGCCTTGCCGCTGCACGGCAGCGTCAGCAGGGAAAACGTTGGAACAGTTGGCGTAGCCTGTCGTTCTGGTTGGGTATAGGCGTGCTGATGGTGGCGGTATGGCCGACGACCATGGAGTATGCCCATCGGGACTTTCGCGGACATATGTTGCAGCACTTGCTGATTGGTATGCTGGCGCCTTTGGGCTTAGTGCTTGCAAGACCGATCTCGCTTTTGCTACGCAGCGTGCCCAAAACAACCGGGCGTTCGATCAGCCGTTTTCTGCACAGCACGACGCTCCAATTGGTGTCGTCGCCATGGGTGGCAACGGTGTTGAACGTCGGTGCCATGTACGTGTTGTATCTAACCCCTCTATACGCGGCAAGTCTCCACTACAGCGTCCTCTATTATTGGTTGCATGTGCATTTTTTGGCGGCCGGTTATCTTTTTACCTGGGCGATCCTGGCGGGGCCTGATCCGGGTATCAGGCGTTACCCGTTAAGGACCCGGCTGGGTGTTCTGTGGCTGTCGATTGCCAGTCACGCCTTGTTGGCCAAGCTCATGTATGGTTTCGGTTGGCCGCGGGGCAGCCCCCACAGTCTGGAGGAAATTCAAGTGGCGGCTCAGTGGATGTATTACTGGGGCGATGCGGCCGAGCGTTTATTGGTTATCGCTTTGTTCGCCCGATGGTATACGCAGCAGCGCACGAGACGCGTGGCGTTTTCAATGGTCCGCTAGCGGATAAACCGATCGAACGGCAGCACCGTAACAAACTCTTCTTCTTCAACGCTGCCGCGCTCTTGCTCGAGAACCACATAGCAATTGGCGCCGCGGAAGGACGTCAGCACGCCCGAGCCCTGTGGGCCGTTTCGACTGACGGTGCATTGGCCGTCTTGTTCGCTCAGCGTCGCCCGTTGGAAATCCAGCCGCCCGGGGCGCTTGCGATATTTACTGGCGCTTTTGACCTGAAAGGTGTCGGCGTTTTGTATATGTTCTCCGGCCATGGTGCGTAGCACCGGCATTGCCAATTGATGCAGTGTGACCATGGCCGAGACCGGATTGCCGGGCAGCCCGAAAAAAAACGCATCGCCCAGAGTGCCAAACGCGAAGGGTTTGCCGGGCTTAATCGCCACTTTCCAAAAGTTAATTTGCCCCAGATCCGTTAGTACATCCTTCACATGATCGGCTTCACCCACCGAGACGCCGCCACTGCTGATCACCACGTCCGCCTGTTCGCTGGCCCGTTGCAGAGCCAGGTGAATGGCGGCGGGATCGTCGGCGATTAAACCCAAATCAATCACCTGCACATTCAACCGCTGTAACACCGCTGCGATGCCAAAGCGATTGCTGTCGTAGAGCTGGCCCGGTGCCAGGGGCGCGCCCGGCGCGACCAATTCGTCGCCAGTGGAAAGGATCGCGACTTTGAGGCGGCGGTAGACCCAGGCCTTGGCGATGCCGACCGAGGCTAATAGTGCGACATCCACGGGGCCCACTCGGTGGCCTTTAGGCAATACCTGACTGCCAGGGGCGATGTCTTCGCCGGCGCGGCGAATATTGTCGCCCGCTCGGGGCGTTTGAATGGGCCATACCTGTTGGGCATCAGTGCGGGTATTCTCCTGCATGATTACTGTATCGGCACCGGCAGGCAGCATCGCGCCGGTGGTGATACGCACACATTGCCCAGGCTTAATCTCGCCCTCAAAGGGATGACCGGCCAGAGCCTGGCCGACGAGCTCTCGAGGCGCATCGCCATCGGCGGCACGCAGAGCGTAACCATCCATGGCGGCGTTGTCGTGGCCGGGCACAGCAAGCTGTGCGTGCACCGGTTGGGCCAGCACCCGGTCCAGCAACTGTGTCAGAGGCTGGGTTTCCGTGGCCGTCACCGGCGTAATGGTGGTGCTCATCCGCGCGATGGCTTCGGCCATGGGTAGCAATGTGGGTTCACGGTCGCAGGTGGTCATCGTTGCTCCTGGTTGACCATCCACACCGCTGCTTCTACCCGCGAGCGCAAGCCGAGTTTCTTCAGCAGGTGTTTGACATGTACTTTGACGGTGCCATCCGAAATATCCAGCTCGCGGGCGATGAGCTTATTGCTCAGACCTTGGGCGATGAGATTGAGTACTTCCGCTTCACGAGCGGTCAGGCTGGCCATTTTGTTGGAAGCGCTTTGCTGGGGTTGGCGCAGCGCAAGTGCTAATGCATGGGTCACGGCATCGCTCATGACCATCTTGCCCTGCAGGGCGCGTTCGATTTGTTCTAACAACTGCTCGGGCTCCATGTCCTTGAGCAGGTAGCCATCGGCACCGAGGGTAACCGCTTCGATAACGTCCTCGTCGGCGTCGGAGACGGTGAGCATGACGATACGCGACGTAACCTCGGCGGCGCGCAGCTGGGTTAAGGTTTCCAGTCCGTCCATACCCTGCATGTTCAGGTCCAGCAAAATCAAATCCGGGTCCAGTTCGCTTCCCAGACGAACCGCATCCGCACCATTGCCGGCTTCGGCCACGACTTCGAGGTTATCGGTCAGCTCTATTAGTTGTCGCAAGCCTTTGCGCAATAAGGGGTGATCGTCCACCAGCATGACACTGGCGGTATTATTTTTTTCTGGGCTTTCCAAAACGAATCCTCCAAATGGGGGGTATTTACTCATCCGACACCAAAGTCGATATCGGTCCGCGCGACTGGTTAGCGGTCTGTTAAGCGTGGTTCGCTCACCGGGCGTCCGCCCACAAACAACCGCTAAACACCGAGTAAACCCTTGCTGGCATTGTCGATGCCAGGTGCGGCTTTGGCAAGTTTGCCAGGTGCCGCGGCCCGAAAAATCGGTGCCGGAGCACGGCGGTAACTACCCCTTTTGGGGGAGGGGGGTATCCCCATTGGTTCATTGTGAGCCAACCCGGCCGGGGGCATAGTGGACGGACCAGAAACCGAATGGGTTCGTTTATGCCAACCACGGAACGTATCCGGCTGAGACAAAGCGATTATCAATCGTCGGCGCTTGCGTCGGATTGTGGCGTCCAGTCTTTGCCCTTGTGGTTTGTGGCCGGGGTTCACTTCGCCGGTTTCGGCCTGTGGTTTTGTTGGACGTTAGTGGCGGTGCATTTACACCATGTGGGTGCCGGGCTGGCCTTTATGGAGCGGTTCTCGCTATTGGCCATCAGCGGTTTGGGTGCCGGTTGCGTCGGTCTGACCCTGAGTTTGGGTGCGCACCCCGCCCGGCGCGAAGAGTCGGGCGAATATAGCGTCATGTTGGGGTGGAGCCTGTTCACCTTATTGCTGCTTTCCGTTGGGTTAACCTGGTTGCTAAGCCAAGTCGTGGCGCCTGTGTGGCAATGGCAAGGGCTTGCGTTGTTATGCGGGGCCGGCGCTGGCGCCAGTTCGGCTTTGGTACACCAGTTGCGCCCCCACTCTCGCGGCCAACGCCGTGTGGGTGCGAGCGATGCGGCGCTGCTTATGGCCGTGGGGCACTGGGGCATAGTGATGGGGTTGCTGGTGCTGCCGCTCTTAGTGCTGCTACCACTGCCGAGCCAGGGCGTCGTATCTGTGCTGTGGACCAGTCATTTCTTTGCGCGTTTGGCGCCGGGCACGGACTTGTGGTTGGCCTGGAGTGGCGCGTTTTGGGGCGTGATAACGGTTTTGTTATTGGCATTTTGGTTACGTCATCAGCGACGCGGTAGCTGGCGCGTCTCGGTGCCAGTCGCCGTTCGATCGGGGTGGTATTTTTATCGCGCATTTTTCTTTGGCTTAACGCTAGCAGCCCTGGGCGCGTGGCTGGTTTTGCCCTCCAGCGCCGGGGGCAGCGGCCTGGTCCCGCCCAAAGAGCTCTTGTTGGCTGTATTGATCGCGATTGCGCTGGCGCCAATGCTGTTGTCGGCACGCGGTGGTCGTCAGACCCCGTCACTCGACCATTTGCGGCGTGTCGATACCTGGGTGTTGGCCTTGCTGTGGGTGATGAGCCAGGGAAGCTTCCTGGGGTTGGCGGCGGCGTTCCCGCTAACCGTGGAGCGGCTGTTTGTGGGCTCTGCCGCGCCGGGGTATCCGGGTGTGTTTGTTTACGCCTGGATGCTGCCGCTATTGGGAATTCTGGTGCGTCCGTTGGGCACCTGGGGTTCAGCTCGCTGGGGTGGGGCGCTTACCACCCAGATCTGTATTGTGATTATGGTGGCGGCCTCGGTGGCTGCGGCGTATTGGGTCTACCAAGCCCAGGGCTCGGCCCAGCCGGCGCGCTACTTTTCCGGTTTTATGCTTGGGTTTGCCCTGCTGTTTGTGGCCGCCGGGGTGGCTCAATCGGCGCTGGCGCGGGACGTGGAGGCGGTGGCCTCGTCCACGGCCTGGGTTTGGCTGTCGGCCATGGCGGCTTTTGGCGTGTTTTATATCTGTCTCACTCTGGCCGAACAGTTGGAGCGGGGTAAAGGTGTGCAGGCGCTGGCCGGTTTTGCGCTGTTCTACGCGCTGTGCGGGGTGGCAAATGTCTGGCGTTATGTGCGCGGTCCCAGGTCCGCCTTGGCGCTATGAGTGCTCTCTCGGGCAAAGACATTCTGTTGGCGCACGTACTCGGGAGTAAAGGTGAAGTAAACCCCGGCACCGCCTGTGGCGGTGTTTTCAATGCTCAAAGTACCGCCAAGGTTTCTGCCACGCTCTTGCATGATGGCCAGGCCGTAGTGGTTGAGTTTTTCGGGGTTGTCGGGCATGCCGCTGCCGTCGTCTTCAATGTTCAGGTGAATGGTTTTGTCGCTGTTTTGGTAGAGGTTGATGTGCACATTTTCCCCGCCGCTGTGCCGGATCGCGTTTTGAGTGGCTTCGCGCACGATCTGCAGCAGATGCACCTCTTCGTTCGGGGTGAGCGGCACGTTGTCCAGCTGGTACTGGCAATGCAGCGTCATGGATGTTTGTTCATCCAACTGTTTGATGCTGCTTTGCAAGGCGTTCGCAAATCCCGGTACATCCACTTTCAGCCGGAAGGTCGTCAGCAGCTCGCGCAGCTGTCGGTAGGCGGAGTTCAGGCCTTCCTGGAGCTCGTTGGATACGTCCTGGAGGGTTGCCTTGTCGTCCTTGGCCAGGGCGCGATTGAGTCTTGTGACCTGAATTTTCAAATACGACAGCGCCTGGGCCAACGAGTCATGCAGCTCCCGGGCGATGACGGTGCGCTCGTGAACCAGGGTCAAGCGCCGGGCGTTGTCTTCTTCCGCTTGCAGGCTCAGAGCCAGGGCCAATTGGTCGGCCACCGACTCGATCAATTGTTGTTGCCAATCATCCAGTGTGGTGCCAACCGGCGTGCGGCACACCAATACGCCGTAGTGCTGCTGCTCGCGAACCATGGGAAAGCTGTAACGGAAAATTGGCGATTGGTCAGGGCCGGTGGTGCTTGTCAGCAGTTCGCCGTGCAGGCAATCGTCGCAATTACGCAGCACACAGACGTCATGAACGCTATGTTCCGGCAACACCTGCAAATAGGGCGCATCGCCGGTTTCGGTAATCAGGCACAGCTCAATGTCATCGGCTTGGACCAGTTCAGCCAGCCGCGTCATGATCGGCTGATAATCGATCTGGTCGCCCTCGTGTTCGAGAATGGCCTTGGCGGTATCGTAGAGAAATCGCAAAGCGGTATTGCTGCGCTGCAGCTCTTCGGTTTGCGCCGCGATGCGTTGCTCCATTTGACCGTGTGTTTGCGCAATGGCATCGCTCATATGGTTAAACGTCTGGGCCAGCACACCCAATTCATTCATTTGAGTAGTTGTTGCGCGTCCGGAAAAGTCGCCCTTGCCGACAGTGGCGGCCAGGTTGGTCAGCTCCGACAGAGGTTGAGCGACCTGAGTGCGCAGCCAGTGGATGACGATGGCGGCCAGTCCGAGTACCGAAAACAGGGCCAGAACCTGCACCAGGCGCAACCGCTGTCCGTTGCGTTCAGCGTGGCTTTGAATACCGCTCACCAGCTGATCGATGCGCGCTACCTGCTCATCCAGAAGCACTTGCGCATCGGGGCCCGGCGGGCCGACGACAATCTTCTGCGAATACTCTCGGGCCTGTTCCAGTTGTTGGACCAAGGCGGGGCTGCCGTGGGTTACCTGAGCAAATACCGGGTCCTGCCAGGCTTGGTCATAGGCTTCGCGAGCGGCCTGCACGGCCGGCTCTGGCGCGTCGGATTGGCTAAGCAAGGCCAGCCGGTAGGTATGCATGCGCAGAGCGCCAGCGGCGTTGATGGCGTAGGCATCATTGTCCGCTTGGTCGGAAATCCAATAGGTGGTCACCATGGTCACAGCGGCCAGGGCGACAATGCCCACCAGGGCGAGACTGATGCGAATAACCAGGGACGATGGACGCACGGATCACCGAAGCTCGTTAATAAAGGAATACCCCTAACTTAGCATATTCGGCGCCCGGGACCGAGGAAATGGCCCGGGTTAGATTTTTTATACGTACTGGTGTTGCGCAGGACAGATGGCGGCACGCCAGATAAGCGACGAACCGCGGGCAGGGCCCGCCGAGGTGAACTCAACGATGTCTTTATTTACCGCTCCCTTATTTACCGATCCATTGCAATGGGATCAGGACTTAATCGCCCAATACGACCTTTCCGGCCCGCGCTACACCTCTTACCCAACGGCACCGCAATTTCGCGATTCATTTTCCGATCAGGAATTTCATGCGGCCGTGGATCAAAGTAATCGCTCAGGCCGACCGCTGTCGCTGTATTTTCATATTCCGTTTTGCGCCACCTTGTGTTTTTACTGTGGCTGCAACAAGGTGGTGACCAATAACACCGACCGGGCTATGCCCTATCTGGAAAGAATCGGCAAAGAGTTGGCGCTGCAGGCGCAGCTTTTTGATACCCGCCGACCGGTCACCCAGCTGCACTGGGGTGGTGGTACCCCCACTTATATCAGCGATGACGAGATGACCTGGTTGATGGACACTACTCGGGGGCATTTCAATTTAGGTGCTGACGATGAGGTTGAGTACTCGGTGGAGATTCACCCGGGCAAAGTATCCGCCGCCACCATGGGGCATTTGCGCAACCTGGGTTTCAATCGGGTGAGTATGGGGGTGCAGGATTTTAACCCACGGGTACAAAAAGCCGTTAATCGCTATAACAGTGTCGAGGAGGTGAGCAGTCTCGTCAACGCGCTGCGCCAGCAGGAGTATCGCTCCATCAGTATGGATTTAATTTACGGCTTACCCTTGCAAACGTTAGCCAGTGTCCGTGAGACCCTTGACCAGGTGATTGAGCTGTCGCCGGATCGATTGTCCCTGTTCAATTACGCCCATATGCCGCACCTGTTTAAAAGCCAGCGCTTGATTCATGAGCACGAACTGCCCTCGGCGGCGGAGAAGTTAGCGATATTGCATATGGCGATTGAACGGCTTCAGGCGGCCGGTTACGTTTACATCGGCATGGACCATTTTGCCAAGCCCGAAGATAGCCTGGTGAAAGCGCAACAAGCGGGCGAGCTGCAGAGAAACTTTCAAGGTTATTCCACCCATGGGCATTGCGATCTAATCGGCTTTGGGGTTTCCTCCATCAGCTCTTTTGGCGATGTCTACTTGCAAAACGCCAAGGGCATCGAAGACTATCAAGACATTATTGACAAGGGTCAGAGGCCCTCTGTGCGCGGTTTTACCCTAAGCGCCGAGGATCGGCTGAGGCAGTGGGTGATCAATCAGCTGATCTGTCATTTTCAGTTGGACTTTGCCCAGCTGGAGCAACGCTTCGGCGTTGATGCTCGCACAAAATTCGCGGACGAGTTACGCCAGCTGGAGCCTATGATAGAGGATGGGCTGTTGAATTTAAGCGAGCACGGCATTCAGGTCCACAACAGCGGCCGCTTATTGATTCGGCGTATTTGTATGGTGTTTGATGAATACCTCACGCGCTCCAATCTGATCGGTTATTCAAAAGTTATTTAAGCGGTGGCTGGTCATTGGCCGCAATGTCGGTACGGACCCTGGGCAGTGCCTCGAAGTGGTGTTGTTGAACGAAGGCGATAAGCTTCTCTCGCACTTCGCAGCGCAGCTCCCATGCATCGCCCGAGCTGGCGGCGCTCATAAGCGCCCTCAGTTCCACGGTTCGGGCACCGGACTCGGTGACATGCAGGCGACAGACAGCGCCATCCCAAAACTCGGACTCCTCCAGAGCCTGGGCCAGATATTGACGTATGGGTTCGATGGGCGCGGTGTAATCCACATGGAGGTACACCGTGCCCAAAATGCTCGCTGACTGACGAGTCCAGTTTTCAAAAGGTTGTTCGATAAAATAGCTGATCGGCAGCACAAGGCGGCGTAAATCCCAAATGGCGACCACCACATAGGTGAGGGTAATTTCTTCAATGCGCCCCCATTCGCCTTCCACAATCACCACATCATCCATTCGAATTGGCTGGGAGAGCGCGATTTGAAAACCGGCCAGAATGTTGGCAAGGGTCCGCTGAGCGGCAAAGCCCACAACCAGACCGGCTACCCCGGCGGATGCCAACAGGCCCGCGCCCACCTGCCGGAAATTTTCAAAATTCATCAGCGCCGCGGCGCCGGAAAACAGTACGACAATCACGATTAAAATCTTTCGCACTATGTCCACTTGCGTGACCACTTTGCGCGCTTTTAAATTATCGCTGACCTTGATGTCGTACTGCAGCAACGCCCAATCCCGAAAAACCGAAGTAGCGCGGACCAGCAGCCAGGCGGAGGTTAAAATCAACGCGGTGCTTAGCATCAAGTGCAAAAAATCGATGGTCGCATCGCTCAGGTTGACGCGCTCCAGTGGGAGGCTGAGCTGTACTGACAATAGGGGGGACAGTACGCGCAGGGGGGCGCAGAGATGGCCAATAATAGAGTCGTGCAAGGCGTGGCGGCGTACCGCCCGCGACATTAAACGAACGAGCACACAGTGGGCCAGCAAGCCGACAATCACGGCCGCGACAATCACCACCACTGACCAAAAGGGCCCTTCCAGCGCCACCAGGTAGTCGAACACAGCACGCCCTCCGCAGAAAATTTCCCTATGGGCTTACCTACATAGTCATAGTCCGGCATAGCCTGACATAGCCAGGAGGGTGCCAGCAAGGCGCGGGACGCGCCAAAGGCGGCGGGCTGCTTGAATCGGCGCGTTTTGCCCCAACAACTAACCGTAGCGCGCAAGGATTGCGCATGCGGAATCTTATGAACGGCGATGGGCTTTCGTTTTCAATCGCGCAGAAGTGATGGTTGGGCACAGGGCGGTGCGACGCCTCAAAAACCCCATCAACCCGGAGCAGCGGTTTGGCGTTATATCTGGTTTTCTTGGTGGCGATACTGATTATCGCCGCCATGGTGTACGCACCGATTCGGCGTCGACGCCACCGCCAAGCGCTGGCCGCGCAGCCGTTTCCGCGCCAGTGGCGTTTAGTGCTACGCGAGCGCTGGCTGCTGTACCGATACCTGCCGGTTGACGTCCGCTTTGCGTTGCAGCGTCAATTGCAGATCATGATGGCCAACACCGAGTTTTACGGATGCAACGGTTTGGAAGTGACGGAAACCATGCGTTTGCTAACGCTCGCCCAGGCGGCGTTGCTCTATCGCAATATCAGCCAGGATCAACTGGCATCCTTTCCCACTGTATTGCTTTATCCAGATGCATTTGTGCGCGAGGGAGAGTTAACCGATGAGTTGGGTCTGGTGTCGCGACAGCGGCACATCATGCTGGGCGAGTCCTGGCAGCAGGGGCGGGTGATTTTATCCTGGAGTGATATTGAGCAGGACTTGCGCCGGCTGGATGGGCATAACCTGGTCATCCACGAATACGCGCACCAGATCGACGGCTACGATGGCTCTATGAACGGCGCCCCTCTGTTGCCCAATGAAACCCAGTACCGGCGTTGGACGCGAGTTATGACGGCCGCGTTTGAGGACGTAAACCACCAGGTGCAATGGGGAGAGTCGCCAATCGATCCCTATGCCAGCACCAATCCCGCGGAGTTCTTCGCGGTGGTGAGTGAATATTTTTTTACCCAGCCCGATCTTTTGCAGCGGCTATATCCCGAGGTGTACACGCTTTTAGCGGGCTTTTATCGCCAACAGCCACTGGAGTGGTTGGGCGAAGTGCAACGACTCGAACAGTCCACCATCCACTAACAAAACCCTAACAACCTTTCATTTCCGCGAGGGTGGGAAGAAAAGTCCTAAGACCTCGTCATTCCCGCGAAGGAACGTCATCCTCGACTCCGATCGGGGACGGGAATCCATGGCTTTTATCATAAACACCCACATCCCGAGCATCACCAACACAAAAGTAAGACCGGGACATGCCCCCTAACTAATTACTCACAATCCGCAACAACTGCACCATTTCCGCGGCTTTTTCCTGAGGCAGCAAATCGGCCAGCGTGTATTCATCCAGCTTAGCAAAAAAAGCATCCAAAGCTTCGGCCAGTGCCCGCCTTAACTGGCACACCGGCGTAATGACGCACTGGTTGTTGCTTCCAAAACACTCCACCAGATCCAGGTCCTGTTCGGTCTCCCGAACGAGCGCGCCCACATTGATGTCCTCGGGTTTGCCCTTAAGGCGCAGGCCGCCGTTTTTACCACGGGTGGCAATTAAATAGCCCTTACTGTTTAGCTCCTGGACCACTTTCATTAAATGGTTTCGGGAAATATCGTAACTGGCGGCGATCTCGGCGATGGTGCTTAATGTCTCGCCCTTGTTGGCGAGATACATCAATACGCGCAGAGAGTAGTCGGTGTAACGGGTAATACGCATGAAGAATTCCTGGGCTTAACCTGGTCGGCCATCGGCCCGTGGGGTGCTGAGAATCGGCCAGTAAAGTACCACAAAAAGTGCGAATGCCAGAATCCAGCTCAGCGCCGACAGATTAATGCCTATCGAGTAATGCATCATTTGCGCGGCCACTAACAGGCGTACGATGACCGCGAGGGTAATGGCCGCGTAAATCACAATGCCGAAGGGCCTCAGGCCCAACGGTCGGCCGGTATGGCCCATGGCAACCCGGGTCATCACGCCCAGAATCAGCGTTCCCATTGCGCCGACGCCCAACGCGTGTTGCCAAAGGGTATCGACCACATCGAGATTGAACGCCGCGGCACTGCGCAGCAGCAATCCAATCACAATCCATAAATAACCCAAATGCAGGATCCACAGCAGTGGCTCGCGCGCGGCTCGCCAGCCGGACCACAGGAACAGACGAACACCGTTGCTCAGACCCGCCAGCAGCGCTATCGCCCCGATAACAGGCGCCGGCGCCCACATGTCCGTCAACGCCAATAGCGCAACGCTGGCCAAGGCGAGATAGCTAACCCAGGGGGTGCGCCGGACCCACTCGGGATTGCCGCCGTGAATGCGTAGCCAGTTGGCAGTAAAGGCCGGTGTGATTCGGCCTGCAATCACCACCATAATCAATACGACGATATTCATTCCCAGGTGTTGGCCGAGCTTCAGGAGCTGTGTTTTCCCCAAACCAAAGCCCAGGTGCATGAGCAGATTGCCTACGGCGAGTGCGGTCAGGACCGCAATCAGCACCAGGTTGCGCCGATTTTTGTAGCGCACCAGTATGGTGCCGGCGTACAGGGCCAGGACCGGCAAAAACGCCAGATCCACGGCGGACACCAACAATATCGGCAATGAGCCCGCAAACCAAAACACCGCACGCCCCGCAATCCACAGCAGTACCAGGGCCAGAAGCCCTTTATTGTTTAAAGGCGGTGCGCCGGTCCAGTTGGTCATGGCGGTAAGCAGAAAGCCGGCAATGGCCGCCGGCACCAGGCCGTATATCATTTCGTGGCTGTGCCAGTGCAACGGCGACCAACCCAGGGGCAGAGGCAAACCACCAAATAAAAAGGCCATCCACGCTAATACGATGAGCACGCCATAGACGCCCACTAACAGGAAGAAAGGGCGAAACGGGTGGGCCAGTAGCGCGTTGGGGGAGGACGGGATAGGCATGACGAATGGCTCCTCTAAAGATGCAATCAATATATATCTTAAGGTCGTCAAATACAATGGTTGTCACTCCGATCATGACATGAGCGTTGTTGCAATGCGTGGCGATTTGACGGGCAGCAAGAAGGCTCGATCAAGTTATACTGCGCGGGTAGCCGCTTCACGGTGGCCGTTAAATGACGAACAGAGGTTGTTATGGCCGAGGAAGACAAAAACAGTTTGAGCCGGCAGGGCGTGCACCTGACCGTACGCAACGCGACTCTGGCGGATGTGCCCGCCATCGTGGACCTGGCGGCGCGGGTATATAAGCCGCTGGGCATGGAGACGTACCCCCGGGCGGCCATCGTGGGCCAGATCAACAACTTCCGCCAGGGGCAGATTGTGGTGATGGCCGGGGATGCTCTCGTTGGTTACTGCGCCACATTTCGCATCAGCGGCGAGGTGGCACTAAAGCCCCACACCTGGAGCGAAGTCACCGGCAACGGCTACGCCTCGCGCCATGATATACACGGCGACTGGCTCTACGGCATGGAAGTGTGCATCGACGATGCGTATCGCGGTTACCGCATCGGGCAGCGCCTGTATAACGAGCGCAAGAAATTGTGCCAGTCGTTGGAATTGAAAGGCGTCGTGTTTGCCGGGCGCCTGCCGAATTTGCACAAACGGTTGAAAAAGTGCGGCACCGTGGAAAATTACATCGACCAGGTCGTTAACAAAAAAATGAAAGACCCGGTACTTTCCTTTCAGCTGCGCAATGGCTTTGAGGTCATTGGCGTTCTTCCCGAATACCTGGACGATGATCGGGAATCATTGAACTATGCGGCGCACTTGGTGTGGTATAACCCGAAAGTGCCCCAGGAAGACGAAAAGCCCATTAAAAAATACGGCGTGCGTATGCCCGACGTGGTACGCATGGCCACGGTGCAGTATATGCAGCGCAAAGTGACTTCCTTCGGGGAGTTCATTAAGTACGTTGAATATTTCGTCAACGTGGTGGCAGATTATCAAAGCGACTTTGTGGTGTTCCCAGAGTTGATGACGCTGCAGTTGTTGTCCATCGAAGATCAGGCGCTGTCACCCTATGAATCCATTGAAGCGCTTACCAAATACACGCCACAGCTCAAAGAATCCTTTCGGGATCTGGCGCTCAGTTATAACGTCAATATCATCGCTGGCTCGCACCCGACCCGGGTAGGGGACGGGCGCATTGAGAATATTTCCTATATCTTTTTGCGCGATGGGCGCACTTTTGAGCAGCCGAAAATCCACCCCACGCCCAACGAGCGTTATTGGTGGAACATCGAAGGCGGCAGCACCCTGTCGGCCATCGACACCGACTGTGGGCCCATCGGCGTACTGATTTGCTACGACGCGGAGTTCCCCGAGCTGGCCAGGCACCTGGCCGACCAGGGCGTGCAAATTTTATTCGTGCCCTTTTGCACCGACGAGCGCCAAAGCTATTTGCGCGTGCGCTATTGCTGTCAGGCTCGGGCGGTGGAAAACCAGTTTTATGTGGTCATGTCCGGCAATGTGGGCAATCTGCCCAACGTTTCCAACATGGATATTCAGTACGCCCAAAGCTGCATTCTGACACCGTGCGACTTTCCCTTTGCCCGGGACGGTATCGCCGCCGATACCACACCCAACGTGGAAACCGTGGCCTTTGCGGACTTGCGCCCTGAGTCACTTATCATGGCGCGCAACAGCGGTACGGTGCAAAACCTGAAGGACCGACGCCACGATCTTTACCGCGTGCAATGGAAGGGGGACAAGCTGAAGTAGGGCTGTTGTTATCACGTGGGTTTTCGGAGCTTTGAACGAGTGCTGCGAACGGGGTAGTGACTCCCGGACACGCCGTAAACCCGTCCCTGGGGGCTTGACGCTGACGTCCTGTCAGCGACAGTCCGGGAGTCACTACCCCGTTCTCCGCGGTGCCACTCTGAGAAGTTCGCACGGCTGTCGGGAATAGTTACGGAAAATGGCGGGGGCGCCGCGATTGGTGCGGCCCGGGAGCTTACTTACGACGTTGCCAAGCCGTTGTTTTATTCCGAATTCCCCTGGACCAACCTCTAAAAAAACCGGGAGCCATTAACTCCCAGTCTCTACTGGCGTGTCTGGATGATTTCCCCATTCCGCCCAAGAGCCGTGGTAGGCCTCAACGTTCAGGCCTAGAGCTTTGCCCACCAAGTAGGTAAAGCCCGAGCGGTGATGACTCTGGCAGTGCGTGACGATTTCCTTATCAACCGTCAGCCCTTTTGCAGCCAGGTATTCTCTGGCGTCCGGACGAATACGCAGCCCATTTTTGTGATCCATCAACTCGGTCCACTCACAATGGATGGCGCCCGGAATGTGGCCCGCCTTCGGAGCCGCCGCCCGTTCGCCGCGATATTCGGCTGCGCTGCGTGCGTCCCAAATAGCGAAGTTGGGGTCGCCTAACTTAGCCATTATGTCGGGTATCTCAATCAGTTTATCGGCATTGATGCTGATGTCTGGCTGAGTCGGCGTGACTTGGGGAACCTCGTCGGTCAGTGGCAGGTTGGCATTTTTCCACGCCTGCAAACCGCCGTTGAGATAGGAATATTTCTCGTGACCGATGGCATCCAGAGTCCAGATAAAACGACCCGCCCAACCGCCGCCTTCGTCGTCGTACACCACAAAATGGGATTCTGGTGTATAACCCAAAAATGAAAACAGACGTGTTAATTGTTCCACGGTGGGAATTCGACCCGGAGCTGGGGGGATGTTGCTCATCAGCATCTGCGGCGGAATGTGCAACGCGCCCTGAATGTGTCCACTGTTATACGTCTGTTCGGCGCACAGATCCACCAACTGAAGGTGCTCTGGCGGGTTCTCCAATAACAGCGCCAGTTCGTCCGGCTCAAGAAGCAACGGAAGTGAAACCATAACTGCGTCCTTTTCCAAATTAAGCCTAAAAACGGAGTATAGCTTACCTTCCAAGGCGTCATCTTGAATAGCGTCACTTCAAATAGCGTTGCTCCGAAAAGCATTGCGTCGAAAAAAGCACGCTGTGCAAGATCACAATTTATTTATTTGTTTGTGGATGTGGCCGAAATAATCTGGCGATAACTGGCCATGCGGCTGGCGTGGATCTTACCTTCTTCCAGCGCGTCGCGTAGCGCGCACTCGGGCTCGTGCTCGTGGCTGCAGTCGCGAAATTTGCAGCGGCCCAGAAAGGGGCGAAACTCGACAAATGCGTCGATAACATCCTCTTCGCTCATGTGCCACAGGCCGAACTCGCGAATGCCCGGCGAGTCGATCAGGTGGCCGCCTTGGGGAAAGTGAAACAAACGCGCATTCGTGGTGGTGTGGCTTCCGGTGTTTCGCTCTGAAAGCGCGCCCACGCGCAGGTTAATGCCGGGCAGCAACGCATTGGCCAGCGACGATTTGCCCACACCCGACTGACCCACAAACGCGCTGGTGTACTGGGATAAATAAACGGCCAGCGCATCCAGACCCTCACCTGTGTGAGTGGACACGCGCAACACTTGGTAGCCTAGGCTTGGGTACAGCGCTTCGACGGTGTCAAAGAACGGCCGGCTCTGCTCGTCAATGCTGTCGGTTTTGTTGATCACAATAACTGGGGGTATATCGCTGGCTTCCGCCGCCACCAAATAACGGTCAATCGAATTTAGCTGCGGCTCGGGGTAGGGCGCCACCACAATGGCCAAACGGTCAATGTTGGCGGCCACGGTTTTCAGGTCGCCGTAAGGGTCCGGGCGCATCAGCGCGGATTGGCGGGGCAACACGGCCACCACCACCCCGTAAGGGTTACCATCGCGCCAGACAACCTGATCTCCCGCCACCAGCGAACCCAAGTTGGTGCGAAAGTAACAGCGCTTGCTAACGCCCCCGGCCTCCACCAACACCTGAGTGCCGAAGTGCGTAATGATGACGCCATGTTGCTCCGGCCCCAAGTCGCCCTCTTGCAGCTGGTCCACCGTGCTGGCTTCG
>DAHVRW010000230.1 GCA_027322215.1 Marinimicrobium sp.
CGCGCTGTTGTCGACGATGTTGGGGTAGTCGTCGAAGGTGTAGCCGCCGTACAAACCCGGCCAGTACACCGCCAGCGTCAGCAGCATGAACAGCGGAAACAGGAACGGGGTCAGGCGCTGGCGCAGGTTGTTGTGCGAACTCAAGGCGGGGCTCCGGATACCAGTACGCGAGCAGGCGTGTGTGGACTCAAGTGTGCCATGCGGCACGCGCCGATCGCGAGCGCTTGCGCTGCCATCGGACACATGGCCGTGTCGCTTTCGTCATTCCCGCGCAGAGCCTGCCCCCGCGCAGACGGGGCGCGTGGCATGCCCCTGCCTTTCGTCATCCCCGCGCAGAGCCTGTCCCCGCGCAGGCGGAACGCGCGGGGCATGTCCCTTCCTTTCGTCATCCCCGCGAAGGCGGGGATCCAGTGACTTCAGCAAGCGATGGATCCCCGCCTTCGCGGGGATGACGACTGTGGGAGCGCGGAGATGACGCGTCGTGGGAGCGCGGGGATGACGGGCCGACTTGCGCGAGGCTGACGAGCCAAAACGACCTGACGGTTCGCTCGAAGAATCTCATTGGGTTGAATGCACATCGACATCGGGCCGCGCGGCAGCGGCTGCAAGCGCCGCGCGCAGGTGCGCCAGTTCGCGTGGCCAGTAGTCCTGCTCGCGCAGCACCCAGGCGTGGATCATGCCCATGCCGAGGCCGGGCGCAGGCGCTTGCGCGGCGACTTGCCGGTAGCGATCGAGCAGCGCCAGCGCACGGCGCGGATGACCCGCCGAGCCCAGTTGCGCGGCGGCCTCGGCGGCAAAGCCGGGACGCACGTCGAAGCCCAGCGCACGCTCGAAATCGCCCTGCGCCGCGGCGGCGGCACCGCGCGCCAGCGCGATCTGGCCGTCGATGTAA
>DAHVRW010000231.1 GCA_027322215.1 Marinimicrobium sp.
ATACGGACTTCAGCGCGGCGTGCAGACCGTGTTCCTGACGCGCGGAAGCACGCACGCCAGTCTGCAGGAATTCGCGGTAGGAATCAGTCTGGATCTGCAGCAGGTTCGGAACATCCAGGACTGGCGGACGCTTGCCGAAGTCTTTGCGGATGCGCTTTTTCTCGGTAAACGAGTAGGTGCTCATCGTGGTCTCACCCTCGCGACGGATACGGATGGAGCGGGAACGGAAAATCGCAATGCGCCGGTCCAAATCGGCCCAACGTCTTGCGACTTGCGGCTCACGTCGTGACCTTGCGGCCACGTGCTGCTGACAACAGGCAAAGGCCGGGGGCTTGCGCCCCCAGCCTCGGCAACGCTTCGGTCAAGCCGCGGCGCAAGCGCCGCTTACTTGACTTCGACGCTGGCGCCAGCCGCTTCGAGCTCTTTCTTAAACTTTTCGGCGTCGGCCTTGGAAACCGCATCCTTGACTTCCTTCGGTGCGCCTTCGACCAGGTCTTTGGCTTCTTTCAAACCCAAGCCGGTGATCGCACGGACCACCTTGATGACCTCGACCTTTTTCTCGCCAGCGGCCTTGAGGACGATGGTGAACTCGGTCTTCTCTTCGGCGGGCGCAGCGGCGGCACCGCCAGCCTGCGCGGCGGCTACGGCGACAGGCGCTGCAGCGGAAACGCCGAACTTCTCTTCCATGGCCTTGACCAGCTCCATCACTTCAACCAGCGACTTGCTGGAGATGGCATCGATGATCTGCTCGTTGGTGAACGACATGAGACTTGACTCCTGGAAACGGATTGAATGGTTGATGAGTGTTGCGAACCGGACTCAGGCGGCCTGTTTCTGCTGCGCCACCGCATGGGTGGCCCGTGCCAGCTGCGAAGCCGGCTCGGACAGC
>DAHVRW010000232.1 GCA_027322215.1 Marinimicrobium sp.
CCGGGCAGGCTGGCAGCGGCATCGTCGCCGATCTTGGCGATGCCGTGCGAGATGTAGTTGACCACGTCGAGCCGCGAGATTTCCTGCTGGTGCATGAAATACACCGCGTGCGAATCCTTCTCGCCAAAGATCGCCACCAGCACGTTCGCGCCGGTGACTTCCTTCCGCCCCGAGGACTGCACGTGATACACGGCCCGCTGCAGCACGCGCTGGAAACCCAGCGTGGGCTGAGTGTCGCGCTCGTCGCCCTGCGGCAGCACTGGCACCGTCTCGGTGATGATGCGTTCGAGTTCGCTCGACAGCCGCGCAAGATCCACGCCGCAAGCACGCAGCGCACCCAGCGCCGACTGGTTTTCAGTCAGCGCCAGCAGCAGGTGCTCCACCGTCATGAATTCGTGGCGCTGTTCACGGGCCTGCTTGTAGCAATGGCCGATGGTGACTTCGAGATCCTTGCTGAACATCCGGATCATCTCCACTTGCAAAGTTGAGCGGCCTGCAGCGCCGCGATGAACACAAAATGGGGTCGCTCAGAGCTTTTCCATAGTGCATAACAGCGGGTGCTGATGCGAGCGCGCATATTCATTGACGTGGGTTACCTTGGTCTCGGCTACCTCGCGGGTGAACACGCCGCATACGCCCTTGCCTCGCGTGTGGACGTGCAGCATCACTTGCACCGCCTGCTCTTGCGTCAGGTTGAAAAAACCGCGCAGCACTTCGACTACAAAATCCATCGGGGTGAAGTCGTCATTCAGCAGCAGCACCTGGAACAGCGGCGGGCGCGCCACCTCGGGCTTGGCGGTCTCCAGCGCCAGTCCGCGGCCGCTGTCGTGTTCGTGTTCGGATTCGTGGGCCATGGTTTCCAGGGTGTCCAATATCTGAT
>DAHVRW010000233.1 GCA_027322215.1 Marinimicrobium sp.
TGCCAGCGCCATCGGCGAGCTTCTGAGGCTTGTCGGTAGCCTTGGCCTTGCGGATGCCGGTATCGGTCAACATGACGGTAACCCCTTTGGTAGTAGCTGCACCTCCCGTCAAATCTACCGCCGTCAGACGGTAGATTTCAATGGACGTTCCCGGACAGCAGCGGACAAGAAAAAGGCCGGAACCTTTGCTATCGCTAGGGTTTCCGGCCTTGGTTGGACGTCACTGGACGTTGTATTGGTGGAGGTGGCGGGAGTCGAACCCGCGTCCGAGAGCGTTCAACGCCCGGATCTACATGCTTAGCTCACCGTTCGATCTCGTTCCGCGACAAGCACGATGGGCAAAGCGCACCGCGGAACCAGCCTGATTGATTTGACCTAGTACCGCCAGGCGGCAGTCTTCGGCGATCCCGTGATAATGACCCTACACCGACGAGCACGAGCACAAGTGGGTTCGGGGCTTACGCCTTAAGCGGCGAGAGCGTAGTTGTCGTCGTTGGCAACTAGAAGTTTGCTGCTGGATTTACGAGGAAAGCTGCCCCCTCGGCATGCACCAAGTCGTCTCACTACCCCCGTCGAAGCCAGAACACCCCCGAGGAAGCTGATACAACACTGCCAGTATAGTCGGCCGCAGGTCATATCACCAATCCTGCTGGCCCGCGTCTGGGACTTGCCATCAGCCAGCTGGCATGCACGGGGCCGCATGTCTCACCGCAATCATGGGGCAAATCATGGCACCGCACGGAAGGCGGAGGAGTCCGGCGATCGCGACCGGCACAGCTCAAGAATGTCAGCACCCTGCGGACATGTTGTTCACGCGGGAACCCAGTGACTATACTTGCAGGCTTGAATCCTCCGTATCCGTAGCACTCG
>DAHVRW010000234.1 GCA_027322215.1 Marinimicrobium sp.
AGAGCACGACCGCCTTCGGCGTCGCCTTACTTTCGTCCATTGGACGTGCTCTTGCCCTGGCTCGAATCGCCCGGCTGACCCATCAGGCCCACCTTGGACACGCCGGCCTGCTGCAGGTCGGCCAGCACCTTGAACACGCCGCCGTAGCTGCCGCGCTGGTCGCCACCGACCAGCACGTTGACCTCGGGGTTGACCTGCACGAAGGCATGCACCTTCGCCTTCAGCGTGTCCTCGTCGACCAGCTCCTTCTTGGCGCCGCTGAGCGTGAGGTAGAGCTGTCCGTCCTGGGTCACCGATACCAGCACCGGATCCTTTTTCTGCTGCAGCGACTTCGCGTCGGCCTGCGGCAGCTGCACGTCGACGCTGGAATTGAGCATCGGCGTGGTGACCATGAAGATGATCAGCAGCACCAGCATCACGTCGATGTAGGGCACCACGTTGATCTCGGATTTCAGCTTGTAGCGCTTCTGGCGCCCGGTGGTTCGCATGACGGCTGCTCCGCTCAGGCCGCGTCGTCGGTCTGGATCTGCCGCTGCAGCACCGAGGAAAACTCCTCCTGGAACACCTCGTAATGCGAGGCGATACGCTCGACCTTGGTGGCGAACCGGTTGTACATCCATTGCGCCGGAATCGCGGCGAACAGACCCACGTAGGGGCTGATCGAACCGACGTTGGCGAGAAACTCCAGATTCCGTTCGAGCAGACCGATTTCGCGCGAGCCGGCTACGCGCATGGCGCGCTCGGAGCTCTCGATCACGCTGCGCGCATCATGGCTCTTGCGCTGGCGCTGGCGGGCGAATTCGCGGAAGCCGGACTCGAAGATGTTCTCGATGCCGCCGTTGCTGGCGCCGCGGTTGCTGACCTCGCGG
>DAHVRW010000235.1 GCA_027322215.1 Marinimicrobium sp.
CCGGAATTGCACCGGCTTCCCGTTTCACCCCGCGCGCAAGTGCTGCACTCGCGCGGGACACCTCGAGGACGCGCAGTGTACGCGACGCGGGGGTCGCTGTCACAGCGCCGGATCAGTCGTCCTCGCGTTGTGGCTGATGATCGTCATGGCCGCGCGCGCGCAGGTGGATCGGCCGGCAGCAGACGGCGCAGTCGATGACCTGCGACTCGTCGGCCTCGGCCTCGATCGGCGCCTCGAAGGTCTCGCCGCAATACGGGCAATGCAGGCTGATCCAGGTTGCACTCATGGCAGAAAGCGCTGCAGCAGATCGTTGAGATAGCGCAGGCCCAGCGGCGTGGCGCGCAGGATGTCGGCGTCCTCCGCCAGCAGACCCTCGCGGCGCGCTCGCGTCAGCGACGCGGCGATGTCGTCTAGCGTCAGACCGGTGCGCGCGGCGAAACTGGCGGCTGCCACGCCCTCGTTCAGGCGCAGCGCGTTGAGCATGAACTCGAACGGCAGTTCGGCGCGCGTGATCATGGCGCTGGATTCGAGACGTTTGGCGGACGCGGCATGCGCCATGTACAGCGCGGGATTCTTGCGCTTGGCACGGCGCAGGATGCGGCCTTCACCGAAGCTCAGTTTGGCGTGGGCGCCGGCGCCAAGGCCGAGGTAATCGCCGAAGGTCCAGTAGATACAGTTGTGCTGCGCCTGCCGGTTGGGCAGAGCGTAGGCCGAGACCTCGTATTGCACGTAGCCGGCTGCGGCCAGGCGCGCCTGACAGGCCTCCTGCATGCGCCACGCGGCATCGCTGTCGGGCAGTGGCGGCGGCGTGCGCGCGAACGGCGTGCCCGGCTCCAGGGTGAGCTGGTAGTGCGAGATGTGCGT
>DAHVRW010000236.1 GCA_027322215.1 Marinimicrobium sp.
CAGCGCGGCCACGACATAGCCGACCAGCACCAGCGCCGGTCCCCACGGCAACACCAGCGGACCCAGCGGCAGCGCCTGCATCGTGATCTCCGGTTGCACAAACACGATGATAATGCCGCGCGCGCAAGGTTTCGTTCGACGCGCGGGCGGCAGCACGCATAGGCTATGCGCATGGACATACCCCTGCCCTTTGCCGTGTACCTCGTCGGCGGCGCCGTGCGCGATCGCCTGCTCGGTCGCAGCGGCGGCGATCGCGATTACGTGGTCGTCGGCGCTACTCCGCAAGCGCTGCTCGACGCCGGGTTCAAGCCGGTGGGCAAGGACTTCCCGGTGTTCCTGCACCCGGATACCGCGGCCGAGCACGCGCTGGCGCGCACCGAGCGCAAGCAGGGTCACGGCTATCACGGTTTTGCCTTTCACGCCGCGCCCGAGGTGACGCTGGAGCAGGATCTGGCGCGCCGCGACCTGACCATCAACGCCATGGCCGAGGATGCGCAGGGGCGCGTGATCGATCCCTACGACGGCCGGCGCGACCTCGCTGCGCGGCTGCTGCGCCACGTCTCGCCGGCCTTCGTCGAAGACCCGGTGCGCCTGCTGCGCGTGGCGCGTTTCGCCGCGCGCTTCGCGCCGCTGGGCTTTCGCGTCGCCGATGAAACCATGACGCTGATGCGGCAGATGGTGGCCAGCGGCGAGGCCGATCATCTGGTGTCCGAGCGCGTGTGGGTGGAGACACGCAAGGCGTTGGCCGAGCCGCAGCCATCGGCGTTCGTGCGCGTGCTGCGTGACAGCGGTGCGCTGGCGCGATTGTTTCCCGAGGTCGATGCGTTGTATGGCGTGCCGCAGCGCGCCGAGTACCACC
>DAHVRW010000237.1 GCA_027322215.1 Marinimicrobium sp.
CCGCAGCCGCGTGCAGTCGGGCATCTGGTCACCACCGGGCCGTATCGCTGGGTGCGGCATCCGATGTACGTCACCGTGCTGCTGGGCGCGGCGGGTTGGGCGGATTGCGCCGGCGGCGCGTGGCGCGTGTTGATCGTGCTGGCGCTGCTGCTGGTGCTCAATGCCAAGGCCGCATTGGAGGAACGTCTGTTGCTGGCGCGCTGGCCCGAGTACGCGGCGTATCGCGCACGCACGTGGCGCTTCGTGCCGGGGCTCTGGTGACGCGGCGTCATGCCTCCCCTGTCTTTCGTCATCCCCGCGCAGGCGGGGATCCAGTGACTTCAGCAAGCGATGGATCCCCGCCTGCGCGGGGATGACGAGCCAAAACGGCCTGGCCGTGCCTGCGCGGGGATGACGAGCCAAAACGACCTGGCCGTTCGCTCGAAGAATCTTGTCTTGTTGAATGCACATTCGATATCAGTCGCCGCTTGCGGCGCTTGCCGCGGGCTCGCTGCCGGGGACGATTTTCAGCACCGTCTCGCGCACGCCACGCGAGAGAATCAGGCGCGCATCGCGCACCACGGCGGCGAGCTCGGCATCGAACTCCAGCTTGTTCTCGGCGTTGCTGCGCACCGCGCCCTGCTCGCGCAGTTTCTGGATGAAGCCGCGGAACAGCGCCTTGTCGAAAAACTCCGGCGCCGACAGCTCGTTGAGCAGGCTGAGCCGCTGCGCGGTGAGCGTGCAGGCGTTCTCGAGCTCGGCCCCGGTGAGCGTGTGCGGGCCGTTCTTGGTCAGCGCCGCGATGGTGATGTAGTAGCGCTCGAACGCCTGGATCAGGCTGCGCGCGATGGTCTTGAGCTGGTAGGCGCCGTCCTCC
>DAHVRW010000238.1 GCA_027322215.1 Marinimicrobium sp.
TAAACACATAATAAAAAAATATGAAAGGTGCCGGGTATCACCATTTGACCAGGCTTGCACCCCAGGTTAGACCGCTGCCGAATGCCGCAAAAAGGATAAGATCGTTGTCTCGTATTCTTTTTGCTGCGACCGCCTCATGCAATGCAATGGGTATGGATGCCGCCGAGGTGTTGCCGTATTTATCGATATTAACGAATATCTTTTCCATGGGATAACGCAGTTTAATTGCGAGTGCCTCTATAATCCTTATGTTCGCCTGATGCGGTATGATGATGTCGATATCTCGCACGGAAATGTGGGCTTGCCTGAGCAGGGCAATAATGGCCTGCTCAAGCCCCCTGACGGCAACCCTGAAGGTGTCATGTCCCTTCATGATCATAAAATAATCCTTTGGGGCAGCAGCATATGATGGAATTCTTGAGCCGCCTCCGGGAACATGGATGTAATCCCATTTGGTACCATCGGCGTATAGCTGCGAACCAAGGATACCTTTCTTTCCCCTGGCAGCTTGGAGCACGACGGCTCCTGCACCGTCCCCGAAGATTATACAGGTTGAGCGGTCCTTGTAATTCGTGAACTTTGTGATCGTGTCAACCCCTATAAGCAGTACGGTTTTATAAGCGCCTGAACGTATGAATGCATCGGCAGCGGCCAGGCCATAGATAAATCCGCTGCAAACGGCATTCAGGTCGAATGCAGGAACATTCCTCATACCCAGCCTTCCCTGAACGAGGCATGCCGTAGAAGGCAGGAGCATGTCCGGAGTTGCAGTAGCAGTAATGACCAGATCGATCCGATCGGGTTTGACCCCGGCGTTCTTCAATGCACGTTGTGCCGCAAAATACGCGAGGTCC
>DAHVRW010000239.1 GCA_027322215.1 Marinimicrobium sp.
TACCGCGTACGGCGTGCTGGGCATCGAACTCGCACCGCACTGGGATGTGCGAGCCTACGAGGCCCGCCAGCTGGGCGCGACGGTGAGCGGCACGAACACCCGCGAGATCACGGTGCGCGCCAGCATCGCCAACCTCGCGCCACGACCGCAGCCTCTGCCGCTGCTCAGAGTGACCCTGCAGGACCGCTTCGGCCGTCCGATCGCGGCCCGCGACGTGCCGCCGCGCGACTACCTGCCCTCCGTGCCCTCTCCAGCGCTGCTGCCGCCCGGAGGGCGCGTCGACGCCCGGGTAGTCTTCGTCAGCCCCGGCGCGCAGACCTTCGGCTTCGAAATCGACGCGTGCCTGCCGGAGGACGGCTCGGTGATCTGCGCGCATGGCCGGTGAGCTGCGCGACGGCCGGATGCCGGGAATCGGACCGTACACACTGCCCGGCCGGGCCGTGCTCGCGCCCATGGCCGGCATCACCGATCGCCCGTTCCGTATCCTCTGCCGCCGGCTCGGCGCGGCGCTCGCCGTATCGGAGATGTTGACTTCCGAGGCACGGCTGTGGAGCTCGAGCAAGTCACGCCACCGGTTGGATCATGCCGGGGAGCCCGAGCCCCGGGCGGTGCAGCTCGCCGGCGCCGAGCCCAGGGTCCTCGCCGAGGCGGCCCGGCTCGCCGTGGATCGCGGCGCGCAGATCATCGACATCAATATGGGCTGCCCGGCCAAGAAGGTCTGCGGCAAGCTCTGTGGCTCGGCACTGCTCACGGACGAGGGACTGGTCGGCCGGATACTCGAGGCGGTCGTCGGTGCCGTGCGTGTGCCGGTCACACTGAAGATCCGCACCGGCTGGGATCGCGCGCATCGT
>DAHVRW010000023.1 GCA_027322215.1 Marinimicrobium sp.
GTCCGCAGGATGCCCTCATACTCCCGCCCCATGAATTTTTTCGGGCCCCAGGCGCCGTATTTGTCCGCCACCGCATGGTCTGGGTCTGATAACAAATCGAAATTGAGGTTTTGCTTCTCGATAAACCGCTGCAGCGCAGGCGGCAGATCAGGGCTGACCCCTAACACCACCGTATCCAACTTCTCCAGCTCACCCATGGCGTCGCGCAGACCACAGGCCTGAGTGGTGCAACCCGGCGTCGACGCCTTCGGGTAGAAATACAGCACCACATTCTTCTCACCTCTAAAGTCTTTCAAACTGACGGTTTCGCCATTTTGATTTTTCAGGCTAAACGCTGGGGCCAGATTGCCGATTTTGGGGAACGACATAAAACAAAACTCCTGTTCGTAATAAAAAACCTGGGACTGAGCTCGAGACTGTTGGGTTAAACCGCCCGATCAGTCCCGATACAGCTTGAGCAGATCACCATAGTGATCTACGCGCCTATCACGCAAATAGGGCCAAATCCGGC
Organism: Marinimicrobium sp.; assembly: GCA_027322215.1. Classification (GTDB taxonomy): domain Bacteria; phylum Pseudomonadota; class Gammaproteobacteria; order Pseudomonadales; family Cellvibrionaceae; genus JAVDDU01. The sequence goes on from DAHVRW010000023.1 coordinate 512, forward strand.
GCACCGCTGTAGTGCGGCTCAAATCTATTTTTACCAAAACGTTCTCAGGGGCGTCGGTACCGGCGCAGTAAAGGATTTCGCCCTGCGGCCCGGCAACGAAGCTGGTGCCCCAGAAATCAACGCTCTCGCGCCCCGATGGCCCTTCTTCATAACCGACCCGATTGACCGACAGCACCGGGACGCCGTTGGCGATGGCGTGGGAGCGTTGAATGGTCACCCACGCCTGCCTCTGACGTTCCTGTTCCTCAGCGTCGTCTTCTCTGTCCCAACCAATGGCGGTGGGGTATATCAACAATTCCGCGCCCGCCATGGCCATCAGTCGGGCTGCCTCGGGGAACCACTGATCCCAGCACACCAATACACCCAGTTTGCCCACGGAAGTGGTAATGGGCTCAAATCCCGTATCCCCAGGGGCGAAATAAAATTTTTCATAAAAACCCGGGTCATCGGGAATATGCATCTTGCGGTACTGGCCCGCAATGGTGCCGTCGCTCTCCAATACCACGGCGGTGTTGTGGTACAGGCCGGGCGCCCGGCACTCAAACAGTGACGCCACAATCACTACATTCAACTCTTTGGCCAGCGCGCCCAAACAGTCGGTGGAGGGGCCGGGAATGGTTTCCGCTAAGTCGAAGATCGCGGGGTCTTCTTCTTTGCAGAAATATTCACTTCGATGCAATTCTTGCAGCACGATCAGGCGCGCCCCCTGGGCGGCCAGTTCGCGAATGGCGGCGACGCTGGTGGCCATGTTGTGCTCAAGATCAGCGGTGCAAGCCTGCTGAACCAAGCCGACGGATAATTCAGTCATGACGGTAAAGTACCCCCTCGGGAATCTGCATGGTAATACAATGTAAGCTGCCGCCCTGCTCGATCAGGGTTTGGCTGGGAATGCCCACTATGTCGTAACCGGGAAAGGCCTGCGCCACTTGCTCCAACGCGTCTTCATCGGTCAGACGATCGTACTGGGGCACCAGCACGGCGTCGTTGATAATTAGAAAATTGGCATAGGTGGCCGGCAAGCGCCGTTCGTCGTCGCTATCGCTGTATACGGGGCCGGGCCACGGCAAAGGAATAAGCCGATACGCTTCACCATCGGCGCATGTCAGCGCCGCCAGCTCGGCTTCCATGGCCTGTAGCTCAGCGTAATGTTCGTCTCGGGGGTCGTCACACTGAACATAGACGATGGTATTGTTCGGGCACAGGCGCGCCAGCGTATCAATATGGCTGTCGGTATCATCCCCTTGCAAATAGCCGTGGTTCAGCCAATTGATTTTACGTACGCCAAAGGCCGCTTTTAAGCGTGATTCAATCTCCTCACGGGAGAGATCCGCGTTGCGGTTGGCGTTGAGCAGGCACGCGCTCGTGGTGAGCAAGGTACCTTGCCCGTCCACCTCTATAGAGCCACCTTCGAGTATCCAGTTCTGCGCTTCAAGCGTGGCCCCAGGAAAGGCGCCCTGCTGATGCAAAGCAACCGTGATGGCGTTATCCAGCTGATGCGGGTGTTTGTTTCCCCAGCCATTAAACTGAAAGTCCAACAACTTAAGGCCTGCTGACGTCTGCACGGTCAAGGGGCCATGATCCCGCGCCCAGGTGTCGTTGCTGGGCACCGGGTATAGGTGAACGTCCTCCAGGGGCACGCGCATGGTTTCCAGACGAGTGCGAATCGCCTCCAGTTCGCCTTCCGGCACCACGATGATCACATCGGCGTAGTCGACAATCACAGCCACTAACGCTTCGTACAGTTGCGTGACGTCATCCAGGTGTGGCGCCCAGTCGCTGTCCCGGTGAGGCCAGGTTAACATCACGGCATCTTGCGGCTCCCACTCGGCCGGTAATCGCGCGTCAGACATAATCAACATACCTCGGAAACAGAAGTGCGGGCTCCCCCGCGGCGGCGCCATTGTAAACCAATTACGCCCAATGGTTGGCCTCTAAACCGGGCTTTATTTCCGCTTTATTTTGCGGGCGTCACCCGTTCCCGGGCCGGTAACGAATGAATTTTTCTTCCGCCGCTCGCCGCTGTGGGTGGTTCCAGAAGCGGAGCCGTCAGGCTATCTTCACCGCCGTCCACAATTACGGACAGGGCGCGAAAATTTATAGGTGTGTCGGGGCTGTCAAGCTCAACGGCAATGTTTACGTAATGCCGGCCCGGCACCGGCAGGTAAAGCTCCAGAGGTAGGGAATAAGGGCCGCCCTGCGCCAAGTCGAAGTGAAAGGTTGACTGCTCACCGAGCACTTCCAACGGTTCGGCAGCGGATACTTGCACCCGCATTTGGCCCTGCGAATAGGCGGCATTCAACATGACAGTAACCGACTGAGCCTCTCTCGGCCTCAGCTGCACCGGTTTTAAATCCACCAGTTCCACCTGTGCGGATGGTTTACCTGCGGCTGGACCGTGGGTTCGTAGCGGGTAAAGGCTGGCATTTTGGTGGGCCGACGCGCTGCTTGTCGAGACGCTGAGGAAACAAACCGCGACGCCCAGAATGCGACAGAGTATTTTCATAAGACGTCTCTCTTTTGCCTTGTGCAAGAATTCAACTTTGCGGGTGGCAGATTCCGCTCTTTAACGATTATCCAGACCCGTACCCGTCACTGGATACGTCGAAGTTCATATCGCTCGGCGATGTTTTAGGGATGAACTCGTACTGTGATGCACACATCCGCGCCGGGACCATTAGCGTCCAAATTGCGCCAATCGTACACCTCCAAGACGTATTCGTCGGGGCTCAGTTTCACGGCGTGCTGCACGCGACTCAAACCCTGCTGCTCAGAGCGTGCCAGAATCGCGCCCCGTTGAAATAGCGTGTAGCCCAAATCCGCATCGGATGTGTTATCGGCCTCCAGATCGATGACGTACTCCCCCTCTACATTCACGTCCAATGCCACATACTGGCGATTGAGGAGCTTGTTGTACTGTCCGTGTTGGGCGCCGCTACAGGCGTACTGGTGCTCTCCGGTTGGAATCAGGCCCCGATAGACAGGCAGCGCGGCATCGTTGCCCCCATGGTTGGACTCGCCCGCCCCCCACTGACCTCGCCCAACCACCTGCTCTTGTATCAACATCTCATCCAGTGCCCCTGGCCGGTACTGGTGCACTTGGTCAGCAAATAAATAGATAGAGGTGAGACTTGGCGCTTCTTGATAACGCTGATCGCTGAGCGCTTGATGGAGGAAGCCATACTCTCGCTGGTTGTCTTCAGACGCATAATAACGGTAGACAATGTTGCCCACTGACACCTGACTGTACCAGCCTTGCGACGGCGCCCCCTCCTCCCCCACCACAAAGCTACCCCCCTTACCTTGAACCGGGCCCAGGGTGTCACGAAAAAGGGGATCATCCAGCATCATGGCGGCAAACGCATTGGCAAAACCTTCTGAGAAAGCCACACGCATATCGAGAAAGCTCTGACGACTGTGGGGTCCGCCAGGTGTATCGGAACGGTACAGCCGGTGTTCCAGGTAATGGCCCCACTCGTGCATAACCACGTGGCGATCAAACTCATCCGTGTCCAAATCCGCGGCGCCGAGTAAATAGATGTCACCGTCCAGGTAGTAACTGGTGCCGATTTCACCCAGCGCCACGTCGCCCTGCGCCGGGCGGTTGTCTACGCTCCAGTAAACGGTCAAAGGGGGAAATATTTGCTCTGGGGAGTACTTCAGAATTCGGTGTTGGCCTTCATAGAGCGTATCCAACACGGCAAAAGGTGCCGCGGCACGGGGCTCCGTATAGGCGTTATGGGTCCAGCCGCTTGCCGCGTGAAGATCCCGCCGGGAATCTTGCTCCCCAGTACAGCGCAGAGCACCATCGAGCGCGTAGAGTGCGTTATCCTGAGTGTTATCTCGAATCTCCAGGTTCCATGCAGGTGCGCCCTCTTGTCGCGCCGCTGCCAGCACGCGAACCTGCACCTTCTTCTGGGTTGGAACAACGAAGCTGTACTCACCCTGGTGATCCGTCACCGTATTCGCTAATTCCTTTCCCTGATCGTCCAGCAGTAGTACCGGCGCACCACGTACTGGGCGTGGCTCGAGGGCGGAATAATCCAAAGCCGCCCCATACTCAGAACCCTCCGGCAGCGTGAGCGGAATAAAGTCGTAGGTGACCCGACCTGATAGCGTCAAATCAGCAACAGCGGACGGGGCATCGCCATTGCCATCGCTGCCGCCGCAAGCCACCAAAACAAGCGTGTAAACGCTAAATAGTGCGCGCAATCCCCACCGCTTCATCCAAGCTCCACAGCACCAGGTTATAACCAACGTCTTATTACCAACGTCCCAATCAGTATAATGGCACCCGCGCAGCCAGGTGCCAACCGGGCCAAGCGTTCATGTTCGAGTGTGTTTTGCCGTAAAAGTTTTGTTGGTGTGCACCGCGCCAAGGAGCTCGCGTTTTTATAGGGCGATTTCGTGCGGCGGTTCCCGCTTGAAACCGCGACGCGTCGATATCGCCCATGACGAATGCGTCAGCATGCTCCATCGGCAGGGGAAAGCGTTAACGTGGAGACAGCGTCGTCCTCCATTTTTTGCGACGACGGTGCGATTTGTTTGCGGGTCTCATAACCGCCCAAAAACATTAAAAAACTGCCAAACAAAATGAGCCCATAACCATAGAGCTCCGGCCCCTCCTGTATTGCGGCCTTGAAACCCGGGGCGACCTCTTGCGGAAACACATGGCTCCAGAGCAAACTGCTGCTGCCAAAGGTTCGGCTAAAGGCCAGCAGCGTGATTAGACCGATCAGGATAAATAGGTAGGGCCGGGTGTTAATAAACCTGGCCAGTGGTTGCAGTGTGGTGCCCCGACAAAAAAAGCGGGCAACCAGAATGCATGTCAGTGCGGTCAGCGAGGCTGGATAAACCCAGAAACCGTGCGTAATCCGATCAAACAGGTAATCCAATTCACGGATGAACATGCTGAGAAACAAACCACTCGCTAACAGTAAGAAACCACGCTTATCCGGATGGCGCCAGGCACCGTAGAAGAAGATCGAGGAACTGAGCAATAACATGATTTCTTGAACGAACTCGGTCAACGAGGTTTCACCGACGTCGTTCTGAAGTAGGATCAAATCAATATAAACAGTGATTGCCGGAAGCGGGGCAAGAAGTATTAATATGAAAAAAACGCCTACGGCGGTGGCTATGGTTTTGCGTGGATTTGTCATTGCTCTACTTAACTTGACTGAATTACGGCCAAAAAAAAACCCGCTGAGAATTCAGCGGGTTTTTTATTATTTTGGCCAACGAGGTGGATGGGGCACGAAACCGGGTTATGCCCCATATTGAGTGTCTATTGGGCGATGCCCATAATGCACTCCATTATACCCCTGGCAGGAAAATAGTAAAGTTCAGGCGCAGGGTTCTGGTGTGAGCCGCCGGTGTACAGCTCCGGCGTAGGGGCGCGATGTCGGGCGCGATGTGGAGCGTGATCAAAAGTTCCGCTCATCGAACCCCCATGGTTGGTTGTGGGCTATATCCCGAAGTTCCCGACCCGTATAATGACCGCATAACGTCAATCGGCGCTCAGAATAGAGTGAATTTTATGATCAAAGTGTTCGTGGCGGTGCTCGCCGTTCTTGGCGCCTGGACCTTGATGGCCAAACTGCGCAAACTACCTCCACATCAACAGCGTAAACAGCTCGTGAAGTACGGGGGCTGGGTTCTTTTGGGCGTGCTGCTGTTTATGGTACTAACTGGCCGGGCCCACTGGATAGTCGCCGTGCTTGGAGCGATGGTACCGCTTATGCGGTTCTTGATCGGCCTCGGCTTTCAAATGTTCCCGCTGTTGCGCGGCCGTCGCCAAGCCCAACCTCATACACCGCCATCGGCGGCCCAAGGCATGACCGTCGCGGAAGCTCTGGCGACTTTGGGTCTGAATGACAAGGCGAAGCCTAACGAACCGCTCGACCGCGCCACCGTGATTACCGCTCATCGACGACTCATGCAGAAGCTGCACCCAGACCGCGGCGGCAGTGATTATTTAGCGGCAAAAATAAATGAAGCCAAAGACGTTTTGTTAAAATCGCTGCACTGATTTACCGACGTAGCAGTACATGTTGGTAACGGCCCAACGCACGATACGGTTCCTGCACGGATAGCTTCAATTCCATTTCCAGGATCTGCGCAGGGTCCCGTTCCCGTATTGACTTATCCAGAATGTAATCGTGAAATACCCGAATGCCGCTGGTGCACACCGTGTGCAATGACAACTCCTTCAGCCAACCATGTACCGTTTCGGGCCTCAGTGGGTTAATGGGAGTCAAGCTGCCGCGAAAGCCACTGTAGTCCTCCTGACTGACTTTAGAATAGTTTCCCCGCAACAGATTTTTATAAGCCATGGCGTGCACGTTGTAAAAGGTGATGGATAAGTGACCCCCGGGTTTCACTAACTCCATTAACTTGACCAACAATTCACGCGGATCCACCACCCATTCCAATACGGCGTGACACAGGACTAAATCGAACTCAGAAGGTCCGATGTGAGTCTTTAACGATTGTATTGGTGAGTGCAAAAACGTAACGGCATCGGCTACCCCCGCTTCAACCGCCTGGCCTTTGGCCAATTCCAACATGCGCTCCGAAATATCGCACAGCACCAGATCATGCCCTGCCTGGGCAAACTGCATGGAAAACTGACCCTGACCGCCGCCGGCATCCAGCACTCTTAATGATGGCTCGTGTGGGGTACCGGGCACAAAGGGCGCGTGGTGCCAATGCCGGGCAAAATCCCGCTGCAGCACTGCCAATCGAATTCGCCCTTTTAACCCGCCATAAATATTGCGTTGGAAGCGCGCCGCCAAATCGTCGAAGTTGCGATCTTCCAGGTTGGATTGTTTGGTCATAAAGATTAAGCGGCCAGCGGTACGCCGCTGTGAAAGCGGAACGTGTCATCCGGGGATTGGATCAGGTTTTTTTCCAGCTCTAAAAATAATGCAATGCGCTCGTCGAGGCTTTCCTCTCCCGCCACTTTTTGCGCAAGTGCCAGGTAGTCCTGGTAATGACGTGCTTCTGACTTTAACAGCGACAGATAAAAGTGCTTGAGCTCGTCGTCCAGGTGCGGCGCCAACTTGGCAAAACGCTCGCAGGATCGAGCTTCGATGATGGCCCCCACGATCAGCGTATCAATCAGGCGAGCGGGCTCGTGGGTGCGCACGGGCTTACGAAGCTTCGATGCATAACGACAGGGAGTGATTTGCGTATAGGGTACAGAGCGCTGCTCCATCAACGTCATTACCTGTTCGTAATGACGCAGTTCCTCTCGGGCCAGGCGAGACATTTTATGCATCAGATCAAAGTCGTCCACATACTGATACATCAATGCCAGCGCGGTCGATGCGGCTTTCTTTTCACAGTTGGCATGATCGAGCAGTAGCAACGCTTCATTTTGCAATGCCCACTGGACCCAGCTACCTGGGGTTTCGCAGGCGAGGAATTCGGTTATATGGCTAATATCGTACACGGGCCACTCTTGTAATAAATATGAATCAACAACTCATTGTATGGTGCTATCTAACTAAAGCCAGGGTAATACTCGGGGTAAAACCAGGGTGCTACTCAGGCTTTCATCAACGCTCCCGGCGCAATGCAACGATCGTAGTGCGCGCTGGATAATTCGTAATACTCGCGATCAATCCTATCGCGCACCTCGGTTAGCGGAGTCGCGTCATTGCGGGCCATCAAGCGCACACCGAAATGGTCCAAATTCTTAATCTGTCGGGCGCCCGCTCGCAATAGTGCAAACACCCAACAATGAGGGTCCTGATCGGGATCGAAGCGCACCCCCTGCAAGCTTAACTGCTGCTGCAACAGACGCTGGTCGATAATTTCAACGTGATTGCGTACCACCTGAGCTAAAAACGTTTCCAGGCGCTTGATCACCAACAGGCGCTGTTTGTGATCATAAGCGTTCCAGTCAATCACTTCATGACTAAAGCGTTTGCACCCCCGGCACACCAGATCGCCAATGCCGGTGGAGCAAACACCGATACAGGGGGTTTTTACGGGTTTAAACGATGTCATTTTCTACGTATTCGTTTCCTGTGGCATTTCCTGTGTTAATAGGGAAGCCCGGCAATATCCAGTTCCAGCTCCCAAACCGTACCCGCACCGGTAATATAAAGTGTCCGCTGTCCCGGTCCGCCAAACGTGGCGTTGGTAACGTTGGCATCGGTACCGATCGTCGCTAACTCTTCTCCCTGAGGAGAAAATACTCGAACGCGCTGAGCCGCATGTTCAGTGACGTAAATATTGCCAGCACAGTCGATCGCCATACCGTCAGGCGTGGATACCTCGGCGATATCGACACCAGCACCGGGTTCACCGTTGTTCAGAGGGTAAGCCCGCAAAGTGCCCTGCTCGCCCCCGCCAGCCACATACAAGGTGTTTTGGTTCGGCGATAATGCAATACCGTTGGGGTTGTACATGGTGTCATCCACCACGGTCACGTCATCTCCCTGCACCCGATACACACGGGTTTTCGGCTGGCCACCGGGCGCCGCCGAGCGCTGAAAATCCGGGTCGGTAAAATAAATCGTACCGTCGCGGGTAACCGCCAAATCATTGGGTGAGTTAAAAACGTTGCCCTCAAATTCCCCTACCACCGATTCCCGCTCTCCAGTGTATGGATTATAGCGTGAAAGTTCTTTTCGATCATGGGTGGCGGCCAATAAATAGCCATCGTTACCGATGGTCAAACCATTGCTGCCGCTTTCAGGAATTGCCGTTACCACCTCCGCGCCGGGAGAGTATTTTTGAATCTGTGAAGGAAAACCACTTTCGAAGGTAAAGTCGGAAAAATACAGCGCGTTTTCAAACCACACCGGCCCTTCGTACAACCCAGGCGCTTCCCGCGTACCGGCCGTAGCGGCAATACGTTCGGCGGTGAGCTCCCCGCTGGGAGCCGCGCCGGGATTGGCCGGGCATGTCCAGGTCTGTGCGCGCGGCTCCTCTTCCTCCGCCACACCCGCATCGGGAGTGACGGGCATCGGATTGCCTTGACTGGTTCTTCCGGGCACCGTCTCAGGGCCACTTTCGGGCGCTTCGGGTCCCTCTGGGGCGCGGTCACAAGCACTGACCAGACCCACGATAAGCATAGCCATTAGTGTTTTTTGTACAGTCATACGGATGTCCTCTATTAGCTCCTTGGGCAGCTCCTTGGTTGGCGCTCCGCCAGGGCATGCGTAGGCTTACTCAAGCAGCGCCACAATACCACCGATCAGACTGACCGTGGAAGCTGGGATCACAAGACCCACGAAACCCAGCCAAAAGCCCGGTATTATCCCGCTTCCCAAGCCTGAATCTACCCGTTTATCGCCGCTCGCGAAGGTCGGCTCACTTAACAGCAACCGTCGCTTCGTGTATAATTTTGGCCCGGTCTTGTCGCGTTAATCCTTTATTTTTCCCATCGGCTCAGCCGGCGCGACACGCGGGCGAGATAAAGCTCGCCCTGTCCATGTTGGTCATGGATAGTCTCCCGCCGCAGAGATCCTGCCCAGGGAGTAAGTTCACTACTCAGAGGAAGTCGATTGTGCTTGAAGCCTACCGTAAACATGTGGAAGAACGCGCTGCTGAAGGTGTTCCTGCAAAACCCCTGGACGCCGAGCAAGTCGCGGGCCTGGTGGAACTTCTCAAATCCCCACCCGCGGGCGAAGAGCAAACCCTGGTTGATCTGATCACCCATCGCGTTCCCCCCGGTGTTGACGAAGCCGCTTACGTGAAAGCCGCCTTTTTGAGCGCAATCATTAAAGGCGAGGCCAGCTCGCCTCTGATCGACAAACCCCACGCCATTGAACTGCTGGGCATGATGCTCGGCGGATACAACATTGAAACCCTGGTCGATTTGCTGGATGACGCTGAGCTGGCGCCGCTGGCCGGCGAGCAGCTTAAGCACACCCTGCTCATGTTCGACGCTTTCCACGATGTGGAAGCCAAAGCCGAAGCGGGTAACGTTCACGCCAAAAACGTGCTGCAATCCTGGGCCGACGCCGAGTGGTTTACCAAAAAGGACAAAGTACCCGAGAGCATTAAGCTCACCGTATTCAAGGTGACCGGCGAAACCAACACCGACGATCTGTCACCCGCCCAGGACGCCTGGTCCCGACCCGATATTCCCCTGCACGCTCGCGCTATGTACAAAATGGCGCGCGATGGCATAACCCCGGATGAGCCGGGCCAGGTGGGCCCCATCCAGCAAATTGACGCTCTGAAAGAAAAAGGCTACCCGCTCGCCTTTGTTGGTGATGTGGTAGGCACCGGTTCGAGCCGAAAATCCGCCACCAACTCGGTGCTGTGGTACATCGGTGAAGATATTCCGGGCGTGCCCAATAAGCGCACCGGTGGGGTGTGCATCGGCGGCAAAGTCGCTCCGATTTTTTATAACACCATGGAAGATGCCGGTGCTCTGGTGTTTGAAGCTCCGGTGGAAAATTTGAATACGGGCGACGTGATTGAAGTTCGTCCCTATGAGGGCAAGATCCTCAATGGGGAAACCGGCGCGCTGATCTGTGAGTTCCGTTTGAAGTCCCAAGTGCTGCTGGACGAGGTTCAAGCCGGCGGTCGCATCCCCCTTATCGTAGGCCGCGGCCTGACCGCGAAAGCCCGCGAATCTCTGGGCTTGGGCGAAAGCGATATATTCCGTAAGCCCGAGCAGCCCAAAGATACCGGTAAAGGCTACACCCTGGCTCAAAAGATGGTCGGTAAAGCCTGTGGTGTAGAGGGCATTCGACCCGGCACCTACTGCGAGCCTAAGATGACCACCGTCGGCTCTCAGGATACCACCGGCCCCATGACCCGAGATGAGCTGAAAGATCTGGCCTGTCTGGGTTTTTCGGCCGACCTCACCATGCAGTCCTTCTGCCATACCGCGGCCTACCCCAAGCCGGTAGACATTGATACGCAGCACACCCTGCCCGACTTCATCATGACTCGCGGCGGCGTTTCCCTGCGTCCAGGCGATGGCATCATCCATAGCTGGCTAAACCGTATGCTGCTGCCCGACACCGTCGGCACCGGCGGCGACTCCCACACCCGTTTCCCACTGGGCATTTCCTTCCCCGCCGGTTCGGGCCTGGTGGCGTTTGCCGCGGCCACGGGTGTCATGCCACTGGATATGCCGGAATCGGTACTGGTGCGTTTTAAAGGCGAGATGCAGCCGGGGATCACCCTGCGGGATCTGGTGAATGCCATTCCCTACTACGCCATTCAGGAAGGTTTGTTAACCGTCGAGAAAAAAGGCAAGAAGAATATTTTCTCTGGTCGCATTTTGGAAGTGGAAGGTTTGCCCAACCTGAAAGTGGAGCAGGCCTTTGAAATTTCCGACGCCTCCGCTGAACGCTCGGCCGCCGGTTGTACAATCAAACTCGACCAAGAACCGATCATTGAGTATCTGAAGTCCAACATCACGTTGTTGCGCTGGATGATCGAGCAAGGCTACGGCGATGTGCGCACGCTCGAGCGCCGCGCCCGCAAGATGGAACAATGGCTGGACAACCCGGAGCTGATGAGCGCCGACGCCGATGCGGAGTACGCGGCGGTGATCGAAATCGATCTGGCCGATATCAACGAGCCCATCGTTGCTTGCCCCAACGACCCGGACGACGTCAAACGATTGTCTGAAGTGGCCAACACCAAAATCGATGAAGTGTTTATCGGTTCTTGTATGACCAACATCGGCCACTTCCGGGCCGCTGGAAAGCTGTTGGATGCCACGAAAGAAGAATTGTCCACTCGCCTCTGGATCGCTCCGCCCACCAAGATGGACGAGCATCAGTTGATGGAAGAGGGTTACTTCAACATCTTTGGCCGCAAGGGCGCACGCATGGAAATGCCCGGTTGCTCCCTGTGCATGGGTAACCAGGCCCGGGTAGCCCCCAACTCCACGGTGATCTCCACGTCCACCCGTAACTTCCCCAACCGCTTGGGCGATGGTGCCAATGTGTTCCTGGGCTCGGCGGAGCTGGCCGCGGTAGCCGCGGTGTTGGGCAAGCTGCCCACTCCCGAGGAATACCTGAGCTACGCCAGAGATCTGGACAGTATGGGTGCGGAAATTTATCGTTATCTGAACTTCAACGAGATTGAAACCTACCAAAACGCGGCGAACGAAGGTAAGCGTATTGCGGCGGTTCAGATCGAGGAAGTGGCGGTTTAATCCGACTCGAACCCAGGGCCAAATTTACGTTTGGCCCAGAGTTTAAAAACGGGAGCTTCGGCTCCCGTTTCTTTATGCGCCACGCTCATACTGACCAGCTGTTCAACATTCACCTGTTTTGAACGATGCCCAGTCCGGAATGCACAACCCGCTCTGCGATGTCATTTGAACACGCTGGGGCTCATCTCCAACGCGAGCATAGAGACGAACCGAGCGGCGGTGTTAGCATAGGCGTTTTTACGGCGCCGGCGGGTAAGTCATCCGACAGCAAGCGTATCGTTTAGGCTTAGAAATTTTTAGGCCTCGGATTCACTCAACGCCCGCTGCCCTTGTGATTTAATGGTTTCTTTTGGAGCGGGCAACCAATGACGGACACGAACACAACGACGGAAACACCAAAAAGCGTCTTGGTCACGGGCGCCTCAAGCGGTATTGGTTATCACTGTGCCAAGGCATTGCAGCGCGATGGCTACAGAGTGATCGCCGCCTGTCGAAGAATTGCCGACGTATCGCGCCTGCAAGCGGAAGGTTTAAGCTGTATTCAGTTGGACCTGCGTCATTCGGACAGCGTGCAGCAAGCCGCCCAGCAAGCGCTCGAGCTAGCCCAGGGGCGGCTCTACGGCTTGTTCAATAATGCCGGTTACGGTCAACCGGGCGCGGTGGAAGACTTGAGTCGCGATACGCTGCGCAAGCAGTTTGAGACCAACCTCTTCGGTCTGTGCGAGCTGACAAATGCCCTACTCCCCTCGATGTTCCGGCAGGGCCGGGGCCGCATCATTCAAAACAGCTCCGTGCTGGGTTTTGCCGCCATGCCCTTTCGAGGTGCGTACAACGCCAGCAAGTTCGCGTTGGAAGGTCTGACCGACACCTTGCGCCTGGAGCTGGAAGGTTCGGGTGTACACGTGTCGCTGATCGAACCGGGCCCCATTACCAGCGCCTTTCGCCGCAACGCTCTGGCGGCCTTAAAGGCCAACGTGAACGCCAGCACCAGTCGGCTGCGCGACAGCTATCGACAAGCCTACGAGCGGCTCGAACGCTCCGGGCCGAGCTCCCGGTTTACCCTTGGCCCGGAAGCGGTTTACAAACCGTTGCGGCACGCGCTGGAAAGCCCCCGCCCCAAGCCGCGCTATTACGTGACCAAGCCCACCTATGCCATGGGATTTGCCAAACGGTTTTTGAGTACCCGGGCCATGGATCGGATATTGCGTCGCGCCGGGGGCTGATAAGCCAGCGCACGAAAGCTACCCCAACGCACTTATCTACTACTCTACTACCAACTCGTCCTATACCAGCTCGTCCTGTACCAACCCGTTCCGTTGCCCCGGCGACCCACTGTATGGGTTTTCTAGAAAGCAATAGAACCTTACAGGTTGGCTCGAGCATTCATGTAGCGCTCATAATCCGGAATGGAGCGCTCCACTTCACCGGCAAACAGCGGTGATGCCACCATAAAATCTGCGGATACCTGATTACAGGCCACCGGTATGTTCCACACCGCAGCGATGCGCAGCAGCGCTTTCACATCCGGGTCATGGGGCATTGGTTCGAACGGATCCCAGAAGAAAATAAGAAAATCCACCTCTCCCTCGGTAATCAGCGAACCCACTTGTTGGTCGCCACCAAGGGGGCCACTGATCAATTTCACAATGGGCAGCCCGGTGTGCTTTTCAATGATCGCACCGGTGGTGCCGGTGGCGTAGAGTTTGTGGGCGGAAAGCATTGTCCGGTGTTTTTCGCACCAGTCCAATAAGTCCTGCTTCTTGTTGTCGTGCGCGACCAGGGCGATACTTTTGTTCGCCGGCAAAGTGACTGTTTTGTATTCCATGAACGCTCCTGAGCCCGTAACAAGGCTAAGACAATACGGTTTTATGAATTTTCAGTTCGACGGCCAGCCAGCGCCGGGCCCACCGCACGCACACATTCGGAGATCAGCCCGGGGCCCCGGTAAATCAACCCCGTGTACAACTGCACGAGGCTGGCGCCCGCATCGATTTTGGCGGCGGCACTCTCGCCATCCATCACGCCGCCCACACCAATAATGGGCAACCGATCGCCCAGGTGCGAGTGCAGCGCACTGATCAGACGGGTGCTCTTTTCCTGCACCGGCATACCGCTGAGGCCGCCACTCTCGTCCCCATAGGCCAGACCTTCTACCCCTTCCCGGGACACGGTGGTATTGGTGGCGATCACTCCATCCATGCCCTGCTCCACTAAAACCTCGGCGACCTGTTTGAGAGCGACATCATCCATGTCCGGCGCTATCTTAACGGCCAGAGGAACGTAGCGACCGCTCTGGCTGAAACGCTGTTGTTGTTGGCTTTTCAGTGTTTCGAGCATTCGACTCAGCTGGTCACCAAACTGTAAGTCGCGCAGTCCGGGGGTATTGGGTGAGGAAATATTAAAGGTGATGTAATCGGCGTGATCGTACACCGCGTCCAGACATAGCTGATAATCATCCACCGCCCGCTCGACGGGTGTGCTGGCGTTTTTTCCGATGTTGATGCCCAGCACTCCCGGGTAGCGGCGCCGCTGGACTCGGCGCACTAGGTGTTCCACGCCTTTATTGTTAAACCCCATACGATTAATGATCGCTTCGCGCTCGGGAAGTCGAAACATTCTCGGTTTGGGATTGCCAGCCTGAGGCTTTGGGGTCACCGTGCCAATTTCCACAAAACCGAAACCCAGGCTACCCAAGGCATTGAAGTAATCGCCGTTTTTATCCAACCCGGCCGCCAGCCCGATGGGATTCGGGAACGACAGCCCCATCACCTCGACCGGCTCCGCAATTGGTCTTGGAGCAAAGAGTTTGAGCAGCTTGAGGCGCTCGGCGGCGCCGAGCAGTTCCAGAGTGACATCGTGAGCGGTTTCTGGCTCAAGACAAAACAGCAGCTTGCGCGCAAGAGAATACATAGAGCGTTAGTCCAAAAATAAAAAGGGCTAGGATACTGGATTGCCGGGCGGTTGAGAAACTGTATTGAAAGGGTTCGGTTAGCTGATCCGTTCTATATCCTGAAACCGGTTCTGGTTATCAAAGGTAATTTTAAAACGCCCACGGATGCCCTCATGGGTAACAAAACGGCGCAGTATCGGTGCGGGAAAGCGCACGCTACGGCCATCGACCGTATAGGCTAAAACATCCTGGGCAGCGCCCTGATACCAACGCTGATACTCTTCTGGGGCAATGGCCAAATTGATAATAACGGATTTCATTTTATTCGCTCGGCGGCGGTGTTACTCCCCGCCCATACACAGATACTTGAGCTCCTGGTACTCCTGCATACCATGGCGAGAACCTTCCCGGCCCAGTCCAGAGGCCTTCACCCCACCAAAGGGCGCCGCCGGGTTCGACAAGGCTCCGTCGTTAATGCCCACCATACCGCTTTCCAATGCGTCGGCAACGCGCCACACCCGGTGCACATCCCGGCTGTAAAAATAAGCCGCCAAACCATAGGGCGTATCGTTGGCGATGCGGATCGCTTCTTCCTCTGTCTCGAAACGCATAATACCCACCAGAGGGCCAAACGTCTCTTCCTGGCACATCTGCATAGGCGGCGTAACCCCGGTAATCAACACCGGTGCCACATAACTGCCATTGCTGCCATCCGGAGCCACACCGGCCACCCGTTGCGCGCCCTGCCCTATGGCATCGTTATAATGGCGCACGACTTTTTCCACGGCGGCGTAGTTGATTAATGCCGATTGGTTGACGTCTTCATGGAAACCGTTTCCGAGCGTTAAGGTTTTCATGGCTTCAGTCAGTTTTTCCACAAACGCATCATGGACACTGGACTGTACCAAAACACGGTTAGCACACACGCAGGTCTGCCCGGTATTGCGAAACTTGGAGGCCATAAGCCCCTGCACGGCCCGATCCAGATCAGCATCGTCAAAAACGATAAACGGGGCATTACCGCCCAGCTCCAGTGACAGTTTCTGAATGTTCTGTGCGCACTGGGCCATGAGTTTTCGCCCCACCGCTGTCGAGCCAGTGAAACTCAGCTTTCTGACTGTGGGGCTGGCGGTTAAGACTGCGCCGATCTCTTCCGGCGCGCCGGTAATCACATTGATGACACCGCTGGGAATGCCCGCCTGTTGCGCCAAATAGGCCAACGCTAACGCGGTAAAAGGCGTGGCTTCAGCGGGTTTAATGACAATTGTGCAGCCCGCCGCCAACGCCGCACCCGCTTTACGGGTGATCATGGCAGCGGGAAAGTTCCAGGGGGTGATCGCAGCGCAAACCCCCACCGGTTGGCGCGTTACGATGATGTGTTGATTGGGCTTTGTCGCGGGAATGGTTTCACCATAGGACCGGCGCGCCTCTTCGGCAAACCATTTGATAAACGCGCTGGCATATTGCACTTCGCCCTTGGCTTCGGCCAGGGGCTTGCCCTGCTCCAGGGTAATGATCGCCGCCAAATCGTCCACGTGCTCTTCCAATAGCTGGTGCCAGCGCCACAGCACGTTGCTGCGCTCGGTGGCGGTTGTGGCGCGCCAGGTTCGAAACGCCTGCTCAGCTTGTGCAATCGCCTGCGCCGTATCCTGGCCATCAAAATTCGGTACGCGGCCAATGACCTCGCCAGTGGCGGGGTTGTCTACGGTGAGTGTCTCGTGACTGCCAGCGTCGAGCCAGTTCCCACCAACAAAGCAGCGCTCGCGGAACAGTTCCGGTGTACGCAGTTCAACCTTACTCATAAACCACTCCTTAGGGGCGATTGTTAGCGGCATTTACCGTCCGTCGGCGGCGATCTTTCGCCATTTTAAAGCCGTACTTCCGGCTGAGTATCTCTGGTTACGAGCCGCTATCTTCGCCATTTTCATACAAGGTCTTTGTGTGCTGGGCGATTTGCACCACGTCCAACAGTTCGCGCAGGGCCACAGACACCAATGCAAAGTCACTGGCGACGCTATTTTGCACTTCGTTAACCATCAGCTTCCAGCGCTCGAGATGCTGACGGTGTCTCTGGCTCCACTGTTCGATGACCAACGCCACTGGAGTTTCGGCGTTCACAAAACGGCCCAGGGCCATGGTCAATTTGCGCAGCTGGGATTCCAGATCGCTGAGTGCCGCCTCACGCGCCTGGGCATGCCAGTATGTCTCGACCCGAAAATCGGCTATTTGTCGGGCCACCTCATGCAGATGCAGAAGCTCAGCCAGATCAAAGTACATCTGTGCGGTGACCAGCAGGTCCATGTCCAGGCACTGCGCTACCTCTACAACGCTCAAGCCACTGTATAAGTAACCCGGCGAGACAACCTGCGCGACCAGCGCCTCCGGTACGCCCGCCTCGATGAACCCGCGGGAGCTGTCTTGCCATTCGGCCAACGCTTTACCACTCAAAAGCTCCGGCATGCGGCGTGTCAGTTCCTGCACTGCGGGGGCAAACCGGGCCACTTCAGCCTCGGGAGCCAAGTGGCTGCGTCGGTTGCGTAAGAACCAGCGGGCGGTTCGACGCACCCGGCGCATCAACTGTGTCATCAAGGTTAGTTGTACCTGCGCATCGATCTTGTAATCCAGCGCTTCCAGCTCACCCCAGTTCTCGTTCAGTCGGTGCGCGTCTCGGGCAATGATGTAGGCTTTGGCCATATCGCCGGTATCAACCCCAGTGGAATCGAGTAAACGTTGGGCAAAACTGATCCCCATGCGGTTTACCAAATCGTTGGCCACCTGGGTAGCCACCAGCTCGCGGCGCAGTTGGTGGTTATTGATATATTCCGGATACTTTTCTCGTAACGGCATGGGAAAGGCGTTATGCGCAAACCGGGACACGTAATCGTCGCTGGCGATGTCCGACTGGGCTAAGTCCTCTTTTAAAATGGCCTTAGCATAGGAGGTCAACACGGCCAGTTCGGGACGAGTCAGACTCTGCCCCTGTGCCTGGCGCGCGGTTAGCGTTTCATCATCGGGCAGAAATTCCAGCTCGCGATTGAGTCGGCCCTGGTTGTGCCAGATACTCATAAGCCGGCGGTATTCGCTGGCGCGCTCTACCGCTTCGGCTTGCGCCAGGCTGATCGCCTGGGTCTGTTGATAGTTGTTGCGCAGTACCAGGTGAGCCACATCCTCTGTCATGGATTTTAGTAAACGATCCCGCTGCGCTTGGTTCAACGCGCCGTCAGCCATCACTTTGTTCAGCAGAATTTTGGCGTTCACTTCGTGATCCGAACAATCCACCCCGCCCGAGTTGTCGATGAAGTCCGTATTGCACGCACCGCCGTTTAGGCAGTATTCCACTCGGCCCATCTGGGTCATGCCCAAGTTGCCGCCTTCGCCGACCACTTTGCAGCGTAGCTGCGCACCGTTTATTCGCACCGCATCATTACTTTTATCGCCCACATCGGCATGGCTTTCGTCGCTGCCTTTGACATAGGTGCCGATACCGCCATTCCACAGAAGATCCACCGGCGCCTGCAATATCGCCTGAATCAATTCATTGGGCGTCAGCTCGTCCGCCTCGATGCCAAGGCAGGCTTTCATTTCGGGTGTAATTCGAACGGATTTGGCGGTGCGCTCAAACACACCGCCACCGGGGCTGATCAGCCCCTTGGTGTATTCCGACCAGCCGCTGCGCTCGGCTGAGTACAATCGCTGGCGCTCTTCGTAGCTGGTTGCCGCGTCAGGATTGGGGTCGATAAAAATATGCAGATGGTTAAAGGCGGCAATCAGACGAATTTTATTGGAGCGCAACATGCCGTTCCCGAAAACGTCGCCTCCCATATCGCCGATACCCACAGTGGTGATTTCGTCCTCTTGAACGTTAACACCCCGTTCGCGAAAATGCCGTTGCACCGCAATCCAGGCGCCGCGCGCGGTAATGCCCATGCCTTTGTGGTCATACCCCTGGCTGCCACCGGAAGCGAAGGCATCACCGAGCCAGTGCTGGTACTCCCTGGATATTTCGTTGGCAATATCTGAAAAGCTGGCGGTGCCTTTATCGGCGGCGACGACTAAGTAGGGATCATCCTGATCCATACGAACCACATCCTTGGGCGGCACAATCACGTCGCCGTCCATGTTGTCGGTGATATCCAAAAGACCCCGGATAAACATTTGATAGCAGACCACGGCCTCTTTCTGTAGAGCTTCACGGCCCCCTTCACTCGGCGGCCTTTTGCATACGAACCCACCCTTGGCACCATCGGGTACGATGACGGCATTTTTCACCTGCTGCGCCTTTACCAGGCCCAACACCTCGGTCCGATAATCCTGCAGTCGATCCGACCAACGTAAACCGCCGCGGGCAACGCGGCCACCGCGCAGGTGCACCCCTTCCATGCGTGGGGAGTAAACAAAAATTTCGTATAGGGGCCGGGGTTCTGGAATATCCGGTATGGTCTGAGGGCTGAACTTAATAGAGAGGTAGTCTTTTGGCGTTTGCGCATCGGTAACTTGAAAATAGTTGGTACGAAGCATCGCGCCCAGAAGCGTCAGGTAGCGGCGTAGAATTCGGTCCTCGTTCAGGTTTGGCACGGCGTCCAATTCGGCAATAATTTTGCTGTGCAAACGTTCAGCACGTCCGTCGGTGTCACTGGCTTTATGACTCAGACGCGGGTCAAATTTCGCCTTAAACAGGGCAACCAGGTTGCGCGTTATGGACGTATTATTGGCTAACGCACGGGCGATTGAATCGTCGGTAAAACTGAATTGGGTTTGCCGTAGGTAGCAGGCCAGAGCGCGCAGCAGCGTAACCTCCCGCCATGCCAGACGCGCGCCCAGCACCAAGCGGTTAAACGCATCGCTCTCCGCCTCGCCTCGCCAGATGGCCTCGAAGGCGTGTTGAAATGAGTCCTTAACCGAGGGCACATCGACCCGCGCCGGCAGATCATAAACCAGGCTGAATTTGTGCAACCATATGGCTGGTTTACCGTCTCTCTGCATCTGGTAAGGATGTTCGGATATTACCCGCAAGCCCAGGTTTTCCAGCATGGGGATTGCATCGGACAACTCCACCGGTGCACCCAAACGAAACACTTTGAACAGCAGACTGGACCCGTTATTTTCGACCGGCTCGTAAAGCTTCATGGCCAGGTCTTGGGTATCGTTCAACGTGGCGATAAGCTCGATGTCTTGTAACGCGGTATTCGCGTCGAAGTCGTCCCGGTAAGACGCGGGGAACGCAATGCCATAATCCTCTAGCAATTGTCCCGCACGCTCTTCGCCATGCTCCTGTGTCAGCGCCGCCCGTAAGCGGTTATCCCAGGAACGTGTTAACTCAACAATTTCTTGCTCCAACTGCTGGGCGTCGTAATCGAGGGTTGAGGCAGGATCGACCCGAAACACCATGTGCACGCGGGCCAGGATGGACTCGGAGAGATAGGTATTAAAGTCCGCTTCTTCCGCGTGCAGTGCCTCCTCGAGGAGCGTCTGTATGCGCCGGCGAATGTTGGTGCTGAACAGGTCCCGAGGTACGTACACCAGGCAATTAACAAACTTGCCAAAGCTATCCGGTCGTATAAACAACCGCACCTGATAGCGGTCGTTGATGGCCGCTACCGCGGTGACAATTTCGTACAGCTCGGCGCTGCCGCATTGGAACAGTTCGTCGCGGGGAAAAGTTTCCAGAATCCGCCGAAGGGTTTTTCCCTCATGACTACGTTTGTCCAGGCCGGTGCGCACAAATGTTTGCTGAATTTTATCCCGGATCAGGGGAATGCTCTGGGGGCTGAGCGTATAAACATCGGACGTATACAAGCCCAAAATGCGGGCCTCGCCACACACGTCACCCTGCTCGTTAAAGCGTTTGACCACCACATAATCCGGGTAAGCCCGACGGTGCACCCGAGAGCGGACGGCCGCTTTGGAAAATGCGATCAACTTCGGGGATAGATAAAACTGCGCTAGCCCTGGTTTGTGGGCGTCTAACACCTTGGCATCACCTGGGCTGGATTCCAGCCGAAACAAACCCAGGCGCTTGCCCGGGTTTTCGTGCAACTCCTGTACGCCGTCGCGGGTCACCAAATCGTATTCTGTATAACCCAGGAACGTGAAGTGGTCATCCCGCAACCAGCGCAAAAACGCCTGGGTCTCTTCTACCATTTGACTCAATGGCAGCTGGGAGACCCGCGACAGGCTGCTCTCGAGCTCTTCGGTCGCACTAAGCAACGGCTGATAGTCGGCTACCGCCGTGGCCACATCCTTAAGCACATCCTGCACCGCCAGGACGAGGTCCTGCAGAAGTTGCGGATCAGTGTGGCGACTGATCTCCATATAGATCAGTGCTTCTCGCGGCGCCTCTCCCTCCCGTTCATCGTCCTGCTTCGAATCGCCATTCATAGAGGACGAGAAGGAAAGTTGTTTCAGCTTGTGCGCCGAATCTCGGTGCACCTGGAGCGGCACGCTTTTAATCGTATGAATCGCGATGTTGCGACGATTCAGTTCACAGCGGATAGACGCTACCAAAAAGGGCATATCGGTCTGATGCACCTGTAATACGGTGTGGGGCGAGCACCAACCATGTTCTTGCATCGACGGGTTGAACAGACGAACATCTGGTTCAGCAGCGGAGTACTGCTGGAGCATTTGCCAGCTACTATTCACAGCACCGAACACATCGTCCACATTCCGGTCGGCCCATTCTGTGATCAAAAAACGATCAAGAAAACGTTTCGCAAATTGCGTCCACGACGCTAACTCGTCGCCCCCCAGAGACCTACCAGCCAGATTGTTCACCTCTGCTAACATCGTCGGAGTATCAGTGTCCGTCATAATTTTCCGCCAACCTCTTTAGGCACCATGAAATGAGGCGCGCTGAACTCTGGAACGCGCACCGCAACCGGTTTGGAGTGTGTTTATCATTAGTGTGGCTGGCGCAACAGCGGTTGTCGAGTCCGATGGAGCTCTATCAACCCAAGTAGAGAAAGCGTCATTGGCATTTCACGAAAAACCCAGCGGGCAAATGAATCTCACGGGCGCCATTGAAAAATGATGGAACCGCCATCAACTTAACAGGTCTACGGACGCAGCCGTTTTAAGTGGTGTTTGCTGCCACGGGCGCTTAAAATTTGATCAACAAACGCTAACAACAAGTAGGATTCCATGCCGGCATACAACGACATTCAATCACTGAACACTTGGCTCAACCGACAAATTGTGGGCCAAGAACATCTGGTGGAACGCATGCTCATGTCATTGCTCGCCGATGGCCACCTTTTAGTGGAAGGCGCACCAGGCTTGGCAAAAACCAAAGCCATTAAAACGCTGGCGCAAGCCATAGAAGGTCGCTTCCACCGCATCCAATTCACCCCCGACCTACTGCCGTCGGATGTGACCGGCACAGACATCTACCGACCCGAAGAAGGTCGATTCGAGTTTCAGCCCGGGCCGATTTTTCACAATTTGGTGTTAAGCGATGAAATCAACCGCGCGCCGGCAAAAGTACAATCGGCGCTGCTGGAGGCCATGGCCGAGCGGCAGGTGAGCGTGGGCAGTAAAACCTATCCTCTGCCCGCTTTATTTATGGTTATGGCCACCCAGAACCCGATCGAACAAGAGGGCACCTACCCTCTGCCGGAAGCACAGTTGGATCGGTTCTTATTGCATTTGGCGGTGGATTATCCGGACGTACAGGCCGAGCGCACTATTTTGCAGCTCGCCCGCGCCGAGGCGGCCGAGCAGGTGCCTACCACACCCGTGCATGTGACGGAGGAGACCGTTATGGCCGCCCGTCAACAAGTGCTCTCCACCCATATGGCCGACAGCGTGGAAGAGTACGTGGTGCAGCTGATCAACGCCACCCGGCGACCACAAAACTACAACAGCGAACTGGCCCAATGGCTCGAGTATGGTGCCAGCCCGCGAGGCACAATTGCTCTGGATCGCTGTGCCCGTGCCTACGCCTGGCTGCAAGGCCGCGATTTCGTCAGCCCCGACGACGTACAAGCCGTGGCTCATGACTGCCTGCGTCACCGCCTGATTCTCAGTTTCGAGGCAGAGGCCATGGGCGTCAGCCGGGATCAGGTGATCGACAAACTTTTGCAGACCGTACCCGTTGCCTGATATGGCCAGCACTGACATGGAACTTGAGCCCAGCGGCGCATACTCCGACTTGAGCAGCCTGTGCCAGCTTCGCTTTGCCGCCCGGGACCTGAACCTCGCCTCTCGCTCCCCGGCCCGCAGCCAGCTCAGCGGCGGTTTACGCACGCGCTTTCGTGGTCGCGGCATGGAGTTTGAAGAGGTGCGTCTCTACCAGCCGGGGGACGATGTGCGTACCATTGATTGGCGCGTGACCGCCCGCACCCAGGTCACCCACACGAAAATATTTCGTGAGGAGCGGGAGCGCCCGACTTTTATGGTGCTGGATCAGCGCTCCCCGATGTTTTTCGGCAGTCAGCGCTGTTTCAAATCGGTACTGGGGGCGCACATCAGCAGCCTTTTGGCCTGGGCCGCCCTGGAACAGGGCGATCGGGTCGGCGGACTCATTTTTGGCGATACCCAGCAGCGGGATATCCGCGCCCGGCGCAGTAAAAACGCCGTGCTGGAACTGCTACGCCACGCGCACGAGTTCAACCTTCGGTTGAACAGCCCCGTCAATGAACAGGCCCCACAATCCCTGACAAGTGTGCTCGCCGATAGCCGGCGCCTCGCCAAGCCGGGCAGCGCGGTATTTTTGATCAGCGACTTTCACGATTTCGACGCCCATAGCGAGCAGCAGCTGTTCGAGTTGTCCCGGCACAGCGATGTGACGCTTATGCATGTTTATGATCCGCTGGAGAAGCATCTGGCCGGCAGCGCCCAACTCGCCCTCAGTAACGGGCAAGAACGTTGCCTGGTGCCAGCTCATAACCCCGCATTCCAGCGCGCCTATCGTGACGACTTTGAGCGTCGGCTTGAGCAATTGACCAACAGTTGCCAGCGTCTGAAACTGCCTCTGCTGAGCTACGCCACCAGCGAACCGATCCAGCCCCTATTACGGGAGCGTTTCGGCAAACGCCGCGCGAATAAACCTTAACAACCTTTTGATTTTGGCAATGCATTGGTTAATGACCCGATATGACTGATCCACTGGCACACCTCAGGGATATTCACCTCCCCGAATCCGCAAGCTTTTGGCCCCTGGCGTGGGGTTGGTGGTTGCTGTTGGGGCTATTGACCTGCGTTTTATTAGGTGGCGTCTATGCTCTGATCCGATACCGGCGAAACAACCGCTACCGACGCCTGGCCGAGGCAGAACTGGACGCCGCTTTTCAGCGTTGGCAGGACCAGGCCGACCCGGCACGTTATCTACAGGAGTTGGCGGTCATTTTGCGTCGGACCGCCCTTACCGCCTTTCCCAACCAAGGTTTGGCGGGTATGCGTGGTCTCGACTGGCTCATGTTCCTCGACGCCACCCTCACCAACTCCCAGGCCGATTTTTGTCAGGGTGTCGGCCGCGCCTTACTGGAAGGTCCCTATCAACCCCACCCCCAAGTTGACGTCACCGCATTGCACCAGTTGGCGCAGCGCTGGGTACGTCAGCACAAGCGCCCGCGCACCCCCAGCAATCCCTCGGCGAAGACCTCCCCAGTGCAGGAACAGGCAGGAGGCATCAATGGTTGATTTTCAGTGGCCTTGGTTATTGGCACTGCTGCCTCTGCCGTTATTGGCGGCATTGTTGCCCGCGGCAAACAGGCGCGAGCCGGCCCTTCGGGTGCCGTTTTATCAGCGTGTGGCGCGCCTTGATAACACTCAAAGCCGTCAGCAGCGCCGGCGCTGGCATCAGGGAGTACTCTGGCTGATTTGGGCCAGCGCACTGCTGGCCGCCGCCAGCCCCCAATGGCACGGCGACCCCATCAGCCAGAGCAGCACTGGCCGAGATCTGTTGTTGGCCATTGACCTCTCCGGCAGCATGCAGATTCAGGACATGGTGTATCAAGACCAACCCATCGAGCGGCTACAGGCGGTCAAACTGGTGGTGGATGATTTTATCCGTAACCGTCGGGGCGACCGCCTCGGTCTGGTGCTGTTTGCCTCCGAAGCCTACTTACACGCACCCTTGACCTACGACGTGCAAACGGTCGGCACCTTACTGCAAGAAAGCCAGATCGGCTTTGCCGGTGAGCGCACCGCCATTGGCGACGCCATCGGCTTGGCGGTGAAGCGTTTACGAGAGCGGCCCGATAACGAGCGCGTATTGATCCTGCTCACCGATGGCGCTAATAACGCCGGTGTGCTCACGCCCCAGCGCGCCGCCGATCTCGCCGCCCAGTACGACGTTAAAATTCACACCATCGCGTTTGGCGCTGAGGAAATGATCACAGAAGGCATCTTTGGCCCCCGCCGAGTGAATCCTTCCCAGGATCTGGACGAGGAGGCCCTGATCGCCGTGGCGGAGCAAACCGGCGGCCGTTACTTCCGGGCCAGGGACCTGAGCGAGCTGAGTTCCGTACACGCCGAGCTGGACCGTATTGAAATGATCGAGTTCGACACCCAGGTCTTTCGACCCACCCGCAGTCTCTTCCATTGGCCTTTGGCATTGGCCCTGGGCCTGAGTGCCCTGCTGGCGGCCGCCCGCATTTATGCTGGCCGACACGCGGGCTCCCGCTCCAAGGAGGCCCTGTCATGAGTGATATGGCCGTATTTTTGGAACAATTTCACTGGCTCCGCCCACTGTGGTTACTGGCGTTGATACCAGCAGTTGTGCTGGCGCTGCTTCTCTGGCGACAAATCCAAAGCGCGGGCCACTGGCGCGCCCTGATTGCACCCGAGCTGCTGGGTTATCTTGTGGAAGGGGTCGACGTGCGCCGTCGCCGCTGGGGCGTTTGGGGCTTGCTGGCTGCCTGGAGCATTGCCGCACTGGCACTCGCTGGGCCCACCTGGGAACAGCGGCCCATGCCGGTACATGCTCAACAGGATGCCCTGGTGATCGTGTTGGATTTATCGCCCTCCATGCTCGCCGGTGACGTGACACCCTCCCGCTTAACCCGGGCCCGGCATAAGATTTCCGATATTCTGCAGCGAGTCGAGGGCCTTACTGGCTTGGTGGCTTACGCGGACAGCGCCCATGTGGTTACGCCCCTGACCGACGACGTCAACACCATTCGTAACCTAGTGCCAGCGCTGCACCCGAACATGATGCCGCTGCCCGGCAGCAATACGGAAGAGGCCCTGGCACTGGCCATCGATCTGTTGCAAAGGGGTGGCGGTGAAGGAGGACGAGTACTGTTGCTGACCGACGGCATCGTGGATTCCGCCCGCGCCGATCTGTATCGGCAGTTAGATGCCGGCCGGGTGCAATTATCCATTCTCGGTATCGGCACTGCTGACGGAGCACCACTCACCGATCAGCGGGGCAGCTTTGTACGGGATGCTCAAGGTAATATTGTTATCCCGCGCCTGGATGAAGACGCCTTGCGTCAGGTGGCCCAGTACGGTGGAGGCCGCTATCACACACTCACCAGTAACGACGACGATATCGAGTGGCTGCTAAGCCAGCCTTCGTCGGCGTTGGCCGATATGCGCCAACTGGAGCGGGAGTTTGACACCTGGTACGACCGGGGTCCGTGGTTGGTGTTGTTGCTCTTACCTATCATTGTTTATGCGTTTCGTCCCGGCGTACTGCTGGCGCTGATTTTCGTCTCCGCCATGGCCACTACGCCGCAACCCAGTTACGCTCAGGGGCTGGATGCATTGTGG
>DAHVRW010000240.1 GCA_027322215.1 Marinimicrobium sp.
GCAACACCAGACCTTCACCCGCGGAGGCGACGCGCGCGCGCCCGGCCGCGACCGCGCCCGAGGACACCAGCACCACCTCGCGCCCGGCCGCGCGCGCGGCCTGCACGAAATGCGCAAGATCGCGCGCGTGGCGCGCGTCCAGACCGCCATCGCCATCGGCAAAACCCGCCAGCAGGCTGCTGCCTACTTTCAGCACGGCGCGCCGCCACGGCGGCAGCGGCTGCGCGGGGAAGTCGAGCAACGGATTACGCGCCACGTGGCTCATGGCACAGACTCGCGGACGTTCATCGTCGCCTCGGCTCATGCTGATCGCGCCACACGCACGCGCAGCCATCATCCATCGCCTGGCCGCCATGCCCGCGCAGGCGGGCATCCAGCGCAATGCGGATTCTGGATGCCCGCCTGCGCGGGCATGACGAGGGCGAAAGGTGCGGTTTCATGACGCGCGACGACTGGCCAGTTGCGCGAGGCGCTGCTGCAATTCATCCAGGCGCAGATCGCCCGCCGCGCCCGGCGAGACGCGTGCGGCGAGGCTTTGCTCGGGCGTGCGTCCGGCGCCGGCGCCGGCGGCGTCCCGCGCGGCCTTGCGATAAGCATCGCGGAATGGCACGCCGCTGGCGGCGGCCTCGATGGCGACATCGGTGGCATGCATCGACGGCTCGATCGCGGCGCGCATGCGCGCCGCGTTCCACTCGAGCCGCGCCAGCAAATCGGGCAGCAGCGCCAGCGCCGGCAGGCCCTGGCCAAAGCCGTGGAACAGCGCGCCCTTGCTGATCTGCAGATCGCGCTGGTAGCCCGATGGCAAGGACAGCAGTTG
>DAHVRW010000241.1 GCA_027322215.1 Marinimicrobium sp.
AGCTGCTGCTGGAGATCTTCGAGAAGACCGTCGAACACACCCTGATCCAGCCCACCTTCATCACCGCGCACCCAGTCGAGGTGTCGCCGCTGGCGCGCGAAAGCGATACCGACCCGGGCATCACCGACCGCTTCGAGCTGTTCGTCAACGGCAAGGAGATCGCCAATGGATTCTCCGAGCTCAACGACCCGGAAGACCAGGCGGCGCGCTTCCAGGCCCAGGTCGACGCCAAGGACGCCGGCGACGACGAGGCGATGCACTTCGACGCCGACTACATCCGCGCGCTGGAGGTCGGCCTGCCGCCCACCGGCGGCCTGGGCATCGGCATCGACCGGCTGGTGATGCTGCTGACCAACGCCGCTTCCATCCGTGATGTGCTGCTGTTTCCCTACATGCGACCGGAGGCCTGAACCATGTGGTACGCGATCCACTGCACCGATCACCCCGGCTCGCTGGCCGCGCGCAAGGCCGCGCGGCCGCCGCATCTGGCCCGCCTGCAGCAGCTGCTGGACGAAGGTCGGCTGCTGCTGGCCGGCCCGTTTCCGGCCATCGACGCGGAAGATCCGGGCCCGGCCGGCTTCAGCGGCAGCCTGATCGTGGCCGAGTTCGACTCGCTGGCCGCGGCGCAGGCCTGGGCGGCGGCCGATCCGTACATGGCCGCCGGCGTCTATCGCGAGGTCAGCGTGAAGCCGTTCCGCAAGACGCTGCCGGCCGCATGAGCGAGCCGCGCACCGCCGACCGCCCTGTGCTCGAGGAGATCCGGGCACGCCTGCAGGCCGGCTTCGCGCCCAGCCTGCTGGAAGTGCTGGACGAG
>DAHVRW010000242.1 GCA_027322215.1 Marinimicrobium sp.
CTGCACCGCTGGCGCCGGCGCATGCGCGATCACGCGCTGCAACTGGAGTTGCTCAGCGACGCGTGGCCGCTGGTGCTGGCCGGCGAGGTGGCCGAACGCAAGCGCCTCGCGCGCATGCTCGGCCACTGGCGCGACCTCGGCGGCCTGCAAGCGCACGTGCGCCGCCTGCGCGGCACACATCTCGGCCGCCTCAGTCGCGACAGCTTGTTGCAGCGTCTGCGCCACGCCCGCGCGGTGTTGCCGCGCGATGCCCATGCACTGGCCGCGCGCGTGCACGCCGAGCCGCCGCGCGCGTTGGCGCTGCGCGTGGCGCGCTATCACGAAGCGGCGCGGGCGGGAAGCGCTGCACCACCGCACAGCGGGGCATTCTGAGGTCATCGCCAAGTCTCGCGTAACCTCTGGATTCCCGCCTTCGCGGGAATGACGAAGGGGCGCGGGAATGACGAGGGGCGCGGGAATGACGAAGGAGCACGGGAATGATGATGAAGCACTGACGTCATGCCCGCGCAGAGCTTGCCCCCGCGCAGGCGGGGCAGGTATCCAGTCGCGGTGCGCGACAGGGCAGCGATTCCCCGCTGCGTGTCGCGCACGGGTCAACCGCAGTGCGCGCCGCGCGTTGATGGCCTGAGCGCCACCCTGGCCCGGCCCATCCCCTCATTGCGCAGGACGCGCACCCTGCGGGCCTCGGTGGCGTTCGCTTTGCCGCGTGGTGTCGGCGCGTATTCATCGATGCGCGGCGCGGCATCGGCGGCGCCAACGATGTCTGCGACACTGCCGTCCGAAAATGGCCAGTCATGCAACGACGCCAGTGCT
>DAHVRW010000243.1 GCA_027322215.1 Marinimicrobium sp.
GTACAGCTCGGGGCTGCGCGCCGGCTTCGCCAACACCCAGACCATGCCCGGCTGGCTGCAGCTCAACCTGAGCGTGGGCCAGCGTTTCGACCCGCCGGATCTGGGCACGCTGCATGCGCGCCTAGCGCTGGTCAATGCACTGGATCGCGTCATCGAGTTGCGCAACGGTACCGGTCTGGGCGTGGGCCTGGCGCCGCAGTACGCGCAAGCGGCGCGGCGTGTATCTGACGCTGCGCAAGAACTTCTGATACGAAATTGCGATCAACGATCGAGAATGGTCAGGCTGTCATTCCCGCCGCGCAAAGACTGCCGCGCCTTCGCCCCACTTCTCGTCATCCCCGCGCAAGCGGGAAGCGCTTCTTAACAGCGAAGCTGGTCATCCAGTGACTTCAGAAAGCGATGGATTCCCGCCTGCGCGGGAATGACGAAAGACAGGGGCTTCCCGCCCCGCCTGCGCGGGGGCAGGCTCTGTGCGGGGATGACGAGCCGACTTGCGCGTGGATGACGAGGCAACTTGTGCGGGGATGACGAGCCAAAACAGCCAAGCCATTTGCTCGAAGGCACTTGTCTTGTTGCATGCACATTGATGTGAGTGCTCAGGGGATTGCGCGCAGCGCCGGGCTGTCCCAGCCGGGGCGCGGCGCGAAGCGCGGGCCGTGGCGCGCGGCCAGTTGTTCGAGCTGCGCGCGCAGCGCATCGGCGCCGATGCCGCGGATGTAGGTGATCGGGCCGCCGCGAAACGGCGCGAAGCCGGTGCCGAAGATCACCCCGGCATCGAGCAGATCGGCGTCGTCGACCACACCCTCGGCTAGG
>DAHVRW010000244.1 GCA_027322215.1 Marinimicrobium sp.
GCAGGCGCAGGAACCCGGCGCGCTGCTGCTGAGCCATGGTTTCGATGTGTCGCCCGAAGCCGGCCTGCGCCTGCCCGCGAACGCGGCCGCTTACGCGCGGGCGCTGTACGCGGCGCTGCGCGATCTGGATGCGCGCGGCGCGCGCATGCTGCTGGTCGAACAGGTACCGGATGCACCCGAATGGGCCGGGGTACGCGATCGTCTCGCGCGCGCCGCGGCGGGGTCGGGCGCAAGCGCTGCGGCTTGAGCGCAGTCATACGAAATTGCGATCAAACATCGAGAATGATCAGGCCGTCATTCCCGCGCCAAGCCTGCCCCCAGCGAAGGCGGGCGCGGGGCATGGCCCTGTCTTTCGTCATCCCCGCGCAGGCGGGGATCCAGTGACTTCAGGAAGCGATGGATCCCCGCCTGCGCGGGGATGACGAGCCAAGTGTGGGGATGACGAGCCAACTGGGGGATGAAGAGCCAAAACGACCTGGCCGTTCGCTCGAAGAATCTTGTCTTGTTGAATGCACATTGATATCAGGCCGCCACGCCAGCCTCGCGCCTGAAGCCGATCTCACCGCCGCCGGCATCCACCACGATCGTATCGCCGGGCTGGAACTGGCCTTGCAGGATGGCGCGCGCCAGTGGATTTTCCAGTTGCTGCTGCACCGCGCGCTTGAGCGGGCGCGCGCCGAACACCGGGTCGAAGCCGACGTCGGCCAGCAGGTCCAAGGCCTTGTCGCTGATGCGCAGCGACAACTGGCGCTCGGCCAGACGCTTTTCCAGATGGGTGATCTGGATGCGCGCGATCGAGC
>DAHVRW010000245.1 GCA_027322215.1 Marinimicrobium sp.
GGCAAGCTGGGACAGATAGCCCGATTGCCGCGCAAGGCGCAGCGCCGCTAGCGTATCGGCCGTCTCGCCGGACTGTGAGATCGTGACGAATAGCGAGTTGGGCGGCACCAGCGGATTGCGGTAGCGGTACTCGCTGGCGATGTCGACGGCGCACGACAGACGGCAGATCTGCTCGATGAAGTAGCGCACCACCGAAGCGGCGTGATAGCTGGTGCCGCAGGCCACGATGTGCACGCACTCCACGCGCTTGAATACCTCGGTCGCGGCCGGGCCGAAAGCGGCCTCCAGCAGGCGGCCGCGGGCGACGCGCTCGGCAAGGGTGTCCGCGATGGCGCGCGGCTGCTCGTGGATTTCCTTGAGCATGTAGTGGCGGTACTGGCCCTTTTCCGCCGCATCGGCGCTGAGCTCGCTTTCCCGGACCGGCCGGCCCGCACTGCCGCCGTCCCGGTCGACGATGCGCACGCCGGTGCGCCGGATCTCGGCGACATCCCCCTCCTCGAGAAACATGAAGCGCCGCGTCACGGGCAGCAGCGCCGCAACATCGGAAGCGACGAAGTTCTCCTCTACACCGAGGCCGATGACCACGGGACACCCCTGGCGCGCCACGACCAGGCGCTGCGGTTCGTGCTCGCTGATGACCGCGAGGGCATAGGCGCCTTCCAGTTCGGCAACCGTGGCGCGCACCGCGTCGAACAGATCCCGCAGGGTGTTCAAATGAAAATGAACGCGATGTGCGACGACTTCGGTATCGGTCTCCGATGCGAACCGGTAGCCGCGCTTCTCGAGATC
>DAHVRW010000246.1 GCA_027322215.1 Marinimicrobium sp.
GGAACGCTGGATGCTGGAGCGCTTCGGCAACGATTACGCCGAATACCGCAAGGCGAGCTGGGCGCTGCTGCCGGGGCTGTATTGACCACACCGGCGCCGCGCATCCGCAGCCGTGCCGAACAGCGCGAAAACACCCAGCCATCCAGCCGCGCGGCATGCGCGGAGCGGCATTCACATCAATGCGCATTCAACAAGACAAGATTCTTCGAGCGGACGGCCAGATCGTTTTGGCTCGTCATCCCCGCGCAAGTTGGCTCGTCATCCCCGCGCAGGCGGGGATCCAGTGACCTCAGGAAGCGATGGATCCCCGCCTGCGCGGGGATGACGAAAGACAGAGGCATGCCGCGCCCCCGCCTTCGCTGGGGGCAGGCTTGGCGCGAGAATGACGGCCCGATCATTCTCGATATTTGATCGCAATTTCGTATCAGTGCCGCAGCGGTGCGCGCGGCCATGGCATGCCCTGCACATCGACTTCGGCCAGGGGCGCATCGCGGCGCGGCTGCGCGCAGTCACTGCGTGCAGCGAGTGTCGCCAGCAGCACCGGCAGGCCAGCCGCGTCCAGCGGTGTCGCCAGCACCTCGATTTCGCGCGCATCGCTGTCGCCCAGCAGCAGCGCCACGATACCGAGGCCGGGCGCGGTGCAGGCATGCAGCGTGGCTGCGACCTGGGCATCCATCGCATCCGGCGCACGCAGGGTTTCGATCACGCCCGCGGACACGAACTGCACGCCCGACGCATCATCCAGCGCGGTCAGCGACAGCGCGTGCGCGCGGAACAAGGCCGCG
>DAHVRW010000247.1 GCA_027322215.1 Marinimicrobium sp.
CGCGCACCTGGCCGCTCATCACCTGCGAGGCGGCGATGGTTTCCTCGACCAACGCGGCGTTCTGCTGTGTGAGCTCGTCCATCTGCATCACCGCGCGGTTGACCTGCTCGATGCCGGCAGACTGCTCGCGGGACGCCGCGGCGATCTCCGCCACGATGTCCGAGACCTTCTTCACCGCGGCGACGATCTTCTCCAGCGCCTGGCCCGACTGGGTGACCAGCACCGATCCGTCCTCGACCTTGCGCACCGAGTCCTGGATCAGTCCCTTGATCTCCTTGGCGGCGGTGGCCGAGCGGCCCGCGAGGTTGCGCACCTCGCTCGCCACCACGGCAAAGCCGCGGCCCTGCTCGCCGGCGCGGGCCGCCTCGACCGCGGCATTGAGCGCCAGCAGATTGGTCTGGAAGGCGATCTCGTCGATCACGCCGATGATGTCGGCGATCTTCTTCGATGCCTGGTTGATGTCGGACATCGCCGAGACCGCCTGGCCGACCACCGCGCCGCCTTTTTCGGCCTGTTCGCGCGCCGCGAGGGCGAGCTGATTGGCCTGCGCGGCGTTGTCGGCGTTCTGCTTGACGGTGGTGGTCATCTCCTCCATGGACGAGGCGGTCTCCTCGAGCGAGGAGGACTGTTCCTCGGTGCGCTGCGAGAGATTCTCGTTGCCGGTGGAGATCTCATCGGCGGCACGCTCGACCTGCTCGGACGTCGTCTTGATCTCGCGCACCATGGCCGACATGCTCTCGAGCAGGGAGTTGACGCCCTCGGCCAGGCAGCGCAG
>DAHVRW010000248.1:0-535 GCA_027322215.1 Marinimicrobium sp.
CCTGGCGAGCGGCGATGCACTGCCGGTCGCCTATCTGGTGTTGAACGTACTGCCGCCCGGGCAGGACCGCCCGGCGCTGCTGACGCACGATGACGTGCTGACACTGTTCCACGAGTTCGGCCACGGACTGCATCACCTGCTCACCCGCGTCGACTTCCCGAGCCTCGCCGGCATCAATGGCGTGGCCTGGGACGCGGTCGAACTGCCGAGCCAGTTCATGGAAAACTACGCATGGGACCGGCAGGTGCTGGGGCGGATCTCCGGGCACTTCCAAAGCGGTGCGCCGTTGCCGGAGGTGCTGCAGCAGCGCCTCTGCGCCACGCGCAGCTTTCAGGCCGGGCTGCAGATGGTGCGGCAGCTGGAATTCGCGTTGCTCGATTTCCGGCTGCACGCCGAGTACGACCCGGCACGCGGCGCCGCGGTGCTCGATCTGCTGCGCCAGGTCCGAGCGCAGGTTGGAGTGATCCCGGTACCCGAATGGAATCGCTTCCCGATGAGTTTTGGACATATTTTCGCCGGCGGCTACGCGGCCGGT
>DAHVRW010000248.1:545-774 GCA_027322215.1 Marinimicrobium sp.
CTACAAATGGGCGGAGGTGCTGGCGGCGGATGTGTTTTCCGCGTTCGAAGAGCACGGAACGTTCGACCCGGCGACCGCTCAGCGTTACCTGGAGGCCATCCTCTCCCAAGGCGGCAGCCGTGATGCGCTCGAGGCCTTCGTCGCCTTTCGCGGCCGTCCGCCGCAGGTTCAGGCGCTGCTGAAGCAACACGGGATTTGCGCACCCGCGCCGGTAACGTGACCGGGATCG
>DAHVRW010000249.1 GCA_027322215.1 Marinimicrobium sp.
GGGTTCGAATCCCTCCCTCTCCGCCAAGTTTGATGTGCGTAAGTGGCTCGTCCCGCGATGCGGTTGGATCGCAGCAATCAAGGGAGGGTGAGAACCCTCGCGGTTCGACGCAGGCGTCAGGAACGCCTGCGGATGCCGCAGGCAGCCCCGCGCTTGCGCGCGGGGTGAGGCGCAGGATGCGCCGAGCAATCCATCCCTCTCCGCCAAGTTTGAATGTTTGAAGCTTTTGTCCTGCGCTGCGGTCGGTTCACAGCAATGAACACCGCGTCGCCAGCGACAAACCAGTTCACGGTGGCCCCTGTCGGTCCCTCCGCGACGCTAGTTTGCAAACTCCGCCAGGCCCGGAAGGGAGCAACGGTAGCGGATGATGCGGGTGCCGGAGTGTGGCTGGCAGGGGCCACCACCCTCGCTCACCCCCCTTCAGCACCAGCGCCGCCCGCCGGCTGACGCAGGGTTGCACGCGCTCAGGCGCACGCGGAACCTGCCCCACGCGCCGTGTTCTATTGCCCTGATGCCCAGCCCAGAAACCCACGACACCACCATTGCAGCGCCGATCGTCCTGCCCGCTGGCGTGATCCGGCTGATGGCGATTCGCGCCGCGCGCAGCCTTGGCCAGGGCGCCCTGGTGGCCGCATTCGCGCTGTACCTGCACGCGCTGGGCTGGCACGCGGCGGGCATCGGCGCCACCTTGTCGGCGGCGCTGCTGATCGGCGCGGTGCTGACCATGGCGGTGGGGCCGCTGAGCGATCGCATCGGCGGACGCCGCCGTTTTT
>DAHVRW010000024.1 GCA_027322215.1 Marinimicrobium sp.
CTGGAGTAAATGAGCATTTTGAGGCCATTTTTAACGCCGCAGAGGCCACGCAGATAGTTTTTCAACAGCCTGCTAGGGTATGATTTCGCCTTTGTCACTCAAAGGCCCGGCCTGCGAACCAGGATTATCGCACGCTAACGGGAGCAAGGAATATGCCGTTTTTCTCAATCGTCATCCCGACGTTTAACCGCGGCCACATGGTCGCTGACGCCATAGAATCCGCGTTGTCGCAATCCTTTACAGACCATGAAATCATTGTGGTAGATGATGGTTCAAACGATGATACCGCGCAGGTCGTAAAGCGCTATGGCAAGCAGGTTCAATACCATCGTCAGGAAAATGCCGGCGTCGCCTCAGCGAGGAATGCCGGAGTGGCTCTGACGCAGGGCGAATATCTTTGTTATCTTGATAGCGATGACCTCTGGCCCAGAAACAAGCTGGCGGTCTATAAAGCGGCGATTGATCAAAACCCCGGGGCGCCGTTTATCTTCTCAGACTTCCATAAACATGACATGAAGCTCGAGCGCCCTTATGAGGTCTCCAATTCGGATCTTTTCCCATACATCTTTGATTTTTCACAGCACCTGAACTCCCATATATTCTCCTTGTCAGGCGATTCTTTGTTGCGCCTGCTGCTGCGCGGCTACCCGCTTTATCCATCGACCTTTGCCATTCATCGGCGGGTGCACGACCATTTTCGCTGGGATCCGGGCATCCTCAAATCCGAGGACTTCAACCTGGTGCTTAAACTAAGTTGTCGGTACCCGTTCCTGTATATCAATCAAAGCCTGGCGACGGTGCGGGTGCACGACTCCAACAAGTCCGCGGATTTTATTACCAAGAACCACGTTAATACCGCCAGCATGAAGTTGCTTCGGGATTTGTATCTGCCGAAAAGCAAACGCTCGCTCTGCAATTATTACATCTCGCAGAAGTACTTTGGGGACGGCACCAGTTACTTCAAGAAAGGGCTGTATCGCTTATCGCTGACACACATATTCAGATCGCTCGGCTTTCGGGAAAATTGGGCGCGCCTTTTCAAAGCCGCGACAGGGAAAGTGCGGAGGCACAGCAATGCCCAATAAACGCGGCGTTCTGGCCATTGGTAACTTTGATTCCAACGTGGGCTATGCCTGGCGGTTAATGGAGTCACTATGGTGCTCGCTGGCCAAGGTAACCGCCTCGCCGGACCGGGAAATGCATGTCTGTTTTCCATCCATATCGACTGTGCCAGAGTGCCTTATCGAGCACGGATACCAGGCGCATACGCTGGATTTTACCGACCGATCGCTGCCGGCGATTATTAAGCAGTTAAGGTTTATTCGTCGGCACGGCATTCAATTAATGTATTTCACGGATGCCCACACAGCGTCATTTCGCTATTTGGTTTTTCGTTTGGCAGGCGTCAAAAAAATTATTGTTCACGATCACACGCCCGGCGTACGAACACGCCCCCGCTGGCTTAAACGCTGGTATAAAACCGTTCTGAACCGTATGCCTTTGTTGTCCTGTACCGCGTGTTTTGCTGTGAGCCCCTACGTTGCCGAACGTTTACACGTCGTAAACTGCGTGCCACAGAAAAAAATTTACTGCATCACCAACGGTATACGCGTGGGTGCCCCGCTTCCACCGAGAACCGAGAACCATACGCTGACGATCGTTACCGTGGCTCGGGCTAATTATTACAAGGGGATCGATTTTGCCATCAAGGTGATGCACCACCTCGTGCACACTGCTGGCATCAGCCACCTGCACTACGTACTGTACGGCGACGGGCCGAACCTGGACGAGTTTAAAGCGCTAGCCGATCAGTACAAGGTGATGGATTACATCACGTTTGCCGGTGCAGTGAGCGATGTCCCGGATAGGTTGTTAAGCTGTGACATCGCATTTCATCCCTCCAAAGGCGAGGCCATGTCTTTGGCGATTCTGGAGTATATGCGCGCGGGCCTGCCGGTGGTCGCGTCCGACAACCCCTCGGTAAGCTCCGCACTGGTCCACGATGAGTTTGCACTGCTCTACCCCGAAGGTTCCGTCGATCAAGCCGCACGCGCAATTCAACGATTGGTGAACGATGTTGATACACGCACCAGACTTGGCATGGAAGCCCGCAGACAACTGGAAACAGAATTTTCCGATACGCGTATGGCCAACCGGTTTGTGGCCGCTTTGCGATCTGTCGCTATGGGCTAAAAATCATTCCCGAGCATTCACGCTCCCATGTCTTGGCGCCCGCATGAATCCCTGCTGACGCAGCTTAGCGGTATCTTGTAGAGCCCTGGAGAATTCCCTTGACTTCTTTCAGCCAAGCGCGGAATCTCAACGGCGGTATACCCTCAAATAAAAGTATCGCAACCACTCTGAGGCACCGACTGCTGTCGGGCTCGCCTTGATGAGTCAGCAATAAGGAGGACGCCGTGGCGGTTAATGAAGTTCGAACACACCGGAGCGCGCTTCACCCCATTCATGCGGTGCTGCTCGCAGGTACCATCCCACTGTTTCTTGGAGGAATGTTAAGCGACATTGCTTACTCTGTGAGTTACGAAATTCAGTGGAACAACTTTTCCTCTTGGTTGATCGCCGGCGGTCTCGTATTCGGCGGCTTTGCACTACTATTGGCAATCATCGATCTAGTTCGGTCCGATCATCGTAGCGCGTACAGCTTCGTTTACCCTGTTTTGTTGATCGTGGCCTGGATCATTGGATTTTTGAATTCGCTGGTACACGCCAAGGACGCCTGGGCGAGCATGCCTACGGGCCTCATGCTTTCGGTGATTGTTTTCATACTTGTCGGTGCTGCAACCTGGGTAGGCTTCGCAAGATGGGGAATAGGAGGTGAGAGATGAGCTACGCACGCCTATGGATACCAATTGCGTTCGGATTGCTGCTGAGCGCGTGCAGCTCCAACGATCCAGACCCCGCACAATATGGGCCAGATCCGGTGCTGCCAGAACCGGAACGCGGGCTTTTGCCGGATATGACGGTAGCCAGGCCCGCGCCGTGGGGTGACCAAGTGCCAACGGTACCCGACGGGTACACCATATCCGCCATCGCCACTGACCTCAAAATACCCCGCCAAACGTTGGTTCTGCCCAATGGCGACATTCTGGTGGCGGAAGGTCGGGGAGGTTACGCGCCGGCGTTAAAACCCAAAGACGTTATCGCCGGTTATATCAAATCCAGAGGAACCACATCCGTTGAGAGCGGAAACCGCTTAACCCTGCTGCGTGACGCGGATGGTGATGGCGTTTATGAGTTTCAAACGGTGTTTGCCGAAGACCTCAACGCACCGTATGGGCTCGCTTTGGTGGATAACGCATTGTACGTGGCGAACCAGGATGCGCTGGTCCGCTTCAACTACCGGGAAGGTCAGACCCAAGCCGATGGCGCACCGGTTAAGGTCACCGATTTGCCCTCGGCGATTAACCATCATTGGACCAAGTCGCTGGCGGCCAGCCCTGACGGACGATTTCTCTACGTGGGCATAGGCTCTAATAGCAATATCACTGAACGCGGTATGACGGCCGAAGTGGACCGGGCGCTGATCTGGGAAATAGACGCAAACACCGGAGCCCACCGCCCCTATGCCACCGGCCTTCGAAACCCTACAGCTTTAACGATACAGCCAGAAACGGATCAGTTGTGGGTGGTGGTGAACGAGCGCGATGAGATTGGCCCAAATCTGGTTCCTGATTACATAACGGCCGTTCAGGAAGGTGGCTTCTACGGCTGGCCTTATAGCTATTGGGGGCAGCATGTGGATGACCGCGTGCGCCCGCAGGACCCCGAAAAAGTCGCTTCTGCTATCACCCCCGATTACGCTCTGGGATCGCACGTGGCCGCACTGGGTATCGATTTCTCAGAGCCGGCTATGGGAGAAGAGTTTGCGGACGGCCTATTCGTCGGCGAACACGGCAGCTGGAACCGCAACACGCCTGTAGGCTATAAAGTCATATTCATACCATTCACTGACGGCCGCCCCTCTGGCCCACCGGTGGACTTTGTCACGGGCTTTCTTCGCGAAGACGGCAGAACTCGTGGCCGCCCAGTTGGCGTTACGGTTGACCCGCGCGGTGCGCTTATCGTAGCTGACGACCTTGCCAACGTTGTTTGGCGAGTGACTCCCGCTAACAATAACTAGCGGGGTGTTAAAAAACGGTTGGCAGGCAGGGGTTAGTGAAGGAGCGGCGAGAACCCATAACCGACGCCTACAAGGATGTAGGTGTACTCACGCGGTGTTGGAACAACTATGAGAATGCGGCTACCTCTTGTCGGTGTACACTACCTCTGTTGGTGTACAAGGGGAGCCACTGTTACTCGTCCACCAACTCCGACTCCACGGTCAATTCCATAAGCTGTTTAAAGGATGCATTCTCCGCAATCAGATCACTGTACGGCCCCGCGCTCACTACCGCGCCCTGGTCCATAAGAATAATCTGGTCCGACATACGGATCGACGCGGGCCGATGAGAGATGATGAGGATGATCAGGTTGCTCTTGATCTTATTCAGCGTAGTCAGAAGTTTGAACTCGGATTCCATATCCAGCGCGCTGCTAGGCTCGTCCAGGACCAATAGATCACTTTGTTTATACAGCGCGCGCGCGATACCAATTCTTTGTCGCTGACCCCCGCTGAGCAGCTTGCCATCCTGGCCAAGATTCGTCTCCAGGCCCTTGGGCAGCGTACTCACAAAATCGTCGGCGTTGGCCATCGTAATCGCCTGTCGGACCCGGTCAAGGTCAATCTGGTCCTCCGGGACCCCAAAAGCCACGTTATTGATGACGTTATCATCAAGAATAAATATGTTTTGTGCCACGTAACTTAGGCTATTGCGAAACGCACTGAGGTTGTCTTTCGTAAGCGTGTGGCCGTTAACGACAATCCGCCCCGACTCTGGCGTGAGCAGCCCAAGAAGCAAGTCGGCCAGCGTGGACTTACCAGAGCCCGAGTGGCCCGCTAAAGAGTAGATATAGCCACGCTGGAAATTCAAACTGACCTGGTCCACCGCCTTCTGCTCAGCGTTGGGATAAGAGAACGAGATATCGTTTAGCTCAACCGTCTCGATGTCCATGGCCTCCGTGGCGGCCGGTGCTTCCTCGTACTGCTTCAGCGCCTCGAGCTCCTTGCGCACAATTTTGGCAACCGAACCGTGGCCACTCAAGCTAGAGATCGACTTGTAAACCTGCTGCATCGTGGGCAGTAGCTTATAACCCGCCAGAGCGTAGATACTCAGAATCGGCACCACCAAACGTATGTCACTTTGCGTACTCAAGAGCACAAGCGCCAAAACTAAAATGGCGCCGAATGAAATGGATTCAATGATGAACTTCGGCAGCTCGCCCGAAAGCGCAATAAACGCCTGAGAGCGAAGGCCGAGCGTATTAATGGAATCGAATTGGTTAATGTAGTTTTGCTCCATGGAACCCAGACGAACATCCTTGATACCAATAAACGACTCCGACAGAATGCTTTGAATCCGGTCGTTCCGCCTGGACACAACCTCCCCGTGGCGCACCAGTGCTTTGCGTACCAATACATAGGTCACCATGTAAGATCCGCCGATTATGAGCCCCGCCAACAACGCCAGGACAGGATCCAGAATGATCAACCCGATCAAAATGATGACGACCACAAATAGCTGGCTTGTCAGCAAAAGAAACGGCTGAAATAACATATACACAAAGCGAGGGATTTGCTGAGCGATTACCGAGATCAGCTTGTTATAATTTTGCGTTTTGTGGAATAAATAGTTCCTGAATAAAAAGCTTCGATAGACTGTCCTCTGCAGGTGACTACCCAGGCTGATCGAAAACCGATAAGTAAACCACATGGTCAGCCCGGCGATGGCATTAGAAAGTAGAATCAGCACTAAAGAACCAATTGCGGTAGCGAAAATAAACTGCAACTCTGATGTGAAGCCCCCGACCTCATAAACATACGCCAGGACGCTATTGGTGTGAATCATGTCGGGGTTCGACAGCACTGTAATAAAAGGCCCGATACTGGCGATGCCAACCACCTGAAAGAATGCCGCGAGCAAGAAAAATAGCTGTAGAGCGATGTAGTATTTCGTCGTCTGGCGATCGAGCACGCCCAAAATATTTTTAATAACCGTCAGAATATACATACAAAGCCTCTACTCAATCCCTAATTTGGCCAGCCGGGTGTGCAACAATCGGTCATACAACTGACGTGTCGCTAACCCATTGGCGGCGGCATGATAACGCTGGTTTAGAACGATATCCAGAGAGCTTTCGCGCGTCAGATAACGACGGACTTGTCGAGCGTAGCCAGCCGCGCAGTGGTCCTGCACCCGCAGTTCTGGGTAGTCAGCGAGAACCTCACGCAAGCCGCCCACATCGTGAGCAATAATCGCCGTGCGCAAGGCCAGTGACTCCAATGCCGTCATGGGAGTTCCCTCATGATCGGAACACATGATCAGCAAATCCAAAGATCGGAGGCAGGTGGGGATGTCGTCCCGGTGGCCATGGAACCGGACGCGGTCGCCCAACCCCAGCTCATTGGCTTGTCGCTGAAGCGCAGCGCGCAAGCGCCCATCACCGATAACATGGAAACAAAATTGCCGGTCGCAAAACTGCTCCATAATGATTGGTGCCATCTCCAGAAACAGATCGACCCGTTTTACGGGTTCGAGTCGCCCGACGATACCGATGTGCACAGACTGCGCATCGGCGCGACGAAAATCCGCCTCAGCGGCCTGTCTCGTCAGGGCGGACACATCAATTCCGTTATGGATGACGTGAATGCGCTGTTTAGGAAAATACCGCCGTAACTGCTCTGCAAGATCCGCCGACACAGCAATCACAGCGTCTTGCAAATAACGTCCCGTGAGGCGATCGGCCCACACTTGAAGCCGCTGCCGGCCTTTGGGTTCAAACTCCGGCGCGCCATGACTTGTGCGTACACAGGCGACGCGCACGCTCAGCAGATTGGCCAAAGCACCCAGTATGTGCTCTTTTTGTCGGTGAGTATGTATGATGTGAGGCTGAAACTCCCGCATGAGTTGCCGGAGTTTTCGAAGTATGGCTAAGCTATTCAGGCGCGACTCATCCAGTACCGTAACGGCGATACCAGCGTTTTGTAATTG
Organism: Marinimicrobium sp.; assembly: GCA_027322215.1. Taxonomy (GTDB): domain Bacteria; phylum Pseudomonadota; class Gammaproteobacteria; order Pseudomonadales; family Cellvibrionaceae; genus JAVDDU01. Next base: position 7,110 of record DAHVRW010000024.1, read on the forward strand.
TTGTTGCAAACGCCCCAGGTTCATCACCGCGACATGCAGCTCACAATCATGATGCAGTTGGGTAAGTAAGGTGTAGGCTTGCACTTCCGCCCCGGCCCATAAATCACCCGAAATCACGTGCATCACCCGCCGGTGTGGCTCGTTCATAATACGTTGCGTCCCCATCCCTAATTCGCAATCGGCTGTGTCACGGTTGACGCGCGCCCTGTTGCCAGCGCGCATGCTACCGCTAAACCGTTGGAACTTAAACCCAGATATACCCGTACGCTCGGTTGTGCTGGCGCCGCGACGATGACTCGGGCGCTGAGCTCGCGGATCTGTCCTCGCTTAAAATCATGTTACAGTACGGTTACAGCCACCCCTGTCAACGACGAGACGCCAGCCAAATAGCTGGCGCCCTGCGGACCATAATTCCATGTACGCTTCGCCAATAAAAACACTGATAAAGTCCACGTTGCGCGCACTGTCACTCGACATTCGACGTATCGAGAAAACGGCCGCAGCACCGCCTGTTTACCAGGATGTGCAAGAGACACATACGCGATTAAACTGCGGGCAGCCAGCGGCCTACCTGTGCCCCATAGGCAAACTATGCACGTTCAGTGGCTTCTCATTAGGTTCAAAAGGGTGGCACCCGTTCGTCGTGGCCGTCAACGAGTATCTACACGGACACCGCAAAACCTATAGCGGCTCGATGCTGGAGAAGTTCTACAACAGCTGGCAGCCCGCCGATGCACTGGAGGCACTGATCGCCCCCATCGACGGACCCGCGCTTTTGCGTCAACTCCCGGCCTATACCGCGCACCAACCCTGGCACCTAATTCACCCCGAAGAGCGCCAGGCGGTGATGGAGAAAAATATACGCGACGAGAACCACTGGGCGGGCCAACAACATTTGGACGCCTCATCTGGCTACGGTCTTCATGGGCCGGTTAGCCCCGAGAAAGGGGAAATAGAGTATGCCCGTATTGTCAGAGTCACGGACTCCATAAAACGACACGGGTTTGATCGCAGCCTGGCCGACGAGGACATCACCGTTACCGCGCTGGAACGCAACGGAGAGTACCGGTTTTGCATTGTTCACGGCCAACACCGGGCGGCGGTGCTGGCAGCGCTGGATTATGAACATATCCCTGTGTCATTTAGGCGGCTGGTTTCCGTCAGCGAAGCACAACATTGGCCGCAGGTGTATCGCGGAGTTTGGTCGTTGGCACAAGCGCAGGCGTACATTGACCACCTATTCGACTTCGATGCCAATGACTGGGCTCGCGCCCGGGGTCTTACAGAATAGTTAGTCCAGCCCCCGTCTCACCCTGCGGTTTTCCTTGGCCAGGGGTCGGTGGCCCTGTAAACTGAGCGCACTAAAACCATGGGAGAGGTTTGTTATGCTCAAAACGCTGTTCTGGGTGTTTGCCGTGGGATCGGTCTACAGCTATTTTTTGTACCCCCTCATACTAAAAGCACTGTCTCTGGTGCGTGCCCGTGAACCCAAACCGGGCCTGGAACCACAACCTCTGTCTCTGTCTGTTATCGTCACCGCCTATAACGAAGCGGAGCGCATACGGGAAAAAATTGAAAACACGCTTGAACTGAACTTTGACCCTCAGCGTCTTGAGTTGGTCGTGGCATCAGATTGCTCCGACGACGGCACCGACGAGATTGCGGCGGAGTATGCCGACCGCGGCGTCAAGCTGGTGCGCGCCACTGAACGACTCGGCAAAGAAAACGCGCAACGGACCGCCATCGAACAGGCGCGGGGCGACATCATCGTTTTTTCTGACGTGGCGACGCGAATTCCTGCGAACGCCCTCATTGAGTTGGAACGCTATTTTCAAGACCCGAGCGTCGGTGCCGTGTCCAGCGAAGACCGCTTTATCAGTCAAAGTGGCGAAGTGGCCGGTGAAGGCGCTTACGTAAAATACGAAATGTGGCTGCGCCGTCAAGAGTCACAGCTGGCAGGACTGGTGGGGTTGAGCGGCTCGTTTTTTGCCGCACGTAAAGAAGTCTGCGAGCAGTGGGACATTCATTCTCCCAGTGATTTTAACACCGCATTAAACGCAGCACGGCTTGGGCTGCGTGCGGTAACCGCGCCCAATGTGCTGGGTTATTATCAGGATCTGAAAGATCCCAGAAAAGAATATCTGCGAAAAGTCAGAACGGTATTGCGCGGCATGGCCGGTCTGGCCCGCCATCGAGAGGTGCTCAACCCAGCGCGCTTCGGTCTGTTCGCGTTTCAAGTCTTTTCCCATAAGCTCATGCGCTGGCTAGTGCCATGGTTCTTACTTGGGCTGTTAATCACCACCGTGCTCTTGATGCACAGCCACCCAGTGTTTATGGCGGCCATGGTGGTTCAGGTGCTCTTCTATAGCCTGGCTTTACTGGGACAGCTTATACCGGCAACCCGCGGCCAATCCCTCGTTAAAATCGTGTACTTTTTCGTGCAGGTGAATCTGGCCATTCTAGACTCCTCCATTAAGTTTGTACGCGGCAATCGGATGACCACGTGGAAGCCCTCCGCACGTTGATCACCGGCCACCTTCCGCCCGCAGGAGAGGTGGTTCGAACGGAAATCCATCCGCAGGCGAGCGCTCCGAGCTTCGCCGGTTATGGGAGCCTGCGGGTGGATTCCGGCACGGCCGCCCTGGCTCTGGCGCTGCTAAGCGCGCGCCAGCGTCGACCCGAGCTGAGCGCCCCGGAAGTGATTGTGCCGGGATACTGCTGCCCTGATTTGGTGGCCGCCGCTGTGTATGCCGGTGTGAATGTCGTCGTTGCGGATATCGGCGAGAACGACGCGGGGTACAACCTCGAGGCGCTGGAAGCCTGCCTAAACGAGCGGACCCTGGCGGTGATCGCGGTGAATTTTCTGGGCATTCAAGAGCAGCTGGAGGAGCTCAGGCGGCGACTCAAGCCCGGTACTTTTTTGATCGAAGACAATGCGCAATGGTTTCCCGACGCGTCTGAAACCGATGAGCTACAGGGGGATTTCGTCATCTTTTCCTTCGGCCGGGGCAAACCTGTAAGTCTATTGGGGGGCGGTCTGCTGCTGTTTAAAACCGACCACAGCGCCGCTTTGCCAACGCCCGATGCACCCAGCACTGAAACGAGAATTATCGGGAACCTTAAACGCAACCTCTATAATTGGTTGCTGCGACCGCAGCTATACCAGTGGCTCAATCGTAATCCGTTAATTAAACTGGGGCAGACCATATATCAACCGCTGACTCATGTGCAGCAAATGGCCCCCCATCAAGCACAACTGCTGCCAACCAATATTGACGCCTACCGAGCCAAACCCCGTATAAGCGAACACGCCTACGACGAGTTCATATCCAACCATAACCAACTCCGCACACTGCAATCGCCACGACGGCGCCGGCTTTTGCGGTATCCGCTGCTGTTGAAGGCACAAGAGGCTCGGGACGAGTTACTGGCGCGCCTGAGCCGCGCGGGGCTGGGCGCAACGCCTATGTACCAACGGCCCTTATGGCACATTCCCGGCGTAGAGGAGTTGGTGCAAACGCCCTACCCCTGTCCGAACGCAAACCGCTTTGCCGATTGTTTGCTGACGCTGCCTGTACACAGTGGCGTCACCGAGACGCATCGGCAGCGAATCCGGATCGTAATTGATACTGCCGCATCACAGGGATTCCTGGACGCTGGCGCGAGCCGCCATTAGTTGCTGCGCTGCCGCCATCAACGCGTCGAGCGAGTCTTCGCAGGTGCGCTCATTGCAACGGGCTTGCAGCGTGAGAATGGCAAAGTGATTGTCTCTTTTCACAGCGGCGGGTATCTGTAAAAGCTTGGCCCATAGCACGGTTGAGGCGGTGTAGCGGCCCACTTCAAACCACTGCAGCTGCGCCACATAAGTTTGGCTGTCCAGGCGCTTGAAAATCGACAGATTGGCTTTTGGCGAATGCCTTATCACCACAGCTGAGCTGCTGCCCGTAGACGATTGAGCCGAGTGCGCGTCCAGCAGTACCCCGCCGCGATTCTCCCGCCGCCATTGCTCCTGCGGATACAAATACGAAAGGTAAGGGACAAGCTTATCGGTCGCGCGAGTGCGCTGGTATTGGTCCAATCGCGCCCGAACAGCCGAGGACAAGGCGACCGTCTCGGAGTGATTATTTTCGGGCACGGTGACCGGCATTGGCATGCTCGCGCCGTGGCTCGTCATGGGCGCGCCCCAATAGTTTTCCATGGTGCGCACCGATGGCGGCATACTTACTCCGATACTAAGCACGGGCCCCAAAGCCAAGGCCCCACAAACCAAACCGACCCGGCCCCAGGAAGACGGCCCCGTATCCAAAAGCGGTACTGTTTTACCGGACGTGGTTTTCACCACAGGAGCAAAGTACAACGCAGGTAAACACAAAGCGGCGAAAAGGATCCAGCCAAAGAGTTCGTGATCGGCCATCAGTGGACTTTGCATCTGCGTGCCATAGCCGATCATGATCAGTATAAAGATGCGCAGCCAGTTCGCGATTAATCCGATGGTGGCGGCAACGATCAACACCACCAAGAACCCACGCTCGGTATAACGATTCATGTACGCCAGGAGATAACCCAACAGCAACGAGATAACAAAATACCGCAGCCCCGAGCAGCCATCCGCGATGATAATGTGTCCGTACGGGATGAATATGCTGTTGCCCTCTATACGAGCTGGCATGCCAATCACACGCACCAGCTCCCCCACCACCGTGCTGCTTATGTTTAGCAATACACCATTCAAACTGCCCCACACAGGAATAACGAAGATGGGCAACAACAAGAGCATGCGATGGCCGAAGATAGTGCGCACGCCGAACAAGCTGGTTAGCCCAAGCGCTAACAGCGGCAAAAGCATCAGCTGCTCAAAGATAGTAATACCGACGAGATGGGAGGCAAGCCACGTTAACGAACAGGCCGCGCAAGCACCGAGCCAAAATACAAACTGGCGGGGACGCGGAGGGTTACAAGCCCAGGGTAGCGTTTTGAGGAATAAATACACGAAAATGGCCAACACGGGCAGGCCGTAGGACAGGTCCTGATCCCACTGTGTCCAACGGCGCAAAAGACCACTGAATGTACTGATGTAAAGCAGCGCCCATGCCACCAGCAGCACCAGAGGTAGTGCGTGGCGTTTGCGCAGCGGCAAGTCCGTTTCGCGAAGCTGATTTATTATCATAATGGGTACTGGTGTTTGCGCTTCAGTTTACACAGGCGTCCTTAGTGAGCGCTTCTCGCCGCACGACGCCGAGCCAAACCCAGACCAAGCAAACCCAATCCCATCAGCAGCAAAGTACCGGGTTCTGGCAGGGTGCCCACTACGTTGCCGTTAATGGCCCACCCTTCCCGAGTGCTGCGGTTAAGACCCATGTTTGCATACAGCTGAGATTTGACGCCGGTCGCCGTAACATACTCTACCGCGTTTTGCCCCGAATGGGCATGGCTATCATTCAACTCAAAAGGCGAGTCCGTGCGCCCGGGCCGTGGACTTTCCTCTCCCGCGTCCACGCCCTCCAGGTAAAAGCCAGCGGAGTCGACATACCGAGTTGAAACCCCGAGCCAGGCCGCCTCCACATCGTCTCCCGCACTCGCCCAAAACGGCCCGGCAATTCGCGCGGAGTTATCCCAGGCTCCCAGGGCCACGCCTGAAAAGTGCTCTCCTGGAGCGTGCTCCGTAAGAGCCTGAACACGACTGGAGAAGTCGCGTTGTACTGACACACCGCTGACACCCTCGGCGCTGGCATCGACAGCGGCTGTGGCAGTACCCACGAGGGAAACCAACGAAGCCAAGCAAATCAGAAAAGCTCGAAAAACAATACGGCTCAACGATTTGATACACGTGCACATACTGGTCTCCATCCTTTGAGTGGCGCGAACACCGTTTCGCGCGCCGCACAACAAACTTCAGTGTTTTGACCCTATGCAGATATGCAGAATTCACACCGGCTAGGCAAGCCTGTTAATTATCAGTAACTTAGCGCGGTCTCAGCCGCGCCAATGGCATAACTATGCAAGGTTTACCGGAAAATTTTTACAGTGCTTCTCGCACGGCGTTCAGGTTAGCCTGGATATGGACCGAATCTGGCGCCAACTGTGCAGCTCGAGCCAGGTGTTCCAACGCCCGCTGGTGATGGCCCTGCAGATGAAGAATCCATCCGTAGGTATCCAGAATAGAGGCTGAATCTGGCTGCAAACTCAACGCTCGCTCGGCCAGGGTTTCCGCCCGGCTGGGGTTACGCTGTTTCAACAGCCATGCAAGATTGTTCAACGCCACCACGTCGCTGTTATCGACAGCTAAAACGCGCTCGTAATACTCTTCAGCAGTTCCGCGGTCACCTGCTCGCTGTGCTCGTTCGGCCATATAGAGCAGGCGTTCCCGCCCGTTTGGATCCAATACTTGCCACTGTTTCAGAACATGCGATAGGGACGCATCCTCTTGTTGATCCGCCCAGGTAACCAGCAGCGGCGCCAGTTGGCTATCGGGCTGCTTGTCCCACGCGGTTTTAAGGCGGGCAAACCCTTGAGCAACACCTTGCTCCCGGGCGATCAGTTGAGCCTGCAGTATGGCAAGGCGGGGCTCGGAGGGGTGACGCGATTCAAGATCATCCAGCAGCATACTCGCCGCCGCGCTCTGCCCGGCAATCAGCTCCAGTTGCGCCAAATCCAAATTGAGACTCAGGCTATTCGGGTACATCCGCAACGCCGCCAATAAATGCCCCCGGGCCATATCGTACTCGCCCACCGCGGCATATTCCTGAGCCAGATCGCGATCAATTAACGCTCGCGTCTGCTGAAGGTAATCACTCGTGTCGGTATCATGTCCCCCCAACAGGGCGGCCGCCCCGGCAAGATCCCCCCGTGCGCGCAGAGCCATTGCTCGAATGGCGCGCGCATTAGGCCCAGCATTCGGGTTTCGCTCGACAATACCCGCTAACCATTGTTCTGCCGTTTGTGCCTGAGCGGTTTTGGCCAGCATATCCACACCGGCCTGCAAGGCACGCGCATTGTCGGGATCCAGGAACAACATCTTTTCCAGCGCGCCTAAGGTCAAATCCACCTGGCCGGATTCCGCGTACATTTGCGCCAACACACCATGGCCACGAATGAGCGTCGGCTCAGATTCCAACAGACGATTCAGGTTTTGAATACCGGCTTCCTGATCTCCGGATCGAAACAGATACTGCGCCGCAAATAATTGTGTTTGGGGAGCTCGAGGCGCTCGTTGTTCCAGTTCGTCCAGCGCCTGTTTGACCTCTGCCAACTTGCCCTCGGTGAACAGCTGGTTTAAGTATACGGTGGTCACGGGCCAGTCATTCGGCTGAAGGGAAAACGCGCGGCGCAATTGCGCTAACGCCTGCTCGGACTCACCCCGGTCATTGTGATAGCGTGCCAATGCCAGCCGCAGGCGCCCGCTTTGAGGCTCCTGGGCCACGGCCTTTTGCAAGCTGAGGTAACCCGCCTCTTGGTGCTCCGGCAGGCTCAAGGCCAGCAGGCCGTGAATTGAATGCAATAACGAGTCATTGGGGCGGGCCTGTAGGGCGCGCTCAAGGGTTTGTAGCGCCAGGTCATCCTTGCCAAGCTCAGCTTGGGCAAGAACGGTGGCACGAATAACATCCGTGTTAGCCGTTTCAACATCAACGTTTTGGGTCAGCAGCTGCTCGGCTGTGTCGACATCCCCCTGGCTCAGATTAACCACGCCAAGCATAACCGCGGCGGAACGACTGCCAGGGTTCTTCTCTAGCAAGCTTTGCAGGAGTTGTTCTGCTTCATCGAGCCGGCCTTCTTCTACGGCGGTCACCGCCTGTTGCAAACGATGCTGGGCATCCAGCCCCTCGGGCGCCCCATCGGCCAGCACTTTTTGATAGACCAGCGCCTCAGTGCTACGCCCCAATGCCACCAAGGTTTCAACCAACAACTGCAATACGGCGGCTCGCTCGGGCAGCATGATATCCGTTCTCGGTAGCTCTATGAGTGCCGTACTTAACTGGCGCTCGGCTCGTTCGTGATCGTTCCGTCGCAGTGCCACAGCGGCGTCAAGGTGCAACGCTTTAACGTCGCGGGGCTGCTCTTCCAGCAGCGTACCAATCAGCTTTTGTGCCTGATCGAGCTCACCCATAAATAGGTAGTTTTCGCTTAACTGGCGTCGTACCGCGCGGTCATTGGGGTACTGTGATAATAACGAGAGGTAGGCATCGCGAGCCGTCTCCAGGTGACCCTGAATACGAGCGCTATCGGCCAAGTAAAGCGCTTGTTGTTGCACCTCACTATCGGTGTGCGGCTCAAAGCGCTCAAGCACTTCCCGCGCGGAGAGAAACTTGCCCTGCAACAGATAAGCTTTGGCCAGGGTGAGGCTCACGTCCTGACGATGAATATCAACGTCGGGCTCCAACAATTCCGATGCACGCCGGCCAGCGCCCAGGATGTTGTAAATATCGGCCATCGCCACCCGGTACGCGATATTATCCGGAGCGGACGCCATGGCGTTTGAGGTTTCAATCAGGGCGGCCCGATACTGCCCCTGGGCGATGTACGCTTCGCTGCGCTCAAGATAACTTTGCGCATTGTCTTCCGGCTCGCCGCGGCTGCATCCGGCCACGCACAGTAGGAAGAATAGATAGAGAATCGAAACCCGAAGGCGTGTATAGCACATAGTATCCCTCATGATTTATACGTTGTTTTAAGGTGTACGAACGTCGATAGACGGCGCCTAATACGGACACTGATTGTTGGCGTAATTGCCCTGGAGCGGGAACGAGTATACCGCTGGGATGGGAGTGAAGAAACAGCGCTGTGGATCATCCTTGATCATTTCACATCTCTTCGGCGCTATAAGAACAAACGTTGCGGATGAGCTTAGTCGTTAACGAACTTCTTCGCGTCCGGTTAGCGGGATGAACACACTGTACAGACCGTCGGTGTCATAGCTGGCGATTTCGAACTCAGTGGTCCCTGCCGGTTGAGTGAACTCGTATTTTTCAACCAAGCCATCGTCAATAATCACTGTTTCATAATCTTCTTGGCCCGGCTGGCGGTAACGAATTTCATAACCACCGATTTCGCTCTCCTCCAAATAGTCACCGTTTTCGCGCTCGTCGGGTTTATCCCACTCCAGCACAACCACTTTTTGGCCGTCCACATCCGGTGCAGGCTCGGTATCGGGGACCAGTTCAGTGGGCGGCACTTTGGGCGTGTCCCCGGGAATTTGGGGGTCGAAGGACACTCCACCAGAGGAGCCACCTCCACCACAGGCGGATAAGACTACGACAAAGAATAACGGAAAAATAATACGCATTAACACAGAAAAAATACCTACAAATAAACGGTGTAAAAAATCTGCCCGACGAGTACAAGCATCACTGACATAGGGCGGTTGAGGCGATCAGAACCTAATCGCACCTCTGCTGCGTTTACTCGATCTGTTGGGCGGTTCAAAAAGTTGGGGGTCACAGTTATTTTTACGGTAACGAACGGGGGCTTCGCGGGCACAGAATAAGGGTGGCGCTGGTGTGGGCACCCTGGACTATCCTGCGTCACTATCGCTTGCAGCCCGTTCGAAAGTGTTAATCTATAGGGCGAATATTCACAAACTCGCTGTAAAGCCCATCCGTGTCATAAGCGGCAATCTGAAAATAGTAAGTCCCGACTAGATCGTGGAATTCGTAAAACTCAGCCAAGCGATTTTCGATGGTAATTGTCTCGTACGCTTCCTGATCGGGCTGGCGGTAGCGTATTTCATACCCCCCCAGCTCGGTGTCATATAAAGGTTCCCCATTTTCACGCTCCGTCGGCGGTGTCCACATCAGAACCACAGCACCATCCGCTTCGATGGGCTCACCCGCGGTGGGTGGTGAGCCCGGCTGAACATCCTCGCCGGAAACAATCGGGGGGTTGTTGGGTACAGGATCGGTAGGAACGGACGGCCCGGGGGAGCTGTCTAGCCCCGAATTATTGTCCGCTTGCTCTGAACCTGGCTGATAGGAGCCCTGGCTCGGGGGCTGGGTACCCGTATTAGGTGCGGACTCTGCGGTCTGCTCCCCCGGGGTGGATGGGTGCTTTTCCGCCAACGCGGAATTCGCCCCGCTGGCGCCCCCACAGGCACTAAGTACAACTGTTGAACTCAAAATGGCAGCCGCCATCCAGGGGCGGTAACCCGATAAAACATATGTCATGGTAGAAAAGATCCCGGCCTTAGCTTCGGTTAATAGTGGTAACAGCTCAGGGCGGACTTGAGCGCAGCACTGAGCGTCTGCGCTATTTGTAGCCGCACAGGCCGTTAGATTCCTCTCTTTGTCAGCTTTTTATCCATTTAGAGATTCAGTGCGCGGGTTAGCCGTAGATTGAATTTACAAGAGACCTCTCACCTTATTCATTTTGGCTATATGCTAACAGTACGAAATAAAGGCGCCACGGATATTAAAAAGTCTTATAAAGGAAACGAGCCAACACCAGTGGCAATGACCTCTGAATTTATGGCCAGAATCGGTTAAAAAACGAAGCCCAGAGTGAGTCCGGCTCGAGCCTCATCATATCGTTGGGTAATAGCGGAGGAGTGCCGTTTCTCGTAGTGGGTAAACAACTCTAGACTCAAGTCGTTAGGAAAGCTGTATCGGTAGCTTAATCGCGCCCGGCCAAGCTCAAAGGTTTCTCTGTCTGACGCGGCCTCAAAACTTTGCCGGCGTGCGGTGAGGTTTAAATGCGTCGACGCCCGCTCGGTAAGCCGGTAGCCCATGCCCGCGCCCAGACCCACCTCATCGGTATCCTCCTCAAGGGTGCGGTAATCGTCATAACGGTAGAACGCCGACACACTGACATCACAGCGCTGGCACAAGCCTGAATAGTCCCAACGGATATCGGCACTGCGGCGCTCCAGTTGGTCCATTTGTCCAACCGTGTCGCGCCCTGAACCGAAGCTGCCCGGTTCTCCCAAGTTGCCTCCCGCCTGAGAGCTATCGGTAATAAACTGGCGTGCGATGAGACTAAAATGGTGCCGCCCTGTGTCGTAATTAGCCTCCACACGGGCCGTGGGTGACGAAAAGGTTTCATCCTGTTCGGTTTCGGTCTCGTTGTAACCCACTTCTACCGTGTATGAAAGGCGGCTTAAGGCCACCGAATAGGCGATAGTCCCCGCCTGATAGGTGTAGTCCAGCTGCGGATTCAGATCGAAACTCACCTCGGTGTGACTGCCGACCACGCGCCATTCCGTTGTCGCGGAACTCGTGTGTTGCCAGATAAGGCTACCGCCGGCCCGTTCCGAGTCTCGGTTGTCATCGAAACGGTACTTAATTTGTGAATAATGGCCTTGGAGCATCACCTGATTGACCGGCGTAAGTCGTGCCCGCAGTGTAGGAATGGCCGAGTAGATGTCGCGCTCATCCCGGTTGACCAGCAGGTCGATCTGGTCAGGCTGTCGCAGCGCTGAGCGCCGACTGTGCGAGAGCAACAAGTCGGCGAAATGATGGGGCTTGCCCAAAAGGAGGTCGAAATCACCTTCCACGTAGCTGCGTGTAGGCTGACTATCTTCGCTGAAGCGCCGCTCCTGGGCACTGTAGCTAACGTCTAGATCAAGCAACTGGTTTTCGTAATCGCTCGCCAGGGTCAGGCCGTAACGATCTTGACGCTCAGAGGTGTCACCATCCTCGGAGCGGGTCGCGTTATCGGTGTATTCGGTGCCGACAATAATGCCCACATCCACATACTGGCCTGCCCATGCACTGGTGCCAAAGCACAGTGTCAGGGCCGCGATCAATCCGTTTTTCTTGTTGTAATACTCCACCTTGTCGCCTCCTAGCAAGCTGCGGCCGGGCGAATGGCTTGGTCGCCCTTACAAACTATTGGTGATTGAACATCAAACCGGAAAAACGATCTCGCCCCACCGCCTCGATGCCCGACAGCACATCATCAGTGGTGCTTTTCCCAAACGGCACCACCAGCAACGCGTGGTCGCAATACTGGGACAATATGCGCGCCTCTGCAGAAGTGCGTACTGAAGGGGCGTCCAACACGATAAAGCGATCCGGATACCGGTGTTTCACTTCGGAAATAAACACTTCCATCCGCTTGGAGTTGAACAACTCCGCCGCGGATTCACTTTGCACGCCCGACGGGATGACCCGCAGCCGCTCCACACCGGACGGATAGATAATGCGCTTGAGCGGTACAGTGTAATCTTGCAGGTACTGAACCAAACCTTGTTCCACCGGCTTGGCACTGTATTTCTCGGCGGTGGATTGATAGGGATTACAATCAACATACAGCGCCGTTTTGTGCCGATCCAGCGCAAAGGTGGCGGCCAAATTAAACGCGACAAAGGTGCCCCCACCGTTTTCGGCGATCGACGACACGAGCACCACTATGTTGTCGCTTTTGCTCTTTTGCAGCAAGCGGGTGCGCACTTCACGAAAGGCATTCAGCAGTGCGCGTTCACGCATACCCGCGAATACCACTTTGCGCTCGTACAGCTCGTCCTGGCTCCAGATGAGCGGCGTCGACATGCTTTTGATTTGTTCGCGCTTGCGGTGCTCGGACACGGCATTTTTTACCGAGGGGTCCGTTATCGGCCCGTCTTTCACGGTATCGATACGCTCAATAAATCGCCTCAAGTTGACATCGGCGTTTGGGGCTGGCTTGCCTTTATCCATTGCGACCTCCTTGGGGTTGGGTACCCCTATGGCGTGCGACGAAGCGCCTCCGTCGCCGCGTTGTTTGCTGCTTAACTTTTAAACTCATACCACGAGATGGCCAAGCTCACATAACCGATCATGGCCAGTAAGCCGAGTCCCAATAACAACAGCATATCTTTGCGCATAAGACGCTCGCTCAGCGGTGTATGATAATGCGGAATGACGCCCATCAGATCAATACCCGCAGGAAGACTGTGTTGCAATGCCCGGGCCGAGCGAAAGTGCGGGTCCAGTAACACGAAAAGGAAGAGCAGGCCTATGGGCGCCATAATCCCCACAAACGGTCCTACCACAGCAAAGTGAATAAACTGCAGCCCTGACGGATTCGTGGGGTACCTGGCCGGATCTTGAATTTGGTAGCTCACGCCTTGCCCCTCGACATCCAGCGCCATGGATAGCCTTGCCGATTCTTTACGCTGCAACATCTCTTCGTACACATCGCGCGTGACATTATAATCCCGGGTCAGCTCCGACAACTCCGCCTGGTTTGCCGCGACGCGTTCGGCCCGTTGATGCTCGCGCTCTTGTAAGTGAACTAGTGAGCGCATGCGCCGCTGCTGGGCGCTCAGCTCAACTTCCGCCGCCGCCAACTGTTTGCGCAGCTCTTCATACAGCGGGTTCTCAAGCCTCTCGGAACTGGCCGCGAAAGAGCCACCGAGTAACTCCACCTGTGCGATCTCGTTATCCAGGGAGTCGATTTGCTCGCGCAGGGAAACCACATCCGGGTAACTGTCCTGAAAACGAAGACGCAGCGCTTCCAATTCCGTTTGGAGCATTTGACGGCGCTCGCGCAAGTCATCAGTTCGTCCGCGCGCCGACAAGTACCGGCCTTCGTTTTCCAGCTGAGAGCGCAGCGAGGCAATGCGCGATTCACTCTCTTCAATCGCAATTTGCAAACTCTCGCCCTGGTTACGCAGCTCGTTGATACGCGCACTCACAGCCGCTTCAGTGCCATCGGTATTTTGAGACCGGAAGCGTTTGAGCCGTGCCTCAGCCTCCTCCAGCTGACGCTTGTAGGCCTGCACCTGGGTGTCGATAAACGTGTAGGCGCCAAGGCTCTCCTCCCGTTTTGTTCGGGCGGTGTGCTGCAAGAACGCATTGACGACGCTGTTCACGGACCGAAAGGCGACGTCCGGATCACGGGCGGTGTGGCTGACGCGAAAGTGATTGCGCCCTTCGGGCTGCACATCCAAGCCCGAACGCAACTGCCCCACGGCCCGTGTCCGCTCGGGCCCGCTCATGGAGTCATCGATAAAGCCGGCGTCTTTAGCAGCCGCTTCGAGCAGCTGGCGGGAGAAGATAACTTCTTCGGCCCGCGCCACCTGATTGCGATCCGACACCGTCGCACGACCTCGCAGAAGAGGCTCAATAATGTTGCTCTCTTCCGCGTACAGCAGCGCTTCGGTGTAGTAGCTATTGGGCCAGATATAACCCACTGCCAAAGGGAAAAACGCCACGGCTATAAACAGCAGCACGCAGGTTACTCGAAAACGAATGGCCTCAAACTTCAAGGCTCTCAACAATTCTTTGATATATGCCGTATCCATGCAGCGTTAATATCCTATGTTAAAGAAGCGTTCAGTTAGAAAGAGCGTTCGGGAACCGTGACAATATCGGAAGGCTGCAGTTGGTAATTCGTCTCTACCTTGCCCCGGTTAATCAAGTCGTTGAGATAGATGGGGAATACTTTGACTTCGCCGTCGAGTCGCCGATAGAGCTTGGCGTTATTGGCCGACGCGAACTCATTCACTCCGCCGGCCATGAGCACCAGATCCAAGACGGTCATGCCATCTCTAAACGCGATGGATTGGGGATCGCGCACCGCTCCGGTAATGCGTACACGGCGCTGAAAATCAGAACTGCTGGGATTGGTAACGATCACCGTCACCTGGGGGTTGCGAATATACTCACTCAATTGTGAAGCGAGTTCGCTGGCCAAACCCATGGTGGTCTGTCCGGTAGCGGTAACATCGCCCACGAGCGCCATTGAAATTTTCCCGTCCGGTCGCACAGGCACCGTGCCTGACAGCTCTTCGTTACGCCAGACATTGATGCGCAGCTCATCGCCAACGCCGATACGGTAATCTTCGGTGAACCGGGTTTCGGAAACAGGTGGTGCCTCCACGCTGGGGCCCGCGCAACCGGCCAAAATAACGATTGCACCGAAACCAAATAGCCATTGTAACGCTTTCACATTCACTCTCCTTTGCTGGCAACCGGAGACGCTCCATCGACAATAATTGTTATTGGGCGCCGTTAGCGTTTAATGTACGCCTTTTCCTAACAAAACAATTTCCACAGTTTGTATCATGATCAGCATATCCATGAAAAAGCTGTGGTTCTTGGTGTAATACAGATCGTACTGCAACTTGTTTTTGGCATCTTCAACTGAGGCGCCGTAGGGATATTTCAACTGTGCCCAGCCCATTAAGCCAGGCTTAACCTTGTGGCGCATATCATAGAAAGGGATCTGTCGCGCCAAGTCTTCGACAAATTCGGGGCGTTCGGGGCGCGGACCCACAAAGCTCATATCGCCTCTAAGGACATTGTAAAGCTGCGGCAGTTCATCCAAACGAGTGTTGCGAATGAAAGCACCGACCCGCGTCACCCTGCTGTCGTTTTTCGTGGCCCATTGCGCCTTGCCACCTTTCTCCGCATCCTGGCGCATGCTCCGAAATTTGTAGATGCGAAACGTCTTTCCGTTCAAGCCTACACGCAGCTGATGGTAAAGAACAGGTCTGCCACTTTCCAACATTACCGCCAGGGCCGTCAATAACATGACCGGCCAGAGCACCAGAACAAATAGCGATGCGAGGGCAATATCAAATAGACGTTTGGCGAGTAGCCGTCGCCGGGAATATCGGAAGCCATCGGAGAACAACATCCAGCCCGGCTTAAGCAGATCTATGTCAATTTTCCCCAGCTCTCGCTCGCAAAACCCAAGGGCATCACTCGTGGGCACGCCAATCAATTTGCAGTCAATGAGCTCATCAAGGGGAAAGGCGCCACCTTGGCCACGTCGGCGTTCGTCGGGCGATACCACGATCTCAGAGATATTATGCGAGCGCACAAATGCCACCCAGTCGTCGGGGGTAGAAAGAATCATTGCGGGATCCACTGTCAGGCATTCGTTGCCGCTGGGCACACAGCCGACCACCTGAACGCCCACCAGGTCTTGCTCCGGCTCCAGATTGTCCAGCAAGCCCTTCGCCCTGTCGCCGGCGCCGTACACCAGCACTCGCCGTTTCAGCTCGGCGGTATCCACCACCTTAAGAAAAACCCAGCGGGATACAAACACCAACCCGGTAGCCAGCAATACGCCCCAAAAAATAATTCCCTGAGACAGCTGCAAGCTGGGCAGCAACATGCTGATGACGTACAGCGCCACGATCCCCAGGAGGAAGAAACTGACCAGCGTACGCAGTACCATGCTGGCGTAGCCTTCGCGCACCATAGCTGGGTACACACCCATGGAGAGACTGCAACAACTGAGCACAAAGGCAAAGCTCAAGTGCGGCCACGGCTGCTGTGCCATAGCGCCCCACAGCGGCACCTGCTCGGTTAAACTCGATTGCCACTGTTGAGCCACCCAAGCCGCCAGCAGCAACAGAGCCAGCTCGATCACGCCGAGGAAGAGATAGGGCAGATGGATGTAATGTTTGTTGACGCGTATATAAGACAAAATCCAGATCCTTGATTAAGTTTGGCGCACTTGCCCATCTTGGCGCGTACTAAGGGCGGCATTATAACGGGTTTTCCAATAAATACTCGACCACTGGAAGTGGAAAAATCCAAGGCGGATACAGACACTTTTGCCGCTCTGAAAAAAGTTGCTTGATGCGGGCCAAAAGCTCAGGCAAATATGCTACCGTTATGCGCCGCACAGCTCTAGGCTGGGGCGTGAAGGACTCACACATCGCGAAGGAATATTCATGTTTGCCACCGAACCTACTCTCTGCGTTATCGGCCTCGGCTATGTCGGTCTCCCTCTTGCGGCGGAGTTCGGCAAACATCTCAACACCATCGGCTTCGACATCAACCCTCACCGCATAGAACAGCTACGGGATGGGATTGATCACACCCGCGAGTTGAGCACGGAAGAGCTCGGCGCCGCAAGCCGACTGAGCTTTACATCGGTCGAAGATGACATACGCGCATGCGATGTCTATATCGTCACCGTACCCACCCCCATCAATGACAGTAAACAGCCGGACTTGACGCCTTTGGAACGCGCCTCCGAGTTGTTGGGGCGGGTGATTGGTAAGAACGCATTGGTAGTTTTTGAGTCCACGGTATTCCCCGGCTGCACAGAAGACATCTGCATGCCGATTATCGAGCGGGGCTCTGGGTTGGTGTACAACCGGGACTTTTTTGCCGGCTACAGCCCGGAGCGGATCAATCCCGGCGACAAACAGCACCGGGTCCATAACATCGTAAAAGTAACGTCCGGATCCACACCGGAGACGGCTGATTATCTCGATACGCTATATCAACGGATCGTCACAGCGGGCACTTATAAAGCCAGCTCCATCAAAGTGGCCGAAGCCGCCAAGGTTATTGAGAATACCCAGAGGGATATTAATATCGCGTTGGTTAACGAGCTGGCGCTGATCTTTAGCCGAATGGGCATTGATACGCTCGAAGTGTTGGAGGCGGCGGGAACCAAATGGAATTTTCTACCGTTTCGGCCGGGTCTTGTGGGCGGTCACTGCATCAGTGTTGACCCCTATTATCTGACCCATAAAGCTCAGCAGCTGGGCTACAACCCGGAAATTATCTTGGCGGGCCGGCGTATTAATGACAGCATGGGCGGATTTATCGCCGGCGCGGTTATTAAGCTGATGGCCCGGCACAAAATACACCTGGTGGACGCCAACATTTTGGTTATGGGCTTAGCGTTCAAAGAGAATTGTCCGGATCTGCGCAACACCCGCGTCGTGGATATCATTCGGGAGCTTGAAACCTACCATGCCTGCGTGCAAGTGTATGATCCATGGGTGGATCCCGACGAAGCGCAAAGGGAATACGGTATGTCGATGGTGAGCACGCCCGAAAGCAATCACTATGACGCCATCATTCTTTGCGTAGGTCATGATCAATTTAAATCCATGGGGGCCGAGTCCATCCGGGCGTTGGGCAAACCACAACACGTGCTGTTCGACGTAAAGCACGTTCTGCCTCGGCATCTCGTGGATGCACGCCTATAGGCGGCCTCACGCTTTATAGATATCGATAAGTAAACAAAGGAAACGAACAAACATGAAAGTATTGGTCACCGGCACAGCGGGCTTTATTGGCAATGCTCTTGCTCTACGCTTGCTGGAGCGCGGCGACGAGGTTATCGGAGTGGATAACCTCAACGACTACTACGACGTAAATATCAAGAAAGCCCGCCTGGAGCGAATTTCCAATCACGTGGGCTTCACCGATTTGCGGCTGCACCTTGAAGATAAGGCGGGCATTGACGCCGCGTTTGAAAAACACCGGCCGGATCGGGTCGTTAACCTAGCGGCTCAAGCCGGTGTTCGTTACTCGCTGGAAAACACACAAGCTTACGTGGACGCTAACATCACCGGCTTTTTGAACATTCTGGAGGCCTGCCGCCACTTCGGCACCGAGCACTTAGTCTATGCCTCCAGCAGCTCGGTCTACGGCGCCAACACCGCTATGCCATTTTCGGTACATAACAATGTCGACCATCCGGTGAGCCTTTACGCCAGCAGCAAAAAAGCCAATGAGTTAATGGCGCACACCTACAGTCATCTGTTCGGCATCCCCACCACCGGCCTGCGCTTTTTTACCGTGTACGGCCCCTGGGGAAGACCCGATATGGCGCTGTTTATTTTTACCCGGAAAATTCTCGCTGGCGAGCCCATCGACGTATTCAACTATGGGCATCACCGCCGGGATTTCACTTACATTGACGACATCGTGGAAGGCGTGATCCGCACCCTCGATCATGTGGCGACGCCTAACGCCGATTGGCAGGGCGACGGGCCCGACCCCGCCACGTCCAAAGCCCCCTACCGACTGTACAACATCGGTAGCAACAATCCGGTGGAGCTGCTGCGTTACATTGAAGTGTTAGAAGACTGCCTGGGGAGAAAAGCGGAAAAGAATCTTCTGCCCCTGCAGCTGGGCGACGTGCCGGACACATACGCCGACGTGGATGCATTGATTGCCGATGTGGATTACAAACCAACCACACCAGTGGAAGTCGGGATCGAACGGTTCGTTAAGTGGTATCGCGATTATTATCAGGCTTAACGCAAAGAATGACCAAAACGGACACCTGCAGGAACGCAGGTGGTAGAGGGACGCCGGACGCCAACGTCCGGGTCGTTTTTCCAACAACCTACCAGGTCTACTTCTCGGGAGCTGAGATGAGCCAATCTGTGACCCATGCCATGACCGTCGATGTGGAGGACTATTTTCATGTCGCCGCGTTTTTTGATGTCATCCAACCCCAGGACTGGGATCGCTGGCCCTCCCGTGTGGTGCCCAACACCGACCGGCTACTGGAGCTGTTCGACAATGCCGGGCTGAAGGCGACTTTTTTTATTCTCGGCTGGGTGGCCGAGCGCGAGCCCGATCTGGTTAAGCGCATCCACGCCGCCGGACATGAAGTCGCGTCCCACGGCTACAGCCACCAGTTTATCTACCGGCAAAGCCCCGAGGTCTTCCACGAGGAAACCCGCCGCTCGAAGCGGATTTTGGAAGATTTGATTCAAGCCCCCGTGAACGGTTATCGGGCCGCCAGTTATTCCATCACCCGGCGCTCCCTCTGGGCTCTGGACTCTCTGGGGGAACTGGGG
>DAHVRW010000250.1:0-535 GCA_027322215.1 Marinimicrobium sp.
TGCGTCTGGACAATCCGGCCAAGCTGCCGGCGCTGACGCAGATCGAGGAAATCCGCGAACCGATCATTCTCGCCACCATCCTCACGCCGCCCGATTACGTCGGCAACGTGATCACGCTGTGCGAGGAAAAACGCGGCGTGCAGCGCTCCATCCACTATCTCGCCACGCAGGTGCAGATCAGTTATGAGCTGCCACTGGCCGAGGCGGTACTGGATTTCTTCGATCGGCTGAAGTCGGTATCGCGCGGCTATGCCTCGATGGACTACCACTTCGAGCGCTTCCAGGCCGGACCGTTCGTGCGCGTCGACGTGCTGATCAATGGCGATCGCGTGGACGCGCTGAGCATGATTTCGCACCGCACCCACGCCGATCGACGTGGTCGGGAACTCGTCGAGCGCATGAAGGATCTGATTCCCCGTCAGATGTTCGATGTCGCCATCCAGGCGGCGATCGGCGCGCAGGTGATCG
Source organism: Marinimicrobium sp. (assembly GCA_027322215.1). Classification (GTDB taxonomy): domain Bacteria; phylum Pseudomonadota; class Gammaproteobacteria; order Pseudomonadales; family Cellvibrionaceae; genus JAVDDU01. The sequence goes on from DAHVRW010000250.1 coordinate 469, forward strand.
CGCGCGCCACGGTCAAGGCCATGCGCAAGAATGTGCTGGCCAAGTGCTACGGTGGCGACATCTCGCG
>DAHVRW010000250.1:545-773 GCA_027322215.1 Marinimicrobium sp.
ATGAAGCAGGTGGGCCGCGTGGAAATCCCGCAGGAAGCGTTTCTGGCAGTGTTGAAGGTCGACAATAAATAAGCGGCTCACTGAGCTATTTCAAGGAAATGTGATGCAATACTTCTCGCTGATTCTATTGCTGCTGACCGTGCTGAGCGGCCTGGTCTGGCTGTTCGACGTGGCGTTTCTGCGCAAGCGCCGCACGGCGCGCGCGGGCGTCGATGGTCTGCCGGCGCA
>DAHVRW010000251.1 GCA_027322215.1 Marinimicrobium sp.
TCCCGTCCGCCTGCGGCATACGCGCGGCGCGTTCAGTGGACGGCGACCGCCGGCCTTGCCCGGCTGCACCCCTGGCGGCGGAGTGGGTAAGTCCCATGCTGCCCGATACGCTGCGGTGCAAGAGTTGATGGCCCACACGCACCCGGACATGACGCGGGCATATCAAAAGGGGGCACACCCGGTGGGTGTTGCGTGCCGAGATACTGCTGCCCGACCGCGTGCGCAGCCCGACAATGCCGTCAGAGAGACGCGCGCCGTCTATCACGTGGCGGGCTCACCGCCAGCTCAGGGACAATTCCCTGAGAATTCCCTGAGCGGAAATAGCATCGCCGCGTAAGTCTTTGTACAGAAAGGAAGTTTGGAGCGGGAAACGAGACTCGAACTCGCGACCCCAACCTTGGCAAGGTTGTGCTCTACCAACTGAGCTATTCCCGCATCGCGGTGAGAGGCGGCATTTTAGGGGGCCCCTGTCCGAAGTCAAGACAGAGAGGTCAAGCTCCAGCTGGAGCGCTCAGCGCTCAGCGCTGAGTCTCCGAGGAATTCGCCTCCTGGCGCATGAGCTCCGGCCAAGCCGCTCGCAGGTAGGCCACCATCGAGACGAGCGTCGCGAGAGCGGCGAGTTCGGTGAGTATCACGCCGGTCCGGTAGGTGGGAAAGAACACAAGCGGCACGCGGTAGAGCATCATCGACAGCCCGACGATCTGCAGGACGGTCTTGATCTTGCCGAGCTGCGAGACCGCAACCTTGCGCCGCTGGCCGATC
>DAHVRW010000252.1 GCA_027322215.1 Marinimicrobium sp.
TGATCGATATCGTCCACCTGGCCGTTGCCGTTCCTGATGTCGATGAGCACTTTCAGGACATCGATGATGTCGGACGTCTCACCGTGCTGCGCGACCAGTTGCTTGGCCAGCTCGTCGGTTCGGGCGCTGAAGTACTTGTTGTCGTACAGGATGCCCGGACCGGTGATCGCCTCGCGTCCGACGCGGCGGTTGAATTTCATGCGCCCGACCGCCGACAGGTCGTAACGCTCGCCGTTGAAGAACAGGTTGGCAAACAGGTTCTCGGCCGCATCGCGGGTCGGCGGCTCGCCCGGACGCATCATGCGGTAGATCTCCACCAGCGCCTCGAAGCGGGTCTTGGTGGGATCGATGCGCAACGTGTCGGAGACGTACGGACCCCGGTCGAGATCGTTCACGTACAGCGTATTGACCTGAGTGATGCCGGTCTGGATCAGCTTCTCCACCGACGCGGCGGTCAGCACCTCGTTGGCCTTGGCGAGCAGCTCGCCGGTCTCGGTGTTGACGACATCGTGGGCCAGAACCTTGCCGTAGAGGTACTCGCGCGGCACCCGCAAGCGCGTGACCTTGGCGTCCTCGAGCTGGCGCACGTGGCGGGCGGTGATGCGCCGGCCCTCCTCCACGATCACCTTCTCGCCGATGCGGATCTCGAAGGTGGCGGTCTCGCCGCGCAGGCGCTGCGGCACGAGCTGCAGCGCCACCTCGTCGGCCCCGAGGTGGAATGTGTTGGTGTCGAAGAAAGTCGCGAGGATCTCCTCCT
>DAHVRW010000253.1 GCA_027322215.1 Marinimicrobium sp.
TTGGCCGATGCCCATGTCGATACGCCGGACGAGCGCGCCATCTTCGAGCCCGGCGTGGGCGAGATGCCGCTATGGGACAACCTGCGCATGCAGGCGCTGTTCGAGATCCGGACCGACCGTCGCGGACTGTTGGCCGCGCTGGGAGAACTGCTGCCCGAGCTGGCGCCGGAGCAGATCGAGCTGCGCGAGCTGCCCGATCAGGACTGGACGCGCGCCTGGATGGACCGCTATCAGCCGATGCGCTTCGGCGCGCGGCTGTGGGTGTACCCGTGGAATATCGAGCCGGACGAGCGCGACGCCGGCGATGTGGTGCTGCGTCTTGACCCCGGTCTAGCCTTCGGTAGCGGTACGCATGCGACCACGGCGCTGTGTCTGGAATGGCTGGAGGCGCTGGACCTGCGCGGCGCGACAGTGCTGGATTACGGCTGCGGCTCGGGCATCCTGGCCATCGCTGCGCTCAAGTTGGGTGCGGCCGCGGCGATTGGCGTGGACAACGATCCGCAGGCGCTGCTCGCCAGCCGCGACAACGCCGAACGCAACGGTGTCGCCGGACGGCTGCTGCTGCATGCGCCGGAGACGTTGCCGCCGCAGCGTTGCGACGTGCTGGTGGCCAACATCCTGGCGGCGCCGCTGCTGGCGCTGGCGCCGCGCCTGCTGGCGGCGCTGGCGCCGGGCGCCCCGTTCGCGCTTTCCGGTATTCTGAGCGGGCAGGCCGAAGAGGTGCGCGCACGCTACGCGGCGCTGGGGGC
>DAHVRW010000254.1:0-249 GCA_027322215.1 Marinimicrobium sp.
CCGATTCGCCCTGCTTGACCAGGATGGCCTGCGTCACCGCCAGGGTGAACGGCAAGCGCACCTGGAAGCGCGTGCCCCTGCCGCGTTGCGAATCGATGGTCAGCGAGCCGCCGAGCTGCTTGATCTCGCTGGCCACGACGTCCATGCCCACGCCGCGACCGGCGATCTGCGTCACTTCACCGGCGGTGGAGAAGCCGCTTTCGAGGATGAAGGCGTACAGGTCGCGATCGGACAACTGCGCGTCGGCGC
>DAHVRW010000254.1:259-731 GCA_027322215.1 Marinimicrobium sp.
AGACCGCGGCCGTCATCGCTGACCTCCAACAGTACTTCGGTCGCCTCACGGCCGACACGGATCGCCACCACGCCTTCCTCGGGCTTGCCCGCCGCCACGCGCTCGGCGGCCGGCTCGATGCCATGCGCCACCGCGTTGCGCAGCATGTGCTCGAATGGCGCCTTCATGCGCTCCATCAGCGTGCGGTCCATTTCGCCATGCGCGCCCTCCACGCGCAACTGCGCGCGTTTGCCCAGCTCCTGTGCTGCCTGGCGCAAAGTGCGTCGCAGTGACGGCACCTGCGCCTCGAACGGCACCATGCGTGTGCGCATCAGGCCTTCCTGCAGTTCGGAACTGACGCGCGACTGCTGCAACAGCAGAGTCTCGGCCTGACGCGCGGTGTCGTCGAGCAGGCCCTGTAGCGAACTCAAGTCGGATACCGATTCGGCCAGCGCGCGCGAGTACTGCTGCAACTGCGAGAAGCGGTCCAGTT
>DAHVRW010000255.1 GCA_027322215.1 Marinimicrobium sp.
TGGAATGCAAGCCTCCAGACTCATGCTGGTTCAATACGAGAGCCTGGTGGAGAATCCTGGGATAGTCTTGAATGAAATATACAAATTCATTGGCCAAGATGCGTTCCAGCACGATTTCGATAATGTGCGTCAGGAGGCGGTCTATTATGATGAGAAAATGGGCGCCCCAGGTCTTCATTCTGTGTTGATGGTTTGTATAGCGCCCACATACAGTTGCGTTGAGACGCATGACCCATAAAAAAACCGGCCCCAAAGGGCCGGCTTTCTGACGCTACAGACGTCGGGGGGTGGGGCTTAGAAACCGCCCATACCACCCATGCCGCCCATGTCACCGCCGCCGGCCGGAGCCTTGTCTTCCTTCTTCGGCGCCTCGGCCACCATGGCCTCGGTGGTGATCATCAGGCCGGCGATCGAGGCCGCGTTCTGCAGCGCCGAGCGCGCGACCTTGGTCGGATCGAGGATGCCCATCTCGATCATGTCGCCGAACTGGCCGGTGGCGGCGTTGTAGCCGAACGTGCCCTTGCCCTCGGCCACCCTGGCCAGCACCACGCTGGGCTCGTCGCCGGCGTTGGCGACGATCTCGCGCAACGGCGCTTCCATGGCGCGACGGGTCAACGCGATGCCGTGGTCCTGGTCCTCGTTGTCACCCTTCAGCGACTTCATGGCCGCGACCGCGCGGATCAGCGCGACGCCGCCGCCGGGCACCACGCCTTCCTCGACCGCCGCGCGCG
>DAHVRW010000256.1 GCA_027322215.1 Marinimicrobium sp.
AGCCGTGTCCCCACAGGCCGCCCAGGCGGCAGTGCGGGCACGCATCCGGACGATAGGCGTCGGCGTTCGTCACGACGGCGTCCAGGTGCTGGTCGAGGGTGGTGATGCTCGCTACTATTCGGTACATAGGCCGGTCTGCTTTGTGTCGTGTTGGATGCGTAACCCACGATAACAAAGGAGCACCGGCCTATCTTGTTGGCACTTCGTCCCAGGCTGCGCTGGGAGCGGTTCTCATGAACGCCCTGAAAGAACTCGGGGCGTCAGAGGCCATCGGCCCTCGGACTTCGACGGACGTAACAGCCCGTGGAACGCAGGGTGATGGCCATGACCTGCACGCGTTGGAAATGACCAAATGGTTCGATACGAACTACCACTATCTCGTGCCAGAACTGAAAAAAGACCAAACCTTCCGGCTGCGCGGTGACAAACCGATAGCGGAATTCCTTGAGGCAAAATCTCTCGGCTTGAAGGCGCGGCCGGTACTACTTGGACCAGTCAGCTTCCTGCTTTTGTCGAAAGCTGTCGATGGAAGCGATCGCCTTGACTTGCTTGATCGGCTGCTACCCGTCTATGCCAGCTTGCTTGGCAAACTCTTGGATGCTGGCGCGGACTGGGTGCAGATCGATGAACCATGTTTGGTACTTGACCAAGACAGTGACGATCACGCCGCTTATCTCAAGGCTTACACAGCGTTTTCGCGTGCCGATGGTCCTAAGCTGCTTTTAGCGA
>DAHVRW010000257.1 GCA_027322215.1 Marinimicrobium sp.
TAAACTGCGTCAAAGAGATGTCCCACTCTATGAATTTGCGAAATCCATTGATTTAGTCGACGCACCAATCGAAGGCTGATACCCTTCAGACAGCCAACAGCCGGTTTTTGCCTTTGTTTCCTTAAAGATCGAGAAAATGTCACATTACCGTCACAATGGCCTATTCTGAGCACTTAAGTTGTTGATAATAAAGGCAGGCGGCCTGTAAGCCGAATTTTGTCGAGGACGATCATTCCTCTAGGCGCCGCATTACTGCGGACGCTCGTAGCGACCTACCCGCGGGTTTGGCGCGCCGGGCCAGCACGCGCTTGGCAGCTTGCGCCGCCAAGCTTCCCGCCTATTTGGTCTTGCTCCGTGTGGGGTTTACCATGCCTCCGACTTTACAGCCGGAGCGGTGCGCTCTTACCGCACCTTTTCACCCTTACCGCATCCTTGCGGGCGCGGCGGTATATTCTCTGTGGCACTTGCCGTCCCGAAGCCTTGACGCTCCGGTCCCGGACGTTATCCGGCACACTGCCCTGCGGAGTTCGGACTTTCCTCTCCCGATGAGCATTTTCAGCTCCCCGGCAGCGATCGCCCAGCCGCCTGCTATCCCAATGATACGCGTGCGGCGCGACGCCTCACCCGATGATCGCATTCGTGAGTTTGACCCACCATGCAGGGGGATGGAACGCAAGCTGCACAGCAAAGATCTGGCACGCTACCAATATCGGGAGTGCGTAACG
>DAHVRW010000258.1 GCA_027322215.1 Marinimicrobium sp.
CTCCTGCGAGTCCGTGCCGCGGTTCAGCACCGATCTTGGCTGCACAGCGCGAGGCGTCGCTGCCGATGCGCTGAAATCTTTGATCTGCCGCCGTGCACGCCGCACTCAAACCCGGGTCTCGCTACGTTCAATCGCTGGTTGCGCAAGTCTGGCCTGGACCGCTGGAGAACTGCCGGAGATATGCAATGACGAAAAAACGCCAAAGCCGCATCCTTGACGAAGTGCACGAGACCGCGCGTGGTTCCCGCGAAGGCGGGAATCGCTTTACAACAGCGAAGTGGTCATCCAAGGCACTGGATCCCCGCCTTCGCGGGGATGACGAAAGACAAGGTCACTCCCGCGCCCCGCTTCTCGTCATTCCCGCCCCGTCGTCATTCCCGCGAAGGCGGGAATCGCTCTTCACGACAGCGGTGGGTCCAGAACGAGAAACCGTGCGGCGACGGCACTGGATGACCAGCTTCGCTGTTTAGAAGCGTTTCCCGCCCCCGCCTTCGCGGGGGCAGGCTCTTCGCGGGGATGACGAAAGACAAGGTCACTCCCGCGCCCCGCGCCCCGCGCGCCGGTTGGTCGTCCCTCGGCGGGAAGGGAGCCTGCAGCACTGCGCGCCTTGTCCACAGCGCGCGTCGGGTTTCCTGTGGACAAGCTGATGATGAAGCCGGCCGAAGCCTTTCTGCGCCTGATGCACGCGACACACTGAGCAAGCTTTGGCCACGTGCGCGGA
>DAHVRW010000259.1 GCA_027322215.1 Marinimicrobium sp.
GTTCCCCGCCTGCGCGGGGATGAACCGGATCGGCGCAACTCCAGGCAGATCCCTCATCTGTGTTCCCCGCCTGCGCGGGGATGAACCTGCGTGATCCTGCGGATGAGCGAGGCCCGCGACGTGTTCCCCGCCTGCGCGGGGATGAACCGCACACTGGGCGAGACTGATCCGTGGCGACCGTGTGTTCCCCGCCTGCGCGGGGATGAACCGGGCTACCGGCCCGAGTGGGCTCAGAGGGTGCTGTGTTCCCCGCCTGCGCGGGGATGAACCGTCACTGCCGGCGCCTGCGGCCGTAGTGAAACGGTGTTCCCCGCCTGCGCGGGGATGAACCGGTGATAGCCCAGGCCCGCGCTGAAACGAAAGCGTGTTCCCCGCCTGCGCGGGGATGAACCGGCTGCCGAGCAGCTTTATCGCGCCCCCATCACGTGTTCCCCGCCTGCGCGGGGATGAACCGGCGTCGAGCGGGGTGCGCGTGTAGCGCCAGAAGTGTTCCCCGCCTGCGCGGGGATGAACCGTTGACCATCGGGAGGCCCTTGATCACCTGCTGGTGTTCCCCGCCTGCGCGGGGATGAACCGTCCGTTGGCCTCGATGTCGAGAGCGGCGAGAGGTGTTCCCCGCCTGCGCGGGGATGAACCGTCGTGTGTAAGGTTAAGAGAAGATGCCCACTAGTGTTCCCCGCCTGCGCGGGGATGAACCGGATGCCACCGTACCCTCGA
>DAHVRW010000025.1 GCA_027322215.1 Marinimicrobium sp.
TTTTGGTATGGGCTTTGCCGGCGTTGATCATGGGCTCGATGGTAAAGGTCATGCCTTCGCGCAGCTCAAGCCCCGTGCCTGGACGCCCGTAATGCAACACTTGCGGGTCCTCATGGAAGCCCCGGCCTATGCCGTGGCCGCAATATTCTCGCACTACGGAGTAGTGGTTGCTTTCGGCATGTTGCTGGATAACGTGTCCGATATCGCCGAGGCGACAGCCGGGTTTGACCAGCTCAATACCTTTATAGAGGCATTCCTGAGTGATTTTAACCAGCCGCTCGGCATGGGGTTGGGGCGTTCCCACGAAGAACATCTTGCTGGTATCTCCGTACCAGCCGTCCACAATCACGGTGACATCGATATTGATAATGTCCCCGTTTTTCAAAATTTTCTTATCCGACGGAATGCCGTGACAGACCACTTGGTTGATCGAGGTGCAAATGGACTTGGGAAAGCCGCGGTAGTTGAGACAGGCCGGGATAGCCTTTTGTACATTCACGATATAGTCATGGCATATCCGATCCAGCTCTCCTGTACTCACGCCCACTTGGACATGGGGTTCGATCATTTCCAACACTTCGGCGGCACGGCGGCCGGCGATGCGCATTGCTTCGATGGATTCGGGGGATTTAATGGATACGGACATGCAGCGACTCACTTGCGGGTGGTATGGAGGAAATCTATTCTAAACGATACGAGAACACTTCTACAGCCCGCGCGGGCGGGTGCCAGCCGGCGTCGCGCGGGTGCAGGTCAGGCGGGAAAATCAGGAACGCAGACTGGAGAGGGTGTGGATGACACCGCGAAGCTCCGCCAGGCCTTTGAGCCGGCCCACATAGGAATAACCCGGGTTGATGCCGGGCCGACCAATCTCTTCGCCCATTAAATGGCCGTGATCGGGGCGCATGGCAATGGCCGGTAAGGTGCTGCCTTGTTCGCGGCGACGCGTCTCTTCGTCAAGTAATGCGCCCACCAGCCCCACCATGTCGTTATCGCCGTCCAAATGGTCGGATTCGTAAAACGAACCGTCCGGCTCACGTTTAACGTTGCGCAAATGCACAAAGTAGATGCGCGGCCCGAATTCCCGAGCCATCTGTACCAGATCATTGTCGCTGCGGGAGCCGTAGGAGCCCGCGCACAGGGTGAGTCCATTGGCCTTGCTGGGTACCGCTTGCAGGAGTGCTCGGGCGTCGTCCGCCGTGGAGACAACTCTGGGCAAGCCAAACAGCGAGAAAGGCGGGTCGTCGGGGTGAATGCACAAGCGTGAGCCCACCTCTTCGGCCACGGGAACGACATCATTCAAAAACGCAAACAAGTTGGCGCGTAGGCCCTCTTCGCCCAGGGCAATAAACTGGGCAATGGCGGCGCGGATACCGTCGCGGTCATAGGAGCCCTCGCCGCCAGGGAGGCCAGCAATAATATTTTTCTCTAACTGCTCTCGGGCCTGAGGTGAGAGAGCGCCAAAGCGCTCGGCGGCCCGGGCCTGAACGTCGGCGCTGTAATCTTCCGCGGCTCCTGGGCGCTGGAGTATATGGATGTCATAGGCGGCGAAATCGGCCATTTCAAAGCGCAGGGCACGGCTTTGGTTGGGTAAGACGTAATCGAGATTGGTGCGGGTCCAGTCTACGACCGGCATAAAGTTGTAGCAGATGTCATGTATTCCGGCTTGGGCAAGGTTGCGTATGGATTCCCGATAGTTATCCAGATGTCGCCGGTAGTCCCCGCTACGGGTCTTTATGTCGTTGTGCAACGGTACGCTCTCGACCACCGCCCATTCCAAGCCGGCGGCCTCGATCAGTGCTTTGCGCTCTTGAATGGCCTCAATAGGCCAGGCCTCGCCTGCGGGAATCTCGTGCAGGGCGGTAACAACGCCCGTGGCTCCAGCCTGGGCAATCTGCTCTAGGGACACGGTGTCCCGGGGACCAAACCAACGCCAAGTCTCTTTCATAATGGGTATCGAACCGATTCAGGATTGTTGAGTCTACTCATGAAGGCATTAGATCAGCTTGGTGGTTTTCTGGCAATCCGGCGCCGGTCAAAAGGGCGAACTCAGTGGCTGGGCCGCTTTCCCTGCAGGTTGATATATGGTATAAAGCGCGCCTCTGTGATTCGTCGCAGAGTATCTGGCGGAGCTGTTTCGCCACCAAAAAGGGGTTTGACCCCATAACTGTAACGTCACACATATACCGACACGCCCACCTGGGTGCCCACATCGTTCACAGTGGGTTGGCTGGCGGGGTATATGGAGGCCTAACCCGAAAGGAAAACAACATGCCTACAGTAAGCATGCGCGAAATGCTGCAAGCTGGTGTCCACTTTGGTCACCAAACCCGTTATTGGAACCCGAAGATGGATCGTTTTATCTTCGGTGCTCGCAATAAGATTCATATCGTCAATCTGGAGCAAACGGTTCCCGCCTTTAATCAGGCGCTGGAGCTCGTGAAGCAGATGGCGTCTCAGAAGAAAAAAATCCTGTTTGTCGGCACCAAGCGCGCTGCACAGAAAACCATCAAAGAGCAGGCCGAGCGTGCGGGTATGCCCTACGTTAGCCATCGCTGGTTGGGCGGTATGCTCACCAACTACAAAACCATCCGCGTCTCCATCCGCCGCTACCGCGAGCTGGAAGCGCAGAGCCAGGACGGTACCTTCGACAAGTTGACCAAGAAAGAAGCGTTGATGCGCACCCGCGATATGGAGAAGCTCGAGCGCTCCATTGGTGGTATCAAAGACATGAACGGTCTGCCCGATGCGCTGTTTGTGATTGACGTGGATCACGAGCGCATCGCCGTCCAGGAAGCCAATAAGTTGGGTATTCCCATTATTGGTGTGGTGGACACCAACAGCGACCCCGAGGGTATCGATCATGTGATCCCCGGTAATGATGATGCCATCCGTGCCATCAAGCTGTATGTGACCGCCGTGGCGGAAGCTTGCCTGAAGGGGGCGCAATCGACCCAGACCGTCCCCAACAAAGATGAGTACGTGCCTGCGGATAACGGCGCCGAAGAAGCCTCGTCCGCGCAGGAGTAAGCGCGCTGACTAGGCGCCGATGGCGTCGAGTACAGGCCCAGTAAAAGAAAGGGGGCAGGCCACGCGGCTTAGGCCCCCTTTTTCCGATTCAGACTGACAAAATTCGAGAGGACCGATTCATGGCAGCTATCTCTGCTTCAATGGTAAAAGAACTGCGCGAGCGCACTGGTTTAGGGCTGCTGGAGTGTAAAAAAGCTCTGGCCGAGACCGATGGTGATGTTGAACTGGCCATTGAAAACCTGCGTAAGGCCAGCGGCCTTAAAGCGGCCAAAAAAGCGGATCGCACCGCCGCTGACGGCGTTGTGGCTATCAAAGTCGCTGACGACAACAGCCGGGCAGTGATTTTGGAAGTAAACAGCGAGACCGACTTTGTGGCCCGCGATGCGAACTTCCTGGCGTTTGTGGACAGCGTTATCAGCAAAGCCTTCGCCGATAATCAGACAGATGTGGCCGCGCTGATGCAAGGTGAGCTGGAATCAGCCCGTGAAGCGCTGGTGCAAAAAATTGGTGAAAATATCAGCGTGCGCCGGGTCTCTGTGGTGGAAGGCGGTGTTGTCGATGGTTATGTGCACTCCAACAACCGTATCGCGGTAGTAACCCAGCTGGAAGGCGGTAATTCAGAGCTGGCCCGCGATGTGTCCATGCACGTGGCAGCGGTGAACCCCCAGGTGGTTAAACCCGAAGATATGCCCGCTGAGCTGGTGGAAAAAGAGCAAGACATTATCAAGGCCCAGCCTGATATGGCCGGCAAGCCTGCTGAGATCGTGGAAAAAATGATGCAGGGCCGCATCAATAAATACCTCAAAGAAAACAGCTTGCTGGAGCAGCCCTTTGTGAAAAACCCGGAGCTGAGCGTGGGTAAGCTGGTGCAGCAAGCCGGTGCGAGCGTAAACAGCTTTGTGCGTTATGAAGTGGGTGAAGGTATCGCCGTCGAAGCGGTGGACTTCGCCGAGGAAGTGGCCGCACAGGTAAAAGCCTCCTCCAAAGGTTAAACTCCCGGTCTGTAACAGACGGACAAGGCGGGCGGTGCTCGCCTTGTCTTCCAGTAAAGATTAAGGCCCTGTTTACGGAGACCCGTCATGCCACCAAGTGCGCGCGATAGAAAATACAAGCGAATCCTGCTCAAACTAAGCGGTGAAGAGTTAATGGGTTCGGAAGGCTTCGGCATCGACCCTAAAGTGCTCGACAAAATGGCGCTTGAGATTGGCCAGTTAGTGGGTATTGGCGTTCAGGTCGGGCTCGTCGTGGGTGGTGGCAACCTGTTCCGAGGCGCTGCGCTGAGCACCGCCGGCTTGAATCGGGTTACCGGTGACCACATGGGGATGCTGGCCACCGTCATGAATGCGCTGGCGCTACGCGATGCACTGGAGCGCTCCAATATTTCGTCAAGGGTTATGTCAGCCATTCCCATGAGCGGCATAGTCGAGCACTACGATAGCCGTCATGCGGTGCGCTCACTGGCCTCCGGCGAGGTGGTTATCTTCGCGGCCGGTACCGGCAACCCGTTTTTTACCACCGACTCCGCCGCCTGTTTACGGGGCATTGAAGTCGGGGCCGATATCGTTTTGAAGGCGACCAAGGTGGACGGCGTCTACTCAGCCGACCCCATGATCGACTCTTCGGCGACCAAGTTTGACCGATTGACTTACGATGAGATTCTCGAGCGCAAGCTCGGGGTAATGGATCTTACGGCCATCTGTTTGTGCCGAGAGCACGATATGCCAGTGCGCGTGTTTCGCATGAATAAAACCGGCGCACTGCTGAATATCGTGGTGGGCGGTGACGAAGGCACTCTGATCGAAGAGGGAAAAAAAGATGCTTAATGACTTAAAAAAAGATGCCGAGGCGCGCATGAGCAAGTCGCTGGAAGCGCTTGCCAACCAATTCAATAGAATTCGCACCGGACGTGCCCACCCAAACCTTCTCGACGGAGTGATGGTGCCTTACTACGGTACGGACACGCCCCTGAGCCAAGTGGCTAACGTGAATGTTGAAGATGCCCGCACGTTGAGTATCTCACCGTGGGAAAAGCAGCTGGTGCCGGAAATCGAAAGAGCGATTATGAAATCGGACCTGGGGCTGAACCCGACCACCGCCGGCGGCGTGATACGCATCCCAATGCCAGCTCTGACGGAAGAGACCCGGAAAAATTACATCCGGCAGGCCCGGTCTGAGGCAGAGAACGGTCGGGTATCCATCCGTAACGTTCGTCGCGACTTGCTTACCGACGTGAAGGCGATGGTTAAAGATAAAGAGATCACTGAAGACGATGAGCATCGCTTTCAGGATGAGATTCAGAAAATTACCGATAAGTACATCGCCGAGGTTGATCGTGCGCTCAGTGAAAAAGAGTCTGATCTGATGGAGATTTAACGCCGGCATTTCGTGTTAGCCGCTGGTTTGCGCCGGACGTGAGCGCCCTTTCAGGAGTCGTGACGTGACAAGTAGTACTCTGCGCCATATCGCCATCATCATGGATGGCAACAACCGTTGGGCAAAACAGCGCGGTATGGCGGGCGTGGCCGGTCATAAGGTGGGCGTCGAGCGTATTCGGGATGTTATGACGGCCTGTCAGGAACTCGACGTGGAGGTCTTGACCCTTTTCGCCTTCAGTAGCGAAAATTGGCGCCGACCGCCGCGAGAAGTCGAAGCGTTGATGTCGCTGTTTCTTCTCTACCTTAAGCAGGAGAGCAAAGAACTGCGCAAAAAGCGTGTGCGGCTGCGGGTTATTGGCAACCGCGAACGATTCAGCCCGAGCCTGCAAAAAGCCATTGCGGCGGCGGAGCATTTAACCCGCGACGGCGACAGCACTCTGGTAATTGCTGCCGATTACGGCGGTCGCTGGGATATTGCCCAGGCGGCGCGCCGACTGGCCGAGCAGGTCGAGGCGGGGGAGCTATCGGCCAGCGAGATCGACGATGAGCGCTTAAACCAATATACCGCCCTGGCGGATTTGCCCGAACCTGACCTTCTGATTCGCACCGGCGGCGAGCAGCGCATCAGTAACTTCCTTCTCTGGCAGTGCACTTACGCCGAGCTGTATTTCACCAAAACCCTCTGGCCTGATTTTCGTGGTGCCGATCTACATCTTGCTGCACAGGATTTCCAGCAGCGGCAGCGGCGCTTCGGCTTGACGGGTGATCAGGTCGCGGGCGAGATACGTCACTCCGGGCTCAAGCGGCAGGGGGCCCATCATGCTTAAACAGCGCGTGGTCACCGCCGTGGTGCTCACTGCGGTTCTTCTGCTGGCCTTATTCTATCTCCCACTGGTGTGGTTTGGGGTCTTCCTGGCGGCGGTTGTGCTGCTGGGTGCCTGGGAGTGGGCTGATCTGGCAGGCCTGTCCACGCCCTGGCAGCGTCGGCTGTATACGGCCTTTATCGGCGGGGCTCTGATCAGCGTCGCCTATTACCTATCATTGCCCCGTTTGGGGGCGTTTGGCGCAGGCGTGCTCGCGCCTGAGCAAACCCATGCATTCCGTAATCTGCTATTGATAGGTTGCACTTGGTGGGCGGTGGCCCTCCTGTGGGTGCAAACCTACCCCTCCAGTGCTTTATTGTGGCGTAGTCGCTGGGTGCGAGCCCTGATGGGCGTATTGGTCCTGATACCCGCCTGGGCCGGCTTGCTCTATGTGCGCGCTTTGGAGCAGGGTGTGTGGCTGGTGTTACTGATGATTTTGTGCGTGGTATGCGCCGACGTAGGCGCGTATTTTTCGGGCCGCCGCTGGGGCCGCCGCAAACTGGCGCCGTCGGTTAGTCCCGGCAAGACCTGGGAAGGTTTTGCCGGAGGTTTGGTGCTGAACCTGGTGCTGGTAGGGGTTGTGGGCTGGCTGTGGGGTCTGAGTTACACGCTGTTGCTGGCGGTCATTGTGCCCACGGCGTTGGTATCGGTGCTTGGGGATTTGCAGGAAAGCATGCTCAAGCGCCACCGAGGCGTTAAAGACAGCGGCGCGCTTTTGCCAGGGCACGGCGGTGTACTGGACCGGGTGGATAGCTTAACGGCTGCGGCACCCGTGTTCGCCTTGGCATTGTTGGTGATTGGCTGGACACCGGTATGACTCAGCAGCAAGCAGTAACGGTGCTGGGAGCAACTGGCTCCATCGGCATGAGCACGTTAGATGTACTGACCCGACACAGGGATCAGTATCAGGTGTTCGCACTCAGTGCGCACCGGCAATGGCGCAAATTGTTCGAGCTGTGCTTGCAACACCATCCCCGTTACGCGGTGCTGGCTGAGCCGGAGGCCGCTCAGGCGCTGCGCGAACAGCTGTCGGAACATGGCAGTACGACCGAAGTCCTGCACGGCGAACAGGCTCTGCGTGATGTGGTGGCGCACGCGGAGGTCGACATCGTCATGGCCGCTATCGTCGGTGCAGCGGGGTTACTGCCCACCCTGGCGGCAGTGGAGGCGGGAAAGAAGGTCTTGCTGGCCAACAAAGAGGCGTTGGTCATGGCCGGAGAGCTTGTAACCCGAGCCGTGCGCGCCCATGGTGCCACGTTATTGCCGATTGACAGCGAGCACAACGCCATCTTTCAATGCCTGCCCAACGAGTCGGCCACCGGCGCGGAGAATAGCCTCGCCAGCCGCGGTGTACGCAAAATCGTGTTAACCGCCTCGGGCGGACCGTTTCGCGGCCGATCACTGGAGGAGTTGGGCCAGGTGACTCCGGAAGAGGCTTGTGCCCACCCTAATTGGTCCATGGGTAAGAAAATCTCGGTAGACTCAGCCACGATGATGAATAAAGGTTTGGAGCTGATCGAGGCTTGCTGGCTATTCAATGCCCGACCTGAGCAGATTGATGTGGTGGTCCACCCGCAGAGCGTGGTGCACTCCCTCGTGGAGTACACGGACGGCTCCGTATTGGCGCAAATGGGTAACCCGGACATGCGAACGCCCATTGCCCATGCCCTGGCATGGCCAAAACGTATCGAATCAGGGGTGGCCAGTCTGGATTTGATCGCCACCGCTCGCCTGGATTTTTGTGCACCGGATCATCAGCATTTCCCTTGTTTAAACCTGGCTCGACAGGCGGCCGAGGTTGGTGGCACGGCGCCAACGCTACTCAACGCCGCCAACGAGGCGGCGGTAGCGGCATTTTTGGCTCGGCAGCTGAGCTTTAATCAAATTCCCCAGGTCATTGAACAAGTTTTGGAGCGTCTGCCGGTCGATGAACCGGACGCCTTGGAAGTTGTCCAAAGCGCGGATTTGGCAGCTCGGACTTTGGCCCAGCGCCTGATCGACGCCCTTTAAGAGGTCTTACGGTGGCATTAATACAGACAATAATGTGGTTTTTGGTGGCCCTGGTGGTACTGGTCGCCGTGCACGAGTTTGGGCATTTTTATGTTGCCCGGCGCTGTGGCGTCAAGGTGTTGCGCTTTTCCATCGGGTTTGGCCGGGTGCTGCTGCGCCGAACAGACCGGCAGGGTACCGAATACGTTTTGGCCGCTATCCCATTGGGCGGCTACGTGAAAATGCTCGATGAGCGCGAAGGTAACGTGCCCGAAAACGAGCTGCACCGCGCTTTCAATCGCAAGAATGTCTGGCAGCGCATCGCCGTAGTGGCCGCGGGACCTTTGGCGAATTTCATTCTCGCCGTTGTTTTATTCACCGCTTTGGCGCTGCCCGGCGTCCGAGATGCAATTCCCATTGTGGGTCATGTTGAACCCAATTCGCTGGCCGATCAGGCGGGCCTGGAGCGTGACCAGGAAATTCTGGCCGTGGACGGCGTAGCCACACCCACGTGGCAGAGCCTGCACCAACAGTTACTGCGCCGCTTGGGTGAAACGGGCACTATCAGCTTCATGGTGCGCTACCCTGACTCGGAACTGCGTTATCTGTCCGAAGTTCGGCTGGATCAGTGGTTGCGGGGTGTGGACGAGCCGGATCCTTTGGCGGGTTTGGGGTTGCAGTTAAAAATACCGGAGAACCAGGCACTGTTAGGGCAGATCATGCCGGGGAGCCCGGCTGAGCAGGCCGGGTTACAAACTGGCGATCGTATCCTCTCCGCCGATGGTCAAGCGCAACCGACCTGGAGCGCGTGGGTGGAATACGTGCGCGCGCGGCCCGATCAGCCCATTGATCTGCGGGTTGAGCGTGGGGGCGAAATACTGAATCTGAGGGTGACTCCCATGGCGGTGGAGGCCAACGGTGAGCGCATCGGTCAGGTAGGCGTGGGTTTGCAGCCACAGCCCTGGCCCGAGTACATGATTCGAGAGTATCACTACGGGCCCATTGAAGCGTTTGTCAGCGGTGTGAATCGCACCTGGGAGACCTCTGGCTTTGTCTTGCTGTCCGTAAAGAAACTGCTGGTGGGAGAAATCTCCACGAAGAACTTGAGCGGCCCGATCACCATTGCTAAGGTGGCCGGCGCTACGGCGGAGAGTGGCTGGAAGAGCTTTATCGGTTTTATGGCTCTTCTGAGCGTGTTTTTAGCGGTGTTTAATTTGTTGCCCATTCCCGTGCTCGACGGTGGCCACCTGCTTTATTACTTCATCGAAGTGATAAAAGGCAGTCCGGTGTCTGAACAAGTTCAGCAAGCGGGCTACAAGCTCGGGCTATTTCTTGTGCTCGGGCTCATGATACTGGCGCTCTATAACGATGTGATGCGGCTTTAGTTCCGGCGGCCGAATCCTGATGACAATGATTACAATAGACTGTTTTCTATGAAGCGAGCTTCAATGCGATTGGTAAGTTTGGTTGTGTTCCTGATGGTATCTCTGGGAGCGCAGGCGCAGGAATTCCAGATCAGCGATATTCGTGTGGAAGGCCTGCAACGGGTATCCGCCGGTAGCGTTTTTAGTGCTTTGCCCGTGCGCGTAGGGGACACCCTTCGTGGGGACGATATTCAGCGCGCAACGCGGGCCCTGTTCAGAGTGGGGCACTTTGCCGACGTCACCATGGCCCGCGATGGCGATGTGCTGGTAATTCAGGTGGTGGAGCGCCCAGCCATTAATGAAATTCTGATCGAAGGCAACCGGGTAATTAAAACCGAAGCGCTGATGGACAGCCTGAGCGACAACGGTTTGTCGGAAGGGCAAATCTTTCAGCGGGCCACCCTGGAAACCATCAGCCAGGCGCTGGAGCGGGAATATATTGGGCAGGGCCGCTACGGGGCGTCGGTCACCATCGAGGTGGAAGATCTGCCGCGCAACCAGGTGAAGGTGCTGATCAATGTCAACGAAGGCAAGCCGGCGCGCATTCGCGGTATCAACATAGTCGGTAATGAGGCTTTCCCGGACGGCGATTTGCTGGACTTGTTTGAGCTGAGCACCCGTGGATGGCTCTCGTGGATTACCGGCAACGACAAATACTCCCGTGAAAAACTTTCCGGCGATATCGAGCGTTTGGAATCTTATTATCTGGACCGTGGCTATCTGGATTTCCAGATCGACTCCACACAGGTGGCGCTGAGCCCGGATCGTTCCAAAATCTACATCACCATCAATATTACCGAGGGCGAGATCTACACGGTCAGCTCCGTCGAGTTAGCGGGTAATCCTGTTCTGCCCGAGCCCGCGGTACGACAATTGATTATGGTGCGTGAAGACGACACGTTTTCCCAGATTCTGATGACCACCTCATCGGACTACATCAAACAGCGCCTGGGTAATGAGGGTTATACCTTTGCTGAGGTGGAGGGGATTCCCGAGCGTAACCCCGAAGACAAAACCGTCGATATTACGTTTTTTATCGATCCGGGCGAGCGCGCCTATGTCCGTCGGATCAATTTCCGCGGCAATACCAAAACCATCGACGAAGTGCTGCGCCGGGAAATGCGGCAGATGGAAGGCGGCGCCGCCTCCAACTCACAGATTGAACACTCCCGGGTGCGACTGAACCGCCTTGGGTTTTTCCAGGATGTGGACGTTGAAACGATTGAAGTACCGGGTACGTCCAACCAAATTGACGTGGAGTACACCGTTGAAGAGGCGCCTTCGGGAAGCATGGGGCTGCAAGTGGGCTACGCGCGCTACTCGGGGCTACTATTGTCGGCCAGTATTCACCAAAACAACTGGTTTGGCACTGGTAAGCGCGTGGGTATGTCGCTGAGCAACAGCCGTTTCCGCACCGCCTATAACTTTTCCTACGAAGACCCGTACTTTACCCGCGACGGCGTGAGCCGCGGCTTTAACGTCTACTATTCCAAAAGTAACTACGCCAACATCGGGGTGGCCGGTTTTGGTACTGATGTGTTCGGCGCACGCATGAGTTTTGGTTATCCCATCTCGGAAATCGAGCGGCTCGGCTTTAGCATCGAGGCCCGTGACCTGACGGTTAAGGCCAGCTCGCGTTCGGCCCAGGAAATTATTCGTACGCCGGTGTTGCCGCCCAATGCCACCTACATCACCCAAAGCGACGCTGTTGCAGCGCGTGAACAAATTCTTGAGGGGCGCGATTTCCCTGAGGGCTTCGAGCGTCATCCAGTAACCGAAGATGTGTTGGGCCCACCGGGCTATTTGGATATTCACGGCACCCGCTTTCGCGATTTATTGGTGACCCTGGATTGGGCCAAATCCACACTGAACCGGGGTATGCTGGCCACCCGGGGTACCTCGCAGCGTATTTCATTTGAGGCAGCGGTGCCCGGCGGTGACCTGGATTACTACAAGCTGGGGTATAACGCGGAAACGTACAAAGGCCTGACGCGTCACCTGACGCTTAAGCTACGCACGAACCTGGGTTATGCCAACTCCTATCGCAGCGATCGGGATCTGCCGTTCTTTGAACATTATTATGCGGGCGGTTTCGGCTCGGTGCGCGGTTTTGAACGCAACAGCCTCGGGCCGCGCACGTCGGTGGCCGCGCAGTCCTTTATGGCGGAATATGCCTGGGATGACCGCGATGGCGATGGTCTGCCCCAGCAGGGCGAGATGGCGCGTACCTTCGTTCTGTGTGAGGATCCCAGCGAATTAAATCCGAATATGTACCGCTGCGAGCCGGGTAAACTGATTACGCAAGGGGTCGCAAGCACGGAGCAGTTGATGCGGCGCGACTCACGTTATTCCGCGTTTGGGGGCAATATTCTCGTTGAAGCGGGTGCAGAAGTGATTTTCCCGCTGCCGTTTATCGAGGACCAGCGTTCTATGCAGAGCTCGTTCTTTATTGAAGGCGGGAACGTCTTCAGCGACAATTGCCGCCCCCAGCAGTTGAATTGCTACAGCCCGAGTGTGGAACGAATCAGTGTGTCGGCGGGCTTCGGTTTGACCTGGATTACCGGGTTTGGTCCCTTGACCTTCAGTGTCTCGCGACCGCTGAATGAAAACGAAGGGGACGACCCGAAATTTTTCGACTTTACTATCGGTGGTGCGTTCTAAGCGGGCTCGCCAGCTACTGCCCATGTCATTTATGCAACTGTGCAACTGCAATGAGGAAACACTGTGATGACTAGCTCTGCAAAAAAACTGATCGTCGGCCTCGCGTTGATGATGACTTCCAGCTTGGTGCTGGCCCAGGGGAAAATCGTCGTTCTGGACTTGCAGGCAGCCGTGCTGAGCACGACCGCTGCCCAGGGCCAACTGGCCCAATTGGAGCAAAACGCTGAGTACGTGGCGTTAATGACCCGTTACGAGGCCTTGACTGAGGACATTCAGAACCTGCAGAAAGACGTCGAGCAGAACGCTATGACCTGGTCTGAAGAAGATCGCAATAAAAAAGAAGAGGAAGCCCGGGCGCTGCGCCAAGAATACGAGACGACAGTACATACATTACAAAATGCTCGCCAGCAGGTGATGCAAGTGATCATGCAACAAATGAGGGCCAGTACCAGTGAGGTCCTTGAAGGTTTGATTGAAGCCGAGAAAATTGGTTTGGTAGTAAGTAGCGAGGCGGTCTATCACGCGACCGAACACTACGATATTACCGAGCGAGTAACCCAGCTGCTTAACCAGCGGGCGCAAGAGCGACAGCAGTAAGCCCAGGAGTCATCGGTGAAAAAACAATACACTCTGGCTGAACTGGCCCAGTATTTGGGAGCCAGTTTAATCGGTGAGCCGGAATGTATGATTCACGGTCTGGACACACTGACAAGAGCCAAACCGGGCCAGTTAAGCTTTCTGGCCAATGCGCGTTACGCTAGATTGTTGGAGGATTGTGCGGCATCGGCGGTTATCCTGCATGCCGACCAGAGCGAGCATTTTGCTGGAAACAAGCTCGTGGTGGACGATCCGCACTTGAGCTATGCCCGGATAAGCGAGCTCTTCGATCCGCGTCCACGGTTGGAGCCCGGCTGCCATCCCAGTGCGACAGTGGCCCCCAACTGCCGTTTGGGGGAGGGGGTGCGCATCGGTGCGCAGGCCGTTATCTCCGAGGGCGTCATCCTGGGCGATGGCGTTGAGGTGGGCCCCGGCTGCTTTATCGGTGCCGGCACCGTCATTGGCGCCAACAGCTATCTTGCCGCCAACGTATCCATCTATCATGGTGTTGTGATCGGCCCGAGCTGCATTATTCACAGCAACGCGGTGATCGGCTCTGACGGGTTTGGTTTTGCCCCGGCGGAGGGACGCTGGCAAAAAGTGCATCAACTCGGCGGTGTACGCATCGGTGCTGAGGTAGAAATCGGTGCGAACAGCGCCATCGACCGGGGCGCATTGGAAGACACCGTGATCGGTGACGGTGTCAAGATCGATAACCTGGTGCACATAGCCCACAACGTCCGCATTGGTAAGAACACGGCGATCGCCGCTAACTCGGCTATTGCCGGAAGCGCGTCGCTGGGGGAGAATTGCACCGTCGCCGGCTGCGTGGGTATCGCGGGCCATGTCACAATCACGGACAAGGTTCACCTGTCCGGAATGAGTATGGTGACCAATTCAATCCCCGAACCAGGCGCGTATTCTTCCGGCATTCCCCTGAGCCCATCGACAGAGTGGCGCAAGAATGCGGTACGGTTTAAACAGCTCAATTCGCTGATGGCGCGGGTTAAGCAGCTTGAACAGGACAAAGAACAAGATACACAAAAAGACGAAAACGAAGATCAAGAATGATGATCAGCAAACTGTACTTTGAGTAGCGGCGAATAAGAGCCCAAGGGTCACCTATTATGATGGATGTAAGAGAAATTCGTGAATACCTTCCCCACCGATACCCGTTTCTGTTGATAGACCGGGTGACTGAACTGGTGGAAGGAGAATCGATCGTAGCCTACAAGAACGTTACCGTGAATGAAGAGGTATTCAACGGTCACTTTCCTCAAAGCCCGGTATTCCCTGGCGTTATGATTCTGGAAGCCATGGCGCAAGCCTCCGGCATCCTGGGCTTTAAAACCATGAATAAAAAGCCGGAGGATGGTTCGATTTATCTGTTTGCAGGGGTTGATCAGGCGCGATTTAAACGCCAAGTGGTCCCCGGTGACCGCCTGCAGCTGGAATCGACAGTGGTGTCGGTTAAGAGCGGCATTTGGAAATTTTCCTGCCGGGCTACAGTGGATGGTGCGCTGGCAGCATCGGCCAACATTCTTTGCGCTGATCGCAAAGTATAAATGTTTTCCATGGCTTGGCCTTCGGCCTGACATTCCCGCCAGTCATCATTAACCAAGCAGTGAGACTAACCTTGATAGATCCACACGCTATTGTTCACCCAGACGCCCGTTTGGCTCCTGATGTGGTTGTGGGCCCTTGGACAATCATAGGGCCCGATGTGGAGATTGGTGAGGGCACCACCATCGCCTCCCACGTGGTGATCAAAGGGCCCACGCGTATTGGCAAGCACAATCGCATCTTTCAGTTCACATCGCTGGGTGAAGACAGCCCCGATTTGAAATACCAGGGCGAGAACACCCGTCTGGTGATCGGCGATCACAACACCATCCGTGAAGGCGTCACCATTCATCGGGGAACCGTACAAGACCGCAGCGAAACCACCATCGGTAGCCATAACTTGTTGATGGCCTACGTCCATGTGGGTCACGACTGTGTGGTGGGTGATCGAACGATTCTGGTCAACAACACGGCTCTGGCCGGACATGTCCATGTGGGTGATTGGGCCATCCTCAGTGGCTATACCCTGGTGCATCAGTATTGCCGGGTCGGCGCCCACGCGTTTACCGGAATGGGGACTGCTATTGGCAAAAACCTGCCGGCCTATGTAATGGCTACGGGCAATCCAGCATCGGCAAAAAACATCAATACCGAGGGGTTGCGCCGGCGCGGATTCGACAAAGACGTTATCGCCACCTTGCAAAAAGCCTTCAAAATTATTTATCGCCGCGGATTGACAGTGGATGAAGCCATGGCCGAGTTGAAGGTTATGCGCGCCGATTGCGCCGAGCTGGGACCGCTGATCGATTCCTTAAAAGTGACTGCCCGCGGGATTGTGCGCTGAGGAAAACAATCATGACTGAGCGTATGCGCATTGGCATGGTCGTGGGCGAGGCATCGGGAGATATTCTCGGCGCCGGCTTGATGTCGGCCCTGCGCGAGCACTACCCGGACGCGGAGTTCTGCGGCATCGGCGGCCCGCGCATGCTCGCCCAGGGGTTTCATTCATTCTTTCCCATGGACAGGCTGGCGGTGATGGGGCTGGTGGAGCCGCTCAAGCGCCTGCCTGAATTGCTCAAAATTCGCCGCTTTTTGCGTGACTATTTTATCGAAAACCCGCCTGCCGTGTTTATCGGTGTCGATGCGCCGGACTTCAACACGACCCTCGAAGGCAACCTCAAAGCCGCTGGTATACCGTCGGTGCACTACGTCAGCCCGACGGTTTGGGCCTGGCGTCAGGGCCGGGTGCATAAAATCGCCCGCAGCGTGGATTTGATGCTGACGCTGTTCCCTTTTGAGGCTGAGTTTTACAAACAGCATCAGGTGCCGGTGGAATTTGTGGGGCATCACCTGGCAGATGCATTCCCGCTGGAGGTGGACCAGCAGGCGGCCCGACGAGCTCTATCGATGGACTCTGACCAGCGCATCATTACCCTGATGCCGGGCAGCCGAGCCGGTGAGGTCAATCGTTTGGGACCGCCGTTTTTACAGGCGGCACGTCTGTGCTTTGAGCAGGACCCTGACCTGCATTTTATTCTGCCGGCGGCTAGCCCCGACCGCTACCGCCAGCTGCACCACCAACTGGCTGAATATACCGATCTGCCGATTAGCCTGATTCAGGGGCAGTCCGAGCAGGCGTTGAGCGCCGCCGACGCGGTGCTGATCTCCTCGGGCACCAGTGCACTAGAGTCCATGCTGTTAAAGCGTCCCATGGTGGTGGCTTATAAAGTGGCGTGGCTATCCTATGCAATCTTGTCCCGGATGGTGAAAACCGATCATATCTCCATGCCCAATCTGTTGGCCGGTAAAGAGATCGTGCCGGAATTTGTACAAGGGCAGGTCCAGCCGCGCCCGATGGCCGACGCGCTGATGCGTTATTTCAATCATCCAGAAGAAACACAGCGGCTGACGGAAATCTATGACGGCATACACCGGACTTTACGGGGCAATGCCAGCCACAGTGCTGCGGCCGCCATTGCCCGGCTGCTGGGAGACGGCTGATGTCAGCACTGGCGGGGCCGTTTACACCCAGCTACACGGGCCAGTGGCTGGCGGGCGTGGACGAAGTGGGTCGCGGCCCTCTGGCCGGCGATGTGGTGGCAGCGGCGGTGATATTAGATCCAGGCAAACCCATCCAGGGCTTGCGGGACTCCAAGGCGCTAACCGAAGCGCGGCGCGAATTACTGTACGATGAGATCTGCACCAAAGCGCTCAGTTGGTGTGTGGCTCGGGCCACGGTTGAAGAAATCGATCGCATAAACATTTTGCAGGCCAGTCTGCTGGCTATGGTGCGTGCCGTTCGGGGGCTCGACGCCGCTCCGGAACACGTACTGGTTGATGGCAACCGGCTACCGGAATGGGAATTCAGCGCCGAGGCGGTCGTTCAGGGTGACGGCCGCCATCCGGCCATCAGCGCCGCCTCCATTCTCGCCAAGGTGACCCGCGACCGGGAAATGGTGTTGCTGGATACTGAATTCCCCGGCTACGGCTTTGCCGGTAACAAAGGTTATCCCACCAAGAACCACCTGGCGGCTCTGGAAACACTCGGCGTCACGCCCATACACCGTACGTCGTTCGGGCCGGTACGCGCGCGCTTGGCGCAAATAGAGCTTTTCTGAGCCGCGGCAATTCGTACTCGTGGTGCGCCCTTTTGGGCCACGACACATCTATAAAATATTGAAGAGTTCCATGACTGTCGATTTTGTTCACTTAAGAGTACACACAGAATTTTCCCTGGTGGACAGCCTGGTGCGCATCAAGCCTCTGGTGAAGCAGGTGGCGGACCTTGGGATGCCCGCGTGTGCGCTAACGGACCATTCGAATTTTTATGGCCTGATTAAATTCTACAAAGCCGCTCAAAAAGCTGGGGTCAAACCCATCGCTGGCAGTGATTTCTGGCTGCTCAACGACGACCCGGAAGGCAAGCCCAGCCTGATCACCCTGCTGGCTATGAACGATAACGGCTATAAAAACATTATTGCGCTGATTTCACGGGGCTGGCGCGAAGGGCAAAAACAGGGCGTAGCCTACATTCAGCGCGACTGGATACGCTCCCATAGCGAAGGTGTCATCGCCTTGTCCGGGGGCAAGTTTGGAGACGTTGGCCTCGCATTGATTGGCGGGCGCCAAGGGCAGGCCCGGGAGTTACTGAACGGCTGGATGCAGGACTTCCCCCAGCGCTTTTACCTCGAATTGCAACGCACTGGGCGTGAGAACGACGAGCATTACCTGCACGCCGCCGTCGAGCTGGCCGCCCAGGTCCACTGCCCGGTGGTGGCCACCAACGATGTGCGTTTCCTGACCCCGGGCGAATTCGAAGCCCACGAAGCACGGGTGTGCATTAGTGAAGGGCGCACCCTGGATGACCCGCGCCGGGAGCGCCGCTACAGCGAACAGCAGTATCTGCGCTCGCCGCAAGAGATGCAGGCGCTGTTCAGCGATATTCCAGAAGCGCTGGAAAACTCTGTGGAAATTGCCAAGCGATGTAACCTGACGCTTACTTTGGGTCAATACTTCCTGCCCGAGTATCCCATTCCGGAGGGGATGACCGAAAACCAATTCTTTGAAAAGGTTTCATTTGAGGGGCTGGAGCAGCGCCTCGAAGGCATTCTCGATCCCTCCGCTGCAGATTATCAACAGCGTCGTGACGCCTACGAGGCGCGCTTGCGCTTTGAGCTGGACATCATCATTCAGATGGGCTTTCCCGGCTATTTCCTGATCGTGATGGACTTCATCAAATGGGCCAAAGACCACAAGATCCCTGTGGGACCTGGGCGCGGTTCGGGGGCCGGTTCCCTGGTGGCCTATGCACTGAAAATTACGGACCTGGACCCTCTGCAGTACGATTTGCTGTTCGAGCGCTTTCTCAATCCCGAACGGGTATCCATGCCCGACTTTGATGTCGACTTCTGCATGGAAAATCGGGACCGCGTCATTGCGTACGTGATGGAACGGTACGGGCGCGATGCCGTAAGCCAGATCATCACCTTCGGCACCATGGCGGCGAAAGCGGTGGTGCGCGATGTGGCCCGGGTGCTTGGCAAACCCTACGGTCTGGCGGATAAGCTCTCCAAAATGATTCCTCCTACGCCGGGTATGACCTTGGCTGTCGCGCTGGAGCAAGAGGAGGTGCTGCGGGAGTTTCTGAAAAATGACGAAGAGGCTCAAGAAATCTGGGACATGGCCACCCAGCTGGAGGGCCTGGCACGGAACGTTGGCAAGCACGCGGGAGGCGTGGTTATTGCCCCGACAAAGCTCATCGATTTCGCGCCCCTGTACAGTGACGAGGCCGGTGGCGGATTAGTCACCCAGTACGACAAAGACGATGTGGAAGAGGCCGGTCTGGTTAAGTTCGACTTCCTCGGCTTGCGCACCTTGACCATTATCGACTGGGCGTGCGCGATGATTAACGAGGAGCGTGCGCAATCCGGTGAACCACCGCTGGATATCGACGCGATCCCGCTCGATGACCCACAGACTTTTACCATGCTGAAGCGCGCTGACACCACGGCGGTGTTCCAGCTGGAATCGCGGGGCATGAAAGACCTGATCAAGCGCCTCGTACCGGAGAGCCTTGAAGAGCTGATTGCTCTGGTGGCGCTGTTTCGCCCTGGCCCTCTGGATTCCGGGATGGTGGATGATTTTATCAACCGTAAGCACGGCCGGGCCCAGGTTGCCTACCCGGACGTTAAGTATCAGCACCCGCGTCTTGAGCCGATCCTGAAACCCACCTATGGGGTGATTGTGTATCAGGAACAGGTCATGCAGATTGCCCAAGAGCTGGCGGGTTATAGCCTCGGCGGTGCCGACATGCTGCGCCGGGCCATGGGTAAAAAACAGCCGGAAGAAATGGCCCAGCAGCGTCAGATATTCGCCGAAGGGGCTGAAAAACAGGGGATAAATCCCGATCTGGCCACAAAAATCTTTGACCTGGTGGAAAAGTTCGCCGGCTACGGGTTCAACAAATCGCACTCGGCCGCCTACGCCTTGGTGTCCTACCAAACCGCGTGGTTGAAAGCTCACTACCCAGCTCATTTTATGGCCGCCACCATGTCCTCGGACATGGACAAAACCGATAAGGTTGTGACCTTTATCGAAGATTCCCGGCAGATGAAGCTGACGCTGTTGCCCCCGGACGTCAACAGCGGCGCGTTTCAGTTCAGCGTCGATGGTGAGGGCAATATTATCTACGGCCTGGGCGCTATCAAAGGGCTTGGAGAAGGTCCGGTAGAGAGTATTATCGCCGCGCGCAAAGACGGCCCATTCCGCAACCTGTTTGATTTCTGTGCCCGGGTAGACCCGCGCAAAGTCAACAAGCGCGCTCTGGAGGCGCTGATCCGCTCCGGCGCCGCAGATAAACTCGGCCCGGGCGTGGATTTGGATTACGATCGAGCGGTTATGTTTGCCGCCATCAATGAAGCGGTCCGAAGCGCTGAACAGCAGGCCGCCAACCAAAGTGCCGGCATGATGGACCTGTTCGGCGAAGTCATTCCCGGCGGCGACAGTGATGCGGATCCCTATGAGAACTTCCATCGGGTACGCAGTTGGAGCGTAAAAGAACGTCTGCAGGCGGAAAAGGACACGCTGGGTCTGTACTTAACGGGACACCCGATTGATGAGTACGAGCACGAACTGGAGCATTTTGTCTCTGCACGGGTAGCGGATCTCAAGCCAGAAAAAAACGCCCAAACAGTGGCGGGTCTGGTGGTGGCGTTACGGGTTATGAGAACCAAGCGCGGCGACAATATGGCGTTTATTACCCTCGATGACCGTACAGGGCGTATCGAAGTGGCCGTGTTCAGCGACAGCTACAATGAGGCTCGAGACCTGCTGTTAAAGGACAGTTTGTTGGTGGTCACCGGGCAGGTCAGCCATGATGACTACAGCGGTACGTTAAAAATGCGCGCCGACAATATCCAACTGCTGGCGGATATTCGTCAAGAAAGAGCCCGGGAATTGTGTCTGAGCGTTAATGCCAGCACCTTGCCGACTAACTTCGCGGATCAGCTCAGCGAATTGTTAGACCCCTATCGGGATGGGCGCTGTCCGATTGTTATCGACTACCAGCGCCGGGACGCGCGTGGCCAGTTACGCCTGGGAGCCGCCTGGCATGTGCATCCAGAGGATGACCTATTGCAGCGTTTACGCGAGACCTATGGCACACAGAGCGTACACCTTGTTTATTCCTAAGCGAGCCGCCAGGGCAGGGCGGGCTCGCGGGTAAGGTCGACTATTTGTGCTTTTTCGCGTATCTTTGAGAACTTTCTTGCGGTGCTCGGGCCGCCCCCATGCATCGGGCCTGAACAGCACATCAAACCTGGAACAACTAGCCGATTATGAACCTGAATTACCTGGATTTTGAACAGCCCATTGCTGTCCTCGAAGGAAAGATCGAGGAGCTGCAACTGGTGGGGAACGACAATGACCTCAATATTAGTGAGGAAATTGCCAAGTTGCGGGAAAAGAGCACCAAGCTGACCGAGAGCATTTACGCTCAGTTAACCCCCTGGCAAGTGGTCCAGGTGGCACGCCACCCTCACCGGCCCTATACCTCGGATTACATCAAGCGCCTGTTCACCGATTGGGATGAGCTGCACGGCGATCGCCACTTTGGCGATGACCCCGCCATTATTGGCGGCGTCGCACGTCTGGACGGCAAGCCTGTGATGGTGATCGGAGAAGAAAAAGGTCGCAGCGTTAACGAAAAAGTCTATCGCAACTTCGGCATGCCCAAGCCCGAAGGCTATCGCAAAGCCCTGCGCCTGATGGAAATGGCCGAACGTTTCAAAATGCCGGTGCTGACTCTGATCGACACGCCCGGCGCATATCCTGGTATCGATTCCGAAGAGCGGGGTATCAGCGAAGCCATTGCCCAGAATCTGGCTGTTATGTCTCGCTTGCGCACGCCGATTATCTGCACTGTAATCGGTGAGGGCTCCTCAGGTGGTGCCTTGGCCATCGGCGTCGGCGATCATTTGAACATGCTGCAGTACTCCACCTACTTTGTCATTTCCCCCGAAGGCTGCGCCAATATTATCTGGAAAACCGTCGAGAAGGCGCCTCAGGCGGCCGAGGCCATGGGGGTAACGTCCGAAAGTTTGGAGGAGCTGGGCATTGTGGATGAGACCATCCCTGAGCCACTGGGCGGCGCTCACCGGGATATTGAAAGCATGGCCGCCAGCTTAAAGAGCCGCTTGACGGTACAGCTGGATCGTTTATGCAGTGAGCCCATTGACCAACTGCTGGAGCGGCGCTATCAGCGTTTGATGAGCTACGGTAATTAATCACGCTAAAACCGCACCCAACAAAAAAGCCCGCGTTTCAAAAGACGCGGGCTTTTTTGTATCGGCAACCGGTCCGTTGGGCGTTAGGCATTAGCGAGAAGTTGATCGTATTTACGGCTGAGCAACTCGTAAAACTTCTCTCGTGCTTGAGAGACTTCTTGCCGAAGACTCACGGCCTGCTCCAGGCTAATGTCCTGCCTGCCCACATAAACCTGTTTACGATAGTTCGCAATCGTAGCGCCGTAAATGCGCAGACAGCGCTCCAGGTTTTTCTCGCCGAGCATGAGCAGCTTGGCTTCGGCATCGGCAAATTGTTTGAAATCCGTCACCAACTCAGCGCTGATCGCCTCCAGCTCGGCGCGTCTTTCCCGGGGCCAGCGATCCCCAAACTGGACGTATTCCGCCGCGAGAGACGAATATTTGGCGAAGCTGTGGGTAACTTGCCCTACCTGCGATGAAACCTGCTCCAAGATAGCCAGACGCCGGCTCTCACGCGGCGATTTTGGGCCTACCAAAGCCTCGCGGCGAAGCATCAGCCAGCCGGCTAGGCCAGCGATCACCGCGCCCAGCGCCACTTTCAGGGAAGTATCAATCAATTGCAGGAATATCGCACTGTCCATTGAGCACACACCTTGGTGACGAAGAATTGACGTTCGGCGCCCAAGGGCGCCGGTATAGGGAAGGTGAGGCAAGAATCGGGCCAGAAATGGCGTGTGCGATGCACTTATGAATCAGCGTTCACAGTGCGGCCTTGAATGATTGCAACGCCCCACGAAGAGCGGGGTGAGCGGGTGGATAAGTAAGAGTGGCCGGTTTGAACCGTGTATTACCCGCCCGCCAGCTTCACCTGGTAGCCCTTGCCCTCGAGCACGGGTTTAAGCCGCTCCCGCTGATCGCCCTGAATCTCAATCACGCCCGCCTTAACCGCGCCGCCGGTGCCGCACAATTGTTTGAACTCTTTGGCCAGTGCTTTGAGGGTTTCTGGGCTCTCCGGGATACCGTCAATCAACGTCACACCTTTGCCTTTGCGGCCTTTGGTCTCCCGTCGAAGGCGTACAATGCCATCGCCGGAAGCGGCAGGCGCGGCTGTGGTTGGCGTGGGGTCGGGCTTAATACGGCCAGTTTCGGTGGAGTAAACCAAACGGCGCTCGCGGCTCATGGGGCTGGTCCTGATTGTGAGAATGAAACATCGGCCACCATAATATCATCAGTGTCGGCCTGTGGTAGAATTCGGCCCGGCTAAACCAACCGGTCTGACCTCGTCGCTGTACAGGATTATTGCTCTTGAAGGTTAATTATTCCCTCGCTATTTTGTCCGTTTTCGGCGGAGCCGTACTGCTGTCACTCAGTGGTTGCGGGCCCGGTTCACCCAGTTCTGAAGGCGAACTGAACGAAGAGCAGCTGTTGCTCCAGGCAGGACAGCAACGATCCCGGGCTTGCATGGGCTGTCATGGGCCTAAAGGTCTTTCGCGGGTGCAATCCTATCCCTCCTTGGCAGGCCGGCCCCAGGCGTATCTGGAAGGGCGATTGCGCGCCTATCGCAGCGGTGAGCGGTCGGATCCCATGATGAGCTCCGTGGCACGCAATCTCAGCGACGAAGACATTACAGCACTGAGTTATTACTAC
The DNA here is from genome assembly GCA_027322215.1 of Marinimicrobium sp. GTDB lineage: Bacteria > Pseudomonadota > Gammaproteobacteria > Pseudomonadales > Cellvibrionaceae > JAVDDU01. The sequence goes on from DAHVRW010000025.1 coordinate 23,412, forward strand.
GCCAGCCTTCCTGGCGCGGATAGCAATGACTGACCGTGGGTTTAAGAGGTATACGAGCCAATGAGCACCCTGGAAGAACAAATTATTGAGTTGCAGAGCCGCGTCACCTTTCAAGAGGATACGCTCAACGAGCTGAACGAAGTGCTTGTAGCGCAGAACGCGCAAATTGACCTTTTGCGCCAGCAGCTGCGTGCCTTATCAGAACAGTATCGCGAGCTCAAACTCCACCACTCCGACCCCGTCGCCGATCATCAGCCGCCTCCACATTACTGAGCATCGCTCCTCGCCCGGTAAGGCCGGCGCCTCCATGGGGTAGGGCGGATTTCTGGCCTTGTCGCAGCTTTCGACTACACTGAAGTCAACGTCGTACCATTTAACGAGTGGGCACAGACTTCACATGCGGCCGGGAAACCTGATAAAAAGCGCGGTAGCGCCGACCGACCTCCCTTTAGACGGGTTTCTCAGCGCCTCTGAGATGTCTGTTTGGCACTACGATCCACACACCGGCAGCCTGAGTTGCTCGGATACCCTGTATCAATTGCTCCCGGAGCTGGGGCCGGTCGAACACGTCGACCAGCTGTTGGCGCTGTTACCGGCGGCCGATCAATACATCTTTCAAAACACATTTAAGCCCTTATCCCACAAGGCCCATCTGGATAGGCAAGCGCTCAAGCGCCCCGAGGCTCTAGCGGCGTGCGAGGTGTGCCTAAGTGCTTTGGCCAGCAAACCCCGCTTGCGCTTTATCGCCCGGGTAAATCCGCCGCCGACGAAGGTTGGAGCCATGGCACCGGAGATGCGCTACAGCGGCGTGGTGGTGCACGGCGACCACTGGCTCGCCAATCCTGGCCCTGAGTACGTGCAGGCGCTTCTGTCGCAACTGTTCGCGGACAGCCCAATCGCCAGCCTGGTGACCGATCGCCACGGGGTGGTCTTGGAGTGCAACCAGGCTCTGGAGTCACTGTTCCGGCTCACGCCCCGCCAGGCGGCCTCTGGTTTTGGACGCTACAACCTGCGGCGGGACCAAAACTTGAACGCGGCGCCGGAGCGCCGTCGCCAGCTGGAAAACGCTTATCGCTACGGTGATGTGGTGTCGCTGGAGCTTGAGTACGAACTCAGTGCCTTGCACAGCAATAAACTGATGGAACAACAGCGTTTGCTGCTTAAGGCGAGCTTTCTGCCCCTAAAAGATCGCTATGGTCAGGTAACCCGGGTATTGGTCCAGGTACAGGATTATTCCTCAGTTTCACCCGGCCTGCCTGAACAGGATGGGGTGCTGTATAGCCTGATTAACAACTCTCGCAATATGATCACCGTCAAATCACCCGAGGGCACCTACGTGCTGGCCAATCGGGCCTTTGCAGATTGGGTGGGCCGGGAACCAGAAGAGGTGTGCGGGGCAAGGGACACCGACCTGTTTCCCCCACCGCTGGCTCAGCGCCTGCAAGAGCAGGATCAGAGCGTTCGTGACCAGCAGCTAACCTCTCAAACTGAGCAGGTGTTTACCGACGCCGATGGAAAAGCGCGGAGCTTTCTTTGCGCTCGCTTCCCGGTGTTTTCCTCCGGCGGTCAGCTGCAGGGCATCGGCCAGCTGATGACAGACATCAGCGCGCAAAAGGCCATTGAGCAGCGTTTGCAAGCGCAGAGCCAGGAGCTGCGCTTGTTGCTCGATTCCATGCGCTCCGCGGTGTGGTATCTGGACCGCTGGGGTTTAGTAAAAGACTGCAACCGCCTCGCCAAAGAACTGCTGTCCGGCAAACTCGTGGAGGGCAAGGGTTTTATCGAGTTAGCGCACGTATGGGATGACGCGGCGGAGCGACACCGGGAAATCATGCAGGTTATTCGCACCGGAGATCCGCTGCTAGAATCCATCGAAAGCGCGGAGTTTCGCAGCGGACAGCGTTGGTTTAGCGTCGATAAAATTCCTACCAAAGACGCCACGGGGCGTGTCAATGGCCTGCTGTTGGTCATGACCGATATCACCGAGCAGCAAAACCGCGAACGGGAACTGGCTCGCAGTGAGGCGCGCTATAAGGCATTTATTGCCAACAGTTCCGAAGCCATTTGGTGCTATGACCTGGAACCACCCGTCTCGATTCATGCCACCGTGTCTGAACAAAGTGAGCAACTGATCACTAATGCGCGTCTATCCGAAGGTAATCAGGTGCTGGCACGGACCTTGGGGGTGCCGAGCATTGATGCCATTCTGGGAAGCAGCTTAGCCGCCACTGGGTCACAATCTTATTGGTTTGACGGCCGCTTGTTCATAGAGCAGGGCTACCGTTTGGTGGATCACCAAATCGTGCGCCAAGACCGCGCGGGTCGGGAGAATTACATACAGATTTCCTGCCGAGGTGCCATCGAAGACGGTCATTTAACCCGCATCTGGGGCATTACCAAAGACGTTACTGCTCGTCAGCGCTATGAAGACCGCCTTGAGCACCAGGCCAATCACGACGCGCTGACCCAACTACCCAACCGCAACAAACTCTATCGTGAAATGGAGCTCTGGCTGTCCACGCGGCTGGACGATCAATTGGGGGCGTTGTTGATCATCGACCTGGATCGATTCAAAGAGATCAATGACACCCTGGGTCACCAAGTGGGCGATCACTTACTGTGTCAAATCGGGCCGCGCTTGGAGAGTGAAATGTTAGGCACCCCCGGCATGGTAGCTCGTTTGGGTGGCGATGAGTTTGCGATTTTTTTACCCGATGTGGCCAACAGTCGCCAGGCATTGGTGTTCGGTCACCGCATTTTGGATGCGCTGCGAAATGAGTTTGATCTGGGTGGGTACAGTATCGAAATCAGCGCGAGTATTGGTGTGTCTGTGTGCCCAACCCAGGCTCGGG
>DAHVRW010000260.1 GCA_027322215.1 Marinimicrobium sp.
TCGCCCGTATCGCCAACACCTACCACGCCTGGCGCGGAGAGCCACCCGAGAGCCGTCATTCCGCTGAGGCCAGCCCCGGCATGCTCGAAACCGGGGTCCGGAATGTAGACGGGGACTGGAATCCAGCCTCAATAGAAAGCCGTCATTCCCGCGAAAGCACGAATCCAGCCTCAAAAGAAAGTCGTCATTCCCGCGCAAGCACGAATCCAGCCTCAACAGAAAGTCGTCATTCCCGCGCAGGCGGGAATCCAGGTGAGGACGGCACCGGCATGCCTGAAGCCGGGGTCCGGAATCCAGCCTCAACAGAAAGCCGTCATTCCCGCGCAGGCGGGAATCCAGTGTCTTGCAACGAAAGTCGTCATTCCCGCGAAAGCGGGAATCCAGTGTCTTACGAAGACATCCCCGGCTTCTGCAAATCCGCAACTCTCGACGACATCCGCAAACACGGCCACGTGCTCACGCCCGGCCGCTACGTCGGCGCCGAAGCCGTCGAAGACGACGGCGAGCCCTTCGCCGACAAGATGCAGCGCCTCGCCGCGCAGCTGCGCGAGCAGCAGGCCGAGGCGGCCCGGCTCGATGCCGCCATCGCCGCCAATCTGCAGCATCTGGGCTTCGGGGCATGAGTGATCTGCAAACCTTATTCAAGAAACTTGAACAGGTCGCCATGACATGTATAGTCAAGCCGACTTTTCTATACACATACAGCCCATGACGCA
>DAHVRW010000261.1 GCA_027322215.1 Marinimicrobium sp.
CGCGACGCTGGCGCCGGGGTTTGCGGCGCGCGAGGATATGGATGGAGTTGCGCCGTGCGACATTGCGATCAACGAGCGGAAATGCTCGGGCTGTTATTCCCGCGCAGAGCCTGTCCGCGCGAAGGCGGGAGCGGGGATCGCTTTACAACAGCGAAGCGGGTCGTCCGTGGCTTGCTGAAACACTGGATCCCCGCCTGCGCGGGGATGACGAGAAGCGGGGCGCAGGCGTGGATCCAGGAGGAATGGCCATTGTCTTTCGTCATCCCCGCGCAGGCGGGGATCCAGTGCCGATTGCTATCATACCCCGCAGCATCCGCGCACCAGGAGCACCCGCGTGACGACCTACCTGATCTACGCAGCCGTGATCGCCTTGATCGGCTTTCGCCTGTATCGACGCAGCAAAAGTCTGCTCGGCGAGCAGCCCTTCGTGCGTACGCGCATGCTGACTCGCCTGTGGGTGTTGGCCGCCATGCTGGCCTTGATTCTGTTCGTCGACCTGCAGCAGGTGCAGCAGGGCCTCGCGCATCCGGCGCACGCGCTGCTGCTGGCGCTGGTCGCCAGTCTGGCCGGCATCGTCGGTGGCGTGGCACTGGGCGTGTGGTCCGCACGGCTGGCCGAGCTGCGCTGGGATGCGGGTGTGCTCAAGCTGCGCGCGCACGTCTTCATCGGCCCGGCGATTCTGCTGCTGTATGCGCTGCGCGTGATCTACAA
>DAHVRW010000262.1 GCA_027322215.1 Marinimicrobium sp.
TGCCCAGCGAGAACAGGACGATCTGCCAGGGCGCGCCTTTCAGCACGCGGCGCACGCTGATCCGCGCGTCGCGCCCGCCCGCCCACCAGCGCCCGGCCAGCGCCAGCATCAGCAGCGCGGCGCTGCCGGTCACCAGCGACACCGGCACGTGGTAATGCGCGGTGACGAAATAGGCCATCAGCAGCAGCGCGAGCACCGGAAAGGCGGCACGGAATACCAGCGGGTCGCGGATGGCAGCGCGCGGATCTTGCAACTTCGCCAGTTCGTAGCGCACCGGGATGTCGCGCCGGTAGAAGGCGTACAGCACCAGCAGCGTCGCGGCCAGCGCGGCCAGGTTCACCGGCACCATCACCGCGGCGTAGCGGTCGAAGGGCACGCCGAAGTAGCCGGCGCTGACGATATTGACCAAGTTGGAGATCACCAGCGGCAGGGACGTGGTGTCGGCCACGAAGCCGCAGGCCATCACGAACGCCAGCGCCGCCGCAGGCGCGAAACCCAGCGCCAGCAGCATGGCCAGCACGATCGGGGTGAGGATCAGGGCGGCGCCATCGTTGGCGAAGAACGCCGAGATCACCGCGCCCAGCAGCACGATCAGCACGAACATGCGCCGCCCGTCACCCGCCCCCCAGCGCGCCACGTGCAGCGCGGACCAGTGGAAAAATCCGGCCTCGTCGAGGATCAACGAGATCACGATCAGCCCGACGAAGG
>DAHVRW010000263.1 GCA_027322215.1 Marinimicrobium sp.
GTAGCGTCCGGTCGGTTCTCGCTGCATCGCACGCCTGTTCGCGCAGCCGTCAATAACGGCGCGCCCTGTTAAAACGAATGCCAGTCTACGTTAATAAGCTAGTCTCCGGTGAAGCCCAACGCAGCCAGATTGGCGGCGATGGCGACGTCGAGCTTCGCGGCTTCCTTCTGCTGCTCGCGCAGCGTCGCGGCGAGGCGCTGCATCTTGTCTTCGAACGGCTCGCCGTCGTCTTCGACGGCCGCGGCGCCGACGTAGCGGCCGGGGGTGAGCACGTGGCCGTGCTTGCGGATGTCGTCGAGGGTGGCGGATTTGCAGAAGCCGGGGATGTCCTCGTAAGACACTGGATTCCCGCTTTCGCGGGAATGACAACTTTCTTTTGCGGCTGGATTCGCGCTTTCGTGGGAATGACGGCTTTCTTCGCAAGACACTGGATTCCCGCCTGCGCGGGAATGACGGCTTTCGGGTGGCTCACCGCGCCAGGCGTGATATGTGTTGGCGATCCTGGCGATGTCGGCGTCGGTGAGTTCGCGGTGGGTGCGGTCCACCATGGTGCCGAGCTTGCGGGCGTCGATGAACAAGGTTTCGCCGCGGCGGTCGCGGAACGGCCCTGGATTCCCGCCTGCGCGGGAATGATGACCTGATTTGTCGCGCGCGAGGAACCACAGGCAGACCGGAATCTGCGTGGAGTAGAAGAGCTGGCCGGGC
>DAHVRW010000264.1 GCA_027322215.1 Marinimicrobium sp.
ACCAAGTCCATGCACGGCCACGCGCTGGGCGCGGCCGGTGCGCTGGAACTGGTGGCCACGATCGGCGCGCTGCGCGCGGGCGTGATCCCGCCCACGGTCAACTTTCTCGACGCCGACCCGGCCTGCGATCTCGACTACGTGCCCAACCAGGCGCGTGCGCAGCGTATCGATGCCGCGCTCAGCAATTCGTTCGCCTTCGGCGGCCTCAACGCGGTGCTGGCCCTGAAGCGCGCGGACTGAGTGCATTCGAAACGGCAAGACTTTTCGAGTGAACGGCCAGATCGCTTTGGCTCGTCATCTCCGCGCAAGATGGCCAGATCGTTTTGGCTCGTCATCCCCGCGAAGGCGGGGATCCAGCAGCTTTCAGTGCACAGCAAAGGCGCTGGATGACCAGCTTCGCTGTTGAGAAGCGCTTCCCGCATGCGCGGGAATGACGATAGGTGGGTGTTGCCCGGATTCTGACTCCAGAGCAGGAAACGCTTCCTGCGTCTGCCTTCGCCGGGGGCAGGATTGGCGCGGGAATGACGGCCTGATCATTCTCAATACTGGATCGCGATGTCGCAGGATTTGCCCTGCGCGCGACCGCGCCGCGCTCAGTAGGCGAACTCGCGAAACAGCGGATCGACACTGCCGTGCCAGGCGCCGTGGAACATCTCCAGCTTGCGTTCGGCCGGGGTCTGGTCGGCCAGCGCGAATTCGATCAG
>DAHVRW010000265.1:0-365 GCA_027322215.1 Marinimicrobium sp.
CACGGAACGCACGGGGAGAAACACCGCGAACGCCTGGCTGGTGCGGTCGTAGAGCTCGTGCCGGCGCAGCTCCTCGATGAAGATCGCATCCGCGCGGCGCAGCAGATCTGCGTATGGTTTGTGCACTTCGCCGAGAATGCGCACCCCGAGTCCTGGGCCGGGGAAGGGGTGCCGGTAGACCATCTCGCGCGGCAGTCCGAGTTCGATGCCGAGTCGCCGTACCTCGTCTTTGAACAGCTCGCGCAGCGGTTCGACGAGCTTCAGGTGCATCTTCTGCGGCAATCCGCCGACATTATGATGCGACTTGATGACGTGCGCCTTGCCGGTGCGCGCACCGGCAGACTCGATCACATCGGGGTAGATCG
>DAHVRW010000265.1:375-696 GCA_027322215.1 Marinimicrobium sp.
TCGTACCCTGGGCGAGGAAGTTCACCCCCGTGAGCCTGCGCGCCTCCTCGTCGAAGACCTCGACGAAAGTGCGGCCAATGATTTTGCGCTTGGCTTCCGGGTCGGCGACGCCGGCGAGCGCACTGAGGAAGCGCTCTTCGGCGTCGATGCGGATCACGCGTACCCCCAGATGCTCGGCGAAGGTGGCCATCACCTGATCGCCTTCGCGTAACTCGTCCTTGACTTCCTTCACACGATGCTCGGCGATTTCTGAGATGTGAAGCAGGCCGTCAGTACCGGGGAATATCTCGACAAATGCGCCGAACTCGGCCAGTCGCACTA
>DAHVRW010000266.1 GCA_027322215.1 Marinimicrobium sp.
CGAACACCATCTCGGTGCGCAGGTCGGGCGCATCGCAGGTGACGAACACGTCCGGATAGAACACCGCGTCGTCGGCCACGCGCACTTTCATGCTTTCCACGAACGCCTGACAGGGACGGCCCTTGAGCCGCGACTTCAGTGCGGCGAACACGTTGCCGACGATGACGCCGTGCACGCGCCGCGCGCCGACCATGGCGAATACTTCGCCGCGATAAAACTCGTTGCGCCCCGGCTGCTGATTTTCCCAGTCCAGAAAGGCTTGCAGGCTCATTGTGGCTTGCGGCAGCGGCATCGCACAGGCTCCTGGCCGGTCGTGACGGACGCCCGCAGTGTAGCGCCGGAGCCGGGCAGGCGATGGTTGCTGCCCGCCGGCATCCAGCCACCTGCGGCGTGACGCCGCGCTTTCTGGATTCCCGCCTTCGCGGGAATGACGAGCAGTAAGGTGTGGGGATGACGAGCAGTGGCGCGCGGGAGTGACCTTTTGTCTTTCGTCATCCCCGCGCGCACCCTCGCCCCCGGGATGGCTCCCCTCCCCCCGGGAGAGGGTGGCGCGCAGCGCCGGGTGAGGGTTCGACCTTGCCCAACCCTCCCACCCCCTGCCGCACAACGTCAACCGAGGTGACGCGCCGCGTCAGGCCTTGCCCTTGCGCGAACCTTGCGCGGCATGCCGCACCCGGCCGCC
>DAHVRW010000267.1 GCA_027322215.1 Marinimicrobium sp.
GGTGCTGGCGGTGGTCACCAATATCGACGCCGACCACCTGGCCAACTACGGCGGCGACTTCGCGCGCGTGCGCCAGGCCTTCGACAGCTTCCTGCATCGGCTGCCGTTCTACGGCACCGCGGTGCTGTGCACGGACGACGCCGAAGTGGCCGCGCTGGCGCAGCGCACGGCACGCGGCACGGTCACCTATGGCACCACCGCCGCCGCCGACGTGCGCGCCAGCGGCATCGAACAGCACGGCGCGCGCATGCGTTTCGATCTGCATCTGCCCGGGCGCGACGCGCCGCTGAGGGTGGATCTGAACCTGCCGGGCCGGCACAACGTGGCCAATGCGCTGGCGGCCGCCGCGATCGCGCTGGCGCTGGACGTGCCGCTGGCCACCATCGTGGCCGGGCTGCAGCAGGCGAACGCGGTAACCGGCCGGCTCGTGCGCAGCGCGCTGCCCGGCGGCGGCACGCTGCTGGACGACAGCTACAACGCCAACCCCGGCTCGATGGCGGCGGCGATCGACACGCTGGCACTGGCCGGCGGCGAGCGCTGGCTGGTGCTGGGCGACATGGCCGAGCTGGGCACCGACGCGCGCGCGCTGCATGCCGGCATCGGCACGCGCGCCCACGAACGCGGCATCGAGCGGCTGTTCGCGGTGGGTCCGCTGAGCGCCGCCACGGTCGCGGCGTTCG
>DAHVRW010000268.1 GCA_027322215.1 Marinimicrobium sp.
CAAGAAGTCCAATCTGCGCCGTAGCTGACGCTGCGACTGGGTCGGCATAGTCGGGAAGTGGCGACACCGCGGTGTCGCAGGGCTTTCCAGTCAGGATAATTCAGGTTAGAATTGCGCGTTTACCGCGCAAGAAACGCATCGGAGAAAGTACATCATGGCGCGCATCGCGGGTGTCAATCTGCCGGTCCAGAAACATGTCTGGGTCGGCCTGCAAAGTATCTTCGGCATCGGCCGCAGCCGTGCCAGGAAAGTCTGCGTGGATGCTGGCGTGGTACCCACCACCCAGATCAAGTCGCTCAGCGAAGGCGAGGTGGAGAAGATCCGCCACGAAATCGCCAAGTACACCGTTGAAGGTGATCTGCGCCGTGAGGTGGGTATTGCCATCAAGCGTCTGATGGATCTGGGTTGCTACCGTGGCCTGCGCCATCGTCGCGGTCTGCCGGTACGCGGTCAGCGCACACGTACCAACGCACGTACCCGCAAGGGTCCCCGTCGCGCAATCAAGAAGTGATTTCATCAGTGCGATCACCCTCGATCGCGAAGATCAAAAAGCAGCCATTCATGGCTGCGCTGATAAACAAGAGCCTCCAAAATCATGGCTAAGCCGGTCAAGACCAAGAAGAAGATCAAGCGCGTTGTCACGGATGCCGTGGCGCACGTGCA
>DAHVRW010000269.1 GCA_027322215.1 Marinimicrobium sp.
TCCCCCGCGCCAACACCCAAGAAAACGCCGCCGCACTGGCCCCATTTTTGAACTTACCCCCAGTAATCTCGCTACTCACTCCACCGACTACCGAAGCTACAATAAACCCTTGGGGACCTTGAAGCCCTAGCCCACTTACCATAGCGCCAACACCAGCAGCCGCAAATGTTATACCAAAACTGCCGCCCTGGGCGTGTGCCGAAACGCCGGCGACGATGGCGCCCAGATAAATATTCGCTCCCGAAGCCATGCCAGTCATGGCGCCGAGCATAATACCGCTGGTGTCTGCGCCGTTTGCGGCTGCTCCCACGGCGCCACTGACGCCCCCTATCCAAATCATGGCTTCCGTGGAGCCAAGACAGTTTGCGGCATAACATAAGACTGCTGCCACAATCGCACCTACAACAGGCCTAATGTTATCCCACAGCTTTTTGAGGATGAATCCACTCGGGTCGGTGGCATTGAGCGGGTTATTCCAGACGTAGCTGTACCGATTATAGCTTTGGGTATTGCCTGGCGCCTGGATGAACGGGTCGGCCTGGAGGAAGCGGGCCAGCCTTGGATCGTAGATTCGGCCGTTACTCGTCTCATCCTTGAGACTCGCCCTTCGGGCCACCGCGCAGGCGCGGTGTTCAAAATGGCTCCCGGCCATTTTG
>DAHVRW010000026.1 GCA_027322215.1 Marinimicrobium sp.
CCTTTCTGGAACACCTCTACCACGGTATTCGGCTCAACGTCCGGATTAGGGGCTGTGGTCATTGCCTCGTGCAATTGCGGATCGAAGGGCTCGCCCTGCGGATCCACAGGCACAACGTGGTATTTGGCGAGCACGTCGATAAAGCCTTTCAAGGTCAACTGGATGCCTTCCGCTACAGGCTTAAGGGCGTCATTTTCCGAATCTATGCTGCCCAGCGCACGCTCCAGGTTGTCCACCACCGGCAAGAGGTCGGTCAGCAGCTTTTCCTGGCCGAACTTGTGTGCTTTCTCCACATCCTGTTCCGCGCGGCGGCGAGCATTCTGCGCCTCCGCCTGGGCCCGCAGCACCTGGTCTTTAGCGGCCTCCATGGCAGCGTTCAAGGTCTCTACCTTGGCCTGAAGGGCTTCAACCGTATCTTCAGCCTGTTCTGCAGCGCCTTCTTCAACGCCTTGCTGGGCCCGGTATTCGTCCACTTGGGCCTCGGTATTTTCCTGGGTTTGTTGCTTGTCTTGATCAGCCACAATGATCTCCGTCGTGATTTACCTTTGCAGCCAGTGGCTGCACAATGGGTGATCTGGCGCGCCCGCCGCGCCCGGTGGGCTCTATATGGGGCTGCCCAATCCGGATTCAAGGCGAAATTGTACGAATTTACGCTTTTCTCTACCTCAAGTTCTGGTCGGAGCACCCCAAATACTGTATAAACAACCAGAAATCCCATTGAAAAACGACGGGGCTCCCGATGCTTACGCACCTCAGCATTCAGAATTTCACTTTGGTGGACCATCTCGACCTGGACTTTAAGGCGGGCATGACCGTAATTACCGGCGAAACCGGCGCGGGCAAATCGATTCTGCTCGACGCTCTAGGCCAGGCTCTGGGCGACCGTGCCGATGGCCAGCGGGTGCGCAGCGGCACCAAACGGGCCGATATCCATGCCACCTTCGACATCAGTGCCATCGAACGGGCCAAACGCTGGCTGGCAGATCAGGAGCTCGAACAGGAAGATCACCCCGAGGAATGTCTGCTGCGCCGGGTAATTACCAGCGAAGGGCGCTCCAAAGCCTACATAAACGGCCGGCCGGTCACGCTTCAGCAACTGCGTACCCTCGGCGAAATGCTGATCGACATCCACAGCCAACACGAGCATCAATCCCTGTTGCGCCGGGATACCCATCGCCGGTTGCTGGACGAGCTGGCCGGACAGAATGAGCTGGCACAACAGGTGCGGGAGCAGTTTCGTCACTGGCAGACGCTGTGTACAGACTTCGAATACCGCAGCGCCAATGCCGAGGAGCTGAGCGCACGTTTTCAACTGCTGAGCTATCAAGTGCAAGAGCTGGATCAGCTTGCTCTGGCTGAGGGCGAGCTGGAGCAACTGGACAGCGAGCAGCGCGCTCTGGCGAACGCCGATGAGATCCTGCACACCAGCCAACAGATTTCGAGCCTTTGTGGCGATGAAGAACAGGGCCTCAGCCGGACTCTGCACCGGGCACTGGGCCTGCTGCAAAATTTGCCCGAAAAATCAGCGGCGCTGCAGGAAGCGGAGCAACTGCTTACCAGCGCGCAGATTCAGGTGGACGAAGCGCAGCGCGAAATCGACCGGCACATCGATAACTTCTCCCTTGACCCAGAGCGCCTGCAAGCGGTCGAAGAGCGCCTGAGTGCGGTGTACGACATCGCACGCAAACACCGGGTCGGCCCTGAGCAACTGCCGGAGTTAGAACACAGCCTGCGCTCAGAACTGGAACAGCTGGGAGGGGGCGACGCCCACCTGGAAGCCCTGGCCCAAAAGGTCGAGCAGGCTGAAACCCACTACCGCGCACTGGCGCAGCGGCTATCAACTGGGCGGCGCAAAGCGTCCGGCAAACTGGCCAAAGAGGTCAATGCCCAACTCCAGGCTCTGGCCATGGAAAACGCCCGTTTGGAAGTCAGCCTGGCTCCCCTTGACGACAAACCGAGTGCGTACGGTTTGGAAGAGGTGGAGTTTCTCATTAGCACGAACCCCGGCCAGCCGGCCCGCGCCCTTAACAAAATCGCCTCTGGCGGTGAGCTGTCTCGTATCAGTCTGGCGATTCAGGTAGTCACCGCACAAACCTCAGCCCGGCCGACGCTGGTGTTCGATGAAGTGGATGTGGGCATCGGGGGTGCCACCGGCGATGTGGTGGGCCGACTATTGCGTGAGCTGGGAAAACGCAGCCAGGTGATCTGCGTTACCCACCTCGCTCAAGTAGCCAGCAAAGGCCACCAACACCTGCAGGTGACCAAGACCGCCAGTTCGTCCAGCGCTCAATCAACGCTCATAGAGCTGACTGGTGAGGCTAAGGTGGAAGAAATTGCGCGTATGCTCGGCGGGATGACGATTACGGATCAATCTCTGGCCCATGCTAGAGAATTCTTAGAAAAATAACTGGATTGGGAGTCCGAGGCGGTTTTATTTTTTGCTCTTGGGCCTCACGTACAGCACAAGGCTGTGATCCACCAGTTCGTAACCGTGCTCTTCGGCGATTTGATGCTGCAGAGCTTCAATTTTTTCGTTATGGAACTCAATAACTTCATTTGTGTCCACGCATACCATATGGTCATGGTGTTCACCACGGGCGATTTCAAATACCGAATAACCCCCGTCGAAATTATGGCGTTCCACTAATCCGGCATTTTCAAATTGCGTCAACACCCGATACACAGTGGCCAAACCCACATCGTCCCCAGCTTCCATAAGCGCTTTATAGACATCTTCCGCGCTCATGTGATGATCTTCAGACGATTCGAGTATTTGCAAGATTTTGACTCTGGGCAGCGTAACCTTAAGACCCGCTTTGCGCAGTTCCTGGTTTTCTTCAAGCATTATTTCCCCCCCACCCTTCTCAGTGTTCCTATCAATCAGGTATTATCCCGTTTCGTTTTGCCAAGTGGAAGCCTTCGTATGAAAATAGCCAACCGCCTAATCCTGGTCGCTACCTTATTCGCCGGTCTGGCAGGTTGCTCCTACTTTCAGTTCCCCGGCGTGCATAAAATTTACGTGCAGCAAGGACATATCATCACCGAGGAAATGCTGGATCAGCTCGAGCCCGGCCTGACTAAGCGGCAGGTTCGATACGTATTGGGTGCGCCTTTACTGGCCGACAGCTTCAACGACGACCGGTGGGACTACTACTACAGCTTGCGTCAAGGCGACAAGCTGCTGCGAGAGAGATCCATGACGGTTTTTTTCGAAGATGATCGAATGACCCACTTTACCGGCGATTTTGCTCAGGTGAAATCTGAAAGCGACGGGGATAGCCTACCTGCTGTACCCACAAATGTCGAAGATGAAACCGGAACCTTCCCCACCGAGACGGTGGAGACTGAGGTTCCGTTGCCCACAAACCAATAAAAAAGACTGGGCAAGCCATTTACTCTTCGCGCTTCGCGCGCTCATACGGCCGCCGTTACGCGGTTGAGCCAAACGTAGGTTAGCTTTTATTTTTTTCGGCGCGGTTACGGCGTATTGCTTTTGGATCGATTGTCAGCGGCCGGTAAATTTCGACCCGGTCGCCGTGCTGCAACTCGTACTCTTTTGGCGGTTTGAGGCCCTTGGTGCCCAGCGCTTGGCCAAAAATACCCATTTTAGACTCTTCCAGATCCAAATCCGGAAACACGTTGGTGATGCCCGAACGCACCGCGGCCTGATAAGCACTGGTGCCGGGCTCTACCAGCAACTCAATAATTTTTTGCTGGTGCGGAAGCGCATAAGCCACTTCAACCGTAATAAGATCCATATCGGCCATACGTTAACCTCCAGCCATTTTCGGTGTGCCATACACCGCTTGTGCCCGGCGGCACAGCGCATCCACCTGTTTGCGGGACACCGACTCAAATAACTTGCCCACCGCGGCGCCCAACAGGCGATTTTTCATTTCAAAACTCAACTCCAGCCCAACCCGGCATGCCTGCGCATCAATCGGGTCAAACGTCCAGCGGCCTTTAAGGAAGGAAAAGGGCCCCTCAACCAAGGTCAGGTCCATGCGGGTGGGTGGATGCAACTCGTTGCGAGTCACAAAACTCTGGGTGAACCCCGCTTTTTGCAAATCGAGGCGCGCTTCCAACCAGCCTGTGCCACGTTGTAACACCTGGGCGCCAACACAATCGTCCATATATTCTGGATAAGCTTCAATATCATTAACCAGATCGAACATCTGCTGTGCCGAATACTGCACCAGTGCCGATCGCTCTACTCGATGACTCAACCAACCTACTCCCGTATTAGGAAAACTGATCCCACACCCCGGCCAAAAGAATGGCCAATAACGCCGCGGGGCACAGGTATTTAAGTAACCACAACCAAGTGGAGAACAACATCTCCGACCGCGGTTTCATCTCGTGGTGCAGCAGCTCGCGACGCACCACCCAGCCGACAAAAACCGCAAGCAGCAAACCGCCAAGCGGCAGCATGACACGCTGGGTAAAGAAATCGAGGAAACCGAACACATTCATCCCCAGAAGCACAGACACATCCTTCCAGGCGTTGAACGATAACACCGAGCCGATTCCCAAAAGCCAGGCGCCGCCAGCGATAAGTGCGTTGGCCCGGGCGCGCGACATGCTAAACCGTTCAGTCACATACGCAACGGCCGGTTCCAGCAAAGAAATGGTCGAGCTCCACGCGGCCAGCACCATCAGGGCGAAAAACACCGTGCCAAAGACGACCCCAGCAGGCATAGCGCCAAAGGCTACTGGCAGGCTGACAAAGATCAGGCCCGGCCCCTCACCAGCGCTGAGGCCCGGCGTGGCAAAAACAATGGGGAATATTGCCAGCCCCGCGATCAACGCAACCACGGTATCCAACGCTGCTACGGTAAACACCATTTTACCAATGGAGTCCCCGCCGGGCATATAGGAGCCGTAAGCCATCATGGCGCCCATCGCCAAGCTCAGGGTAAAGAACGCATGCCCCAGCGCCACCGAAGCGCCGCCCCAAGACAGCCCCGCTGGGTTAAACACGAACATGAAGCGCCATGCAGCGCCAAAATCGCCGACGCTGGCGGCATAGGCAAGCAACATTAACAGTAATACAAACAACAGGGGCATAATCAGTCGTAGGCCCACTTCCAGACCACGAATGACCCCCAGGCCGACTACAACGACGGTCATGCCCATGAAGACGCTATGCCACACCGCCAAACGCCAGGGACTAGCCAGCAGATGCTCGAACGCTGCTCCCGAGCCCTCCCCCGTAAGACCTACAAACTGGCCATTTGCGCTGGCGCTAAAATAATCCAGGGTCCAACCGGCAATAACGCTGTAGAACGACAAGATCAGGAAGCCGGCCAGAACACCACTCCAGCCAATCAGTTTCCAAAACGGTGAAGCGCCGCCTTCGCGTACGATTTTTGCCACCGCGTGGATTGGGTTGGTGCGCCCATGACGCCCAAGAGTGACTTCCGCCATCATGATCGGGACGCCGATCAGCACGATAAAAACCAGGTACATGAGCACGAAGGCACCGCCCCCGTTTTCTCCGACCACGTAGGGGAATTTCCAAATGTTCCCCAATCCAACCGCTGAGCCCGTGGCCGCTAAAACAAAAGTACTTCTCCGGCCCCAGACAGTACCTTTGTTATTTTGATTATTAATGTTCACCAGGAACCCCTCCTAGTTGGTTGGCCTACAGCCTCGGCCCCGCCGGCTGGCGACAGACTGGCGAAAGCACCGCGAATTGTAACGATATTGGCACGCAAACAACAATCAACCCCTTTCTGGGCTTTGGGAGACAGAGCATTGGGTTAGTCGATATAATGCCGGTCCATTCACGATTTTTTACTGGCGTCAGTTAAGCATCATGGCCAAAACCAAGAAAAAGCCGGGCGGCAACACCATCGCTCTGAACAAGAAAGCCAAATTCGATTTTGAGCTCCACGAGCGCGTGGAGGCCGGTGTTGCTCTACTGGGGTGGGAGGTCAAAAGCCTACGCCAAGGGAAAGTCCAGCTGACGGATAGCTATGTGATTTTCAAAAACGGCGAAGCCTGGCTGCTGGGAGCGCATATCACGCCGTTGCCGACGGCATCCACGCATTTTGTTACCGATCCCACACGTACCCGTAAACTGCTGCTCAAGCGCAAGGAGATTGCCCGCCTTCAGGCCGCTACGGAGCAAAAAGGCTATACAGTGATTGCGACGGCGCTGTACTGGAAAGCCCATTTGGTGAAGTGTGAAATCGCTTTAGGTAAAGGTAAGCAGCTGCACGATAAACGGCAAACCGAGAAAGAGCGCGATTGGAATCGCCAGAAACAGCGGTTGTTACAGGACCAGAATAAGTGATCCACCGCTGGCGTTGACTGCGTAATGTAGCTGTCCGGAATCAACTTTGGGGCCGCCTGCTTCGTTGTGCAGACCCAAGTTGCTATTAATGACTTCAGCAATTACTCCCGAAATCATTCCGATAATAATCCCGGGCGGCATTGCGCCGGCCCGGGAAAGACAAACGCAAAGGGTTACTCTGCAAACGGATGACGCAACACCACCGTTTCAACCCGGTCGGGACCGGTCGACACGATATCGATGGGCGTCTCCATCAGCTCTTCCAGGCGTTTGATGTACCGGCGAGCGTTTTCGGGCAGCTCTTCCAGCGTACGGGCTCCCACGGTGGATTCTTGCCAACCGGGCATTTCTTCGTAGACCGGTTGGATCTCTTCCCAACCTTCCGCATCGTGGGGGATACCCAAGGGGTTCCCGTCCGCATCCTGATAACCGATGCAGATTTTGATGGTGTCCAGACCATCGAGTACGTCCAGCTTGGTCAGACAGACGCCAGTGACGCTATTGATCAGGTTCGCGTGGCGCACCGCGACAATATCAAACCAGCCACAGCGACGCTTACGCCCGGTGGTAGCGCCAAACTCATGGCCTCGCTCACCCAGGTGCTGGCCGACCTCACAGCCGAGCTCAGTGGGGAATGGGCCCGAGCCAACGCGCGTGGTATAAGCCTTGGTAATGCCTAAAACGTAATCCAGGTAGAGCGGACCAACGCCGGAGCCGGACGCCGCGGCCCCCGCGGTCGTGTTTGAGGAGGTGACGTAAGGGTAAGTCCCATGGTCAATATCCAATAGCGAGCCCTGGGCGCCTTCAAACAAAATACTCTCGCCCCGGGCCCGCGCCTCGTGCAACAACGTCGTCACATCGGCGATCAGGGGCACCAACTCTTTGGCCCACTCCAGACAGGTGGCCAAGGTTTTCTCATAATCCACAGGCTCAACGCCGTAGTACTGCACCAGCGTGAAGTTGTGGTATTCCATCACTTCCTTGAGCTTGCGAGCGAAGGCTTCGGGGTTGCGTAAATCGCCCAGCCGCAGGCCGCGGCGGGACACTTTATCTTCATAGGCCGGGCCTATACCGCGTCCTGTGGTGCCTATTTTATCCGCGCCACGAGCGATCTCCCGAGCCTGGTCCAGCTCCACATGGTAGGGCAGAATCAAAGGACAAGCTGACGAGAGGCGTAAGCGCTCACGCACCGGGATGCCCTGGGCTTCCAGCGTGCCTAGCTCATTGAACAGCGCTTCCGGTGATACCACCACGCCATTGCCGATCAAGCACTGTACGCCCTCGCGCAGGACTCCGGAGGGGATCAGATGCAGCACGGTTTTCTTGCCGTCGATCACGAGCGTGTGGCCGGCGTTGTGTCCTCCCTGAAAACGGGTCACAAGTGATACTTGATCGGTCAGCAGATCAACGATCTTGCCTTTACCTTCATCACCCCACTGGGTGCCCAGAACAACGACATTCTTTCCCATGCTCGGTTTAACTCTCTTCACAGTATGTTGAATACAACGGAATAATTCTGGCCCACATCGCCCGGGCGTTTTAACGTAAAGCTCACCCGACTCATTCGATCGGGACCACTACGTAGCCCTGCTCGGCAGAAACTAATTGACGATCGCAGCCAAGATCCTCAGGACGGCTGTCCGGTGCGGCGCAAATAACCCGCTCGCCCTGCCCCCGCAGATCTCGGATCGCCTGCCACTGAGCTGGGTCCTGCGTCACCGGCGCAAAAATCGGGGCGACTGGCGGCGCGGCCAGAATACCCAGTTTGCTTAAGGTGGTGATATCCACCCCAAAACCGGTTGCCGGCCGGGCGCGGCCAAACACCTCACCGATATGATCGTAGCGTCCGCCACTGGCCACCGGGTTGCCGTAGCCGGGAGCGAAAGCCGCAAACACCAGCCCAGTTAAGTAGTGATAGCCCCGTAGCTCACTCAGGTCAAAATACAGCTCGGCGCCGGGGTAGCGCTGTTCCACGGCGTCGGCCACGGCCTCAAGTTGATTGACGGCTTCCAGCACGGCTACCGGACAATCGGCAAACAACGTGCGCGCCTCGGACAGAACTTCTCGTCCACCGGCCAGCCGGGGCAGCTGCAAAAAAAGTTGCGCTAACGCGCTGTCCGCGACATTGTCTTTGACCCAAGCGCTAATTTCGGTGGTCGCTTTACGCTGCAATAACTCGAAGAAAACCTCTTCTTGCTGTGCGCTCAGCCCCGCATGGGCGGCCAGCTCCCGGTAGATACCCACATGGCCAAGATCCATATGCAGGGTCGGCAATCCGGCCACTTGCAAGGACTCGAGCAACAGGGACACCACTTCAATATCGGCATTAACGCTGGCCTCACCAAACAGCTCAACACCCGCTTGAATGGGCGTGCGTGTCGCGAGGGGGT
The DNA here is from genome assembly GCA_027322215.1 of Marinimicrobium sp. GTDB lineage: Bacteria > Pseudomonadota > Gammaproteobacteria > Pseudomonadales > Cellvibrionaceae > JAVDDU01. The sequence goes on from DAHVRW010000026.1 coordinate 8,689, forward strand.
TTTTAGGGCGGGCGTGGACCACATGGCCGGCATAACAGAGACGATTAACGCCACGGCGACTGAAGCTATGGGCGTCCATACGAGCGGTTTGGGGGGTGATATCGGCGCGGATGCCCAAGGTGCGCCCGCTGAGTTGATCTGTCACTTTAAAGGTGAGCAGGTCCACGTCGCGGCCCAGGCCAATCAGCAGTGAATCGGTGTACTCCAGAAGGGGCGGAATGACTAAGTCATAACCCCAGGTAGCGTAGAGATCCAGCAGGCTCCGGCGCAGTTGTTCTATGGACTCGGCCTCGGCGGGCAGAATTTCTTCCACCCCATCGGGCAAGAGCCAGCGGTCCGCATAGGTCATATTGAACAAGCTCTGACGATTGCGTAAGTCAATTCAGTAGATACAGGCATCCGACTCCGGCCAACATACTGGCCAGCCCCATTACACGCAGCTGCCGATTGCTGACTTGCGCCAGACTTACCACCAGTTGGCGCCAGCGTGCCGGGTATAAAAACGGAATAATGCCCTCGAGCACCAGCATCAGACACAGGGCCCGCCCGAGATCTTCCCACATAGAGAGGCACCTTCACGGATGCGCACGAATGCGCAAAAATGTGCCCAAGAAGGACGCCGCGGTCTTCGCGTTGTCTCTTTGGGCCAGCCCCTCACAGCACTACGGGCGAATGCATCAGAGGCCTGAACCTGAAATGTCGGCGTTTGACACAAAAAACCGAGCCTTGAGGCTCGGTTACGACATTCTAGCACTTTTTGCGGGACAGTGGTGCCCCGCAATCAGCGTACTAGGGTTGTCCGCCCTGAGGATCGGTTAAGTAGCGGAAGAACTCACTGCTCGGGTCCACCACCAACAGATCGTCTTTTGTTTCAAACGTGGTTCGGTAGGCCGCCAGACTGCGGGTAAACGCGTAGAACTCCGGGTCCTGCCCAAAGGCCTGAGCGAAAATCGCCGCCGCCTGAGCATCACCGTCACCGCGCAGCAGCTCAGCATCACGGTAAGCGTTGGCCAACAGCACAGCGCGCTGGCGATCCGCATCGGCCCGGATCACTTCGCCCTGCTCCCGACCTGTGGCCCGGTACTCCTGGGCCTCTTTATTCCGATCGGCCGCCATGCGGTCAAACACCGATTGGCTCACATCGCTGGGCAAATCGATACGGCGCACGCGCACGTCAAGAATCTCAACGCCTAGCTGGTCCAGAGCCACGATATTCAGACTCTCGGTCAACTGCTCCATCAGCTCATCCCGCTGCCCCGACACCACTTCGTGCAGGGTGCGCAAGCCCAATTGGTTACGCAGGCCATCGGTCACCCGCTCGGCCAAGCGGGAATTCGCCACGCTCTCATTACCACCTGTGGCTCGATAATACGTGGCCACATCAACCACTCGCCACTTGGCGAAAGAGTCGACGATCAGACGCTTATTTTCCACCGTGAAATAGCTCTCTGGCTGCGCGTCGACGGTGAGCACCCGGCCATCAAAAATCTTGGCGCGGTCCGCAAAAGGCAGCTTTACATGCAATCCAGGCTGAAGATCGTCCTCAACCATGCGACCAAAACGGAGCACAACGCCGCGCTCGTATTCGGACACAATATAAACCGTGTTCGCGGCGATAAAAATCGCCAGGGCCACTGCAATGAGTACCCCGATTCCTTTATTAGACATTAACGCACCTCCCGACGAACAGGGCGAGCAGTGTCACGACTACCCAACTCCCGGCTGAGCTGTTCGGTTATTTGCCGGATCGTGTCAGCAGACACATCGGTATTGCCGCTGGCGCGAACATTCTGGTTTGAAGGCGTACCACCCATTCGGTCCAGAGGCAGGTAGAGCATGTTATTACCACCGGCCACATCCACCATGACTTTGCTGGAGGCGTTCATTACCGTTTGCAGCGTTTCAATGTACAGACGCTCACGCATCACTTCCGGCGCGTTCCGGTATTCGGCCAATAGCAGTTCGAACCGGCGGGATTCACCTTCGGCCCGGGCGATCACTTCTGCCCGGTAGGCCTCGGCCTCTTCGATCATACGCTGGGCGCGACCACGCGCTTCGGGGATGATGGAGTTAGCATAAGCTTGGGCGTCGTTTTTAATGCGCTCTTCTTCCTCACGCGCTTTAATAACGTCATCAAAAGCGTCGCGCACTTCCTGTGGCGGCCGGCCTTCTTGCAGGTTGACCTGACGCACGGCAATACCCGTACCGTAATTGTCGAGATACTGTTGCAAACGCGAGTGCACTTCGTCACCGATGGCTTCACGGCCACCGGACAGCGCCTGATTCAGCTCCGTGGAGCCAACCACATGGCGTAAAGCACTATCGGCGGCATGGCGCAAGCTGCTTTCTGGGTCGCGTACGCTCAGCACATAGGCACGCACATCGCCCACGTTGTACTGCACAGTAATGGGCAGTTCAACGATGCTCTCATCCTGGGTCAGCATCAGCGCCCGGGAGGCGTACTGACGCTCTTCGGTAACGTTCTCAACGAACACCTCAGTGATCAGGCGCGGATTCCAGCGCAGGCCTTCGTCCTTAATTTCTTTAAAGGCGCCAAACTGAAGGACCACAGCGCGCTCCTGCGCATCCACCACATAAAAGCCCGACAACAAATAGATAATGGCAACGACGATCAGGCCCAGCCCAAACATCGGAATGGCGCTGCCGGAGCCGCCGGAATTGCCGTTGCTGCCATCGCCCCCACCGGAGCCACCGCCAAACACACTGTTGAGACGGTCGCGCACTTTTTTCCACGCTTCATCCAAATCAGGCGGGCCGCCGTTGCCGCCCCCTCCGCCCCAGGGATCCTTGCCCCCGCCTCCCGGTTGATTCCAGGCCATAAGATGTTCTCCGCTTAACGTTAAAAATAATCAATTCGGCTACGGCGTTCCCGCAAGACGTGGCATTCTACCAAAGTCGTGCTCGCCGAGCAGGCCATTTGACCGGAATGTTTTAGGATAACCAATGCAGCTGATCTGGACTCAAATCGCCCGCGCTCAAAATACGCATCCAGTCATGGTGGGGCAAGCGAACATCCAGCTCGCTCGCGCCATCATCCCGGTGCGTTTCTGCCGCTACCGCATGCTGCTGATAGAGCATGGACCTGACACGCCCCTGATCGGGCGGCAGTAGTAAGCGGCCGCTGATCATGCTCGTGCCCAATCGCTCGGCTATCGCCTGTTCAAGCAATTCAATACCGGCACCCGTGCTCGCCGAAAGCCACACCGCCAGGGGCTGACCGTCATCGTCGCGATCGATGCGCGCTTCCATACCCAAAAGGTCAATTTTGTTATAGACCCGCAGTTGCGGCAACTCGGACGCACCAATTTCATCCAAAACCAGATCTACCTGTTCAATATTGTGCAACCGCTCATCCGCGGCCGCATCCACTACATGCAGCAGCAAGCTGGAGCTACTGGCCTCTTCCAGTGTGGCTCGAAACGCCTGTACCAAGGTGTGCGGCAAGTGGCTGATAAACCCCACCGTATCGACCAATATAGCGGCGCCAACATCGGGAAGCTCCAGCCGTCGCATGGTTGGGTCCAGGGTGGCAAACAACTGGTCCTCTACATACACCTGAGCGCCGGTCAAACGATTAAACAAAGTGGATTTGCCGGCGTTGGTATAGCCCACAAGCGAAACGGTAGGAATTGACGCACGCTGGCGCGAGCGCCGCCCCTGGTCCCGCTGAGTACGCACTTTTTTCAGGCGGCGTTCAATGTGCGAAATGCGCCCACGCAACAGCCGGCGGTCGGTTTCCAGCTGGGTTTCACCCGGCCCGCGCAGCCCTATCCCCCCTTGCTGGCGCTCCAAGTGAGTCCAGCCTCGCACCAGGCGCGTGGACATATGGCGCAACTGCGCCAGCTCCACCTGCAGCTTACCCTCGAACGTGCGGGCGCGCTGAGCAAAAATATCGAGAATTAAACCCGTACGGTCCAAAACACGACATTGCAACGCCTTTTCCAGATTGCGCTCTTGGCTGGGGGAAAGGGTGTGATTGAAAATGACCAGCTCAGCGCCGTGTTCGGCCACCACAGCTTTAAGCTCTTCGAGCTTGCCGGTACCAATAAAATACTTGGCGTGGGGTGCGGCCCGCTGCCCGGATACCAGGGTTACAGGGTCGCCGCCAGCGGACAACACCAGCTCTTCAAATTCGCGGGGATCTTCCGGGGCTTGCCCGTGCGAGATGTCCAAGTGAACTAGCACTGCCAGCTCACCGGATTCAGGACGATCAAAAAACAATGAGTTACCTCGAGGGTTAAAACGCCCTTACTGAAAAACGACCCGCCCTGCGGCGGTGCGTTTTTCAACAAGTCGTATACGCGTTATTACTCCTGCCCCTCAGCCTCATCAGCCGGATTCAATAGCGGAACCCGAACCGCGCGAGACGGTACGACGGTGGAGATCGCGTGTTTATAAACCATTTGACTGACCGTGTTTTTCAGTAACACCACGAACTGGTCAAATGACTCAATCTGACCCTGAAGCTTAATGCCATTAACCAGATAAATGGACACTGGCACGCGCTCTTTGCGCAGCACATTCAGGTAAGGGTCTTGTAAACTATGCCCTTTTGACATGTTTATTCTCCTTGTTGAGTAATAAAAATCCGCCTAAAACTTCCCGAAGGAAGGGGGCGGGCGCAATTAATGAAAAACTGACTAGGTTCTCACGAGCCTATTATATGGTCTCAGTGTCTATAAAATTCAAGGCATCGCGCAGAATTTCTTGCCCGGGCCTCAAATCGCCACTGGCGGACTGTGTGTAAATCCACTTCAGCTCCGGCCATCCGCGCAACCACGTCAATTGTCGTTTCGCCAATTGCCGGGAGGCGGCGATGCCCCGTTCGACCATTTCCGTCTCAGAAAACACCGGCCCGAGGCCAGCCTGCCCATCGAGATAGTCCCAAACCTGCCGGTAGCCCACCGCCCGAATTGCCGGTAGCGCCGGATGCAACTGGTCGCATTGTCGAAGAGCTTCGACCTCGGCCACCAAACCCTGTTCCAGCATCTTGTGAAACCGCTGCGCGATGCGCCCGTGCAGCACCTTTCGGTCCCGCGGGGCAACGGCCAGTTGAACGAGCCGAAAACGCTCGCGAAAAGCCGGACCAGCATTTTGCTGCTGCGCTTGGCGCAGCTCGGTCATCGTGCGGCCACTGGCACGATAGACTTCCAAAGCGCGGCTCAGGCGCTGGGAATGGTTGGGATGAATCTCCGCCGCTGAGACCGGATCCACCGCGGCCAACTGTTGGTGCACGTAGGGCCAACCATGTTCAGCGGCATCTTTTTCTATCTGTGCACGCAGATCCGGGTCCGCTGGTGGCATAGCGGCCAAACCGTCCAAGAGGGCTTTGAAATACAACATAGTGCCACCCACCAGCAGCGGAATCCGCCCCGCGGCCACGATATCGGCAATTTCCCGCTCGGCGTCTTGTTGAAACTCGGCGGCAGAATAGGGTTCGGCGGGGTCTCGAATGTCGATAAGCCGGTGCGGCGCCTGCGCCAGCTCCGCTGGGCTGGGTTTAGCGGTGCCGATGTCCATGCCGCGGTAGACGAGGGTGGAGTCCACACTGATCAATTCCACCGGCAGGTGTTGGCGCAGGGCCACCGCCAAGTCGGTTTTGCCCGCCGCGGTGGGGCCCATGAGAAATATCACCAGAGGTTTGTTTTCCATAAGCGCAGTATCTCACATCTTTGCCGGCGCGCCTTTGGGCGAGTCTGTAAATACGTCGCCAATTACCATTTTTAACACGCAAGCCCTTAACCTCATCTCCTTGTCACGCCGTCACTTTCGTACCCCAGTCCGGCCGCCCTCGAACCCGTCACCCTCTCCCACCCGTCACCTCCGCGAAGGCGGAGGCCCATTCTTTTGTATCGCCTTGAGCTCTCTGTGTAGCTCATGAGAAACCCGCGAGACGGACGATTGGACGAGCAAAATAATTCCTGCACTCTTAGCATTACCAGCGGGAGTAGGGTTTGGTGAGCGATCCCCGGGACACGCTGTAAATATGTCCCTATAAGCTCCGTTGCCGCATCCCTGCGGCAAAGGGTCCCGGGGATCGCTCACCAAACCCTTTCGGCGCATTCACTGCCAATAAACTACAGCCGTCCTAGTGCCAATAGCGATACCTGCCCCCAACCTCGTTGTTGAGGACTGCCCCACTTGCTCGTCATGCCCGCGAATGACTGCATGGACGCTGGAGGTACCACAAACAGGACGTTTGGGGAGTCAGCCGCGTCCGAAACCAGCGACTGTAGAGCAACGCAGGAGCGGTTACCGAGGCGGGAATCCATGGGCCCGGTTAATATCCGAGGTTTCTGGATGCCCGCCTTCGCGGGTATGACTAGAAGGCGAGGCATAGGGGTTGCGATGAATGCCGTAAGCACAGGGGCTACGATGAACGCCGTAACTTGGAGCCGCTAGGGCCGTGCAGGCCGGGGGCCTGCTTACGAAGCCGCCGGTTAGTGGGATGATTCCGGACAGCAGTGCCTTCTCGCTGCACTCCGGAGTTCTCCACGAGAGGGGCCTTGTCTGTTCAAGAAATTGCCGAGTCGGAAAAGAAAATTAGTACGCTGAATGTTATGCGTGAGCAAACGACGAAAGCGCCAACGCGCAAAGCAAAACAAGTCTGGACCTCCGTCTTCGCGACGGTGACGGGACAGGGAGCGGTAACAACGAGTTAAGGCGCTAAACAATCGACCCGTTATTCGCTACTGCCCGCGCATAAACAATTTATCCAGTTCATCCAGGGTTTGCAGTGCCCAGGTGGGACGGCCGTGGTTGCATTGACCGCTGCGTTCGGTGGCTTCCATGTCGCGCAGCAGTGCGTTCATTTCGGGTATGGTCAGGCGGCGGTTGGCGCGCACCGAGCCGTGACAGGCCATGGACGATAACACCTCATTGATACGCTCCTGGATCCGTTCACTGGTGCCGTGCTCGATCAAATCCGACAGCACATCCCGAACCAATTGCGCGACCGGCGCCCGGTTTAACAGCGCCGGTATTTCACGCACCACTAAGGACTCGGGACCCGCGCGCTCAATCTGGAATCCCAGGTTGGCGAAGGTTTCGGGAAACTGCTCGGCATAGTCCGCTTCTTTTTGACTCACTGCCACGCTTTCGGGCACCAGCAACGGTTGAGATTGAATGCCACCCTGGGCGTACGCGGTTTTCATGCGTTCGTAGGTGATGCGTTCATGGGCCGCGTGCATATCCACGATAATCAAACCCTGGGCGTTTTCCGCCAAGATGAAAATGTTCTTCAACTGGGCGATGGCAAAACCGAGAGGTGGAATTTCTTCGTTTTCGACCGCGCCCGACGGGCCTGGCTGGTGCAGAGCACCGTACTGGCGCAGCTGTTCCGTCACCGGTGTCGATCCGTAAGAGGCCGAGGACGAACTGTAAGAGCTTGAGGAAAAAGGCCGCGACTGAAAGCCGCCCGCGGGCGCTGGCTGTGCCAGAGACATGGCGGGCTGGTGGAACTCGCCCGCCGCGACACCTTCCAACTGTGGCGTGCGCTCGGCGGTTTCCGCGCTGGCGAGATCGTTGCTTCCCATACGCTCGCCGGGTTTTACTTGAGCAAGCGCATGATGAAGACTGCTGAAAATAAAGCTGTGTACCCGATGGTTATCCCGAAAGCGCACCTCGTGCTTGGTGGGATGCACGTTCACATCCACGGTCGCCGGGTCCATTTCCAAATACAGAACAAAGGCTGGGTGACGGCCGTGGTAGAGCACGTCCTGATACGCTTTGCGCACCGCGTGCCCCACCAGTCGGTCTTTTATCGCCCGGCCGTTGACGTAAAAGTGTTGCAGATCCGCCTGGCTGCGAGAGAAATTTGGCAGAGCCACCCACCCCCACAGTCGCAGTCCATCGCGCTCGATATCCAGATGCAAGGCATGCTCCATAAACGCCGGGCCACACACCTGAGCCACCCGCCGCTCTTGCTCCAGCCGACCAGTGCCGGCGGGCCAATTGTGCACCACTCGCTGGTTGTGGCGCAGTGCGAAGGTTACATCAAAGCGGGACAGAGCCAGGCGCTTGACCACGTCTTCCAGATGGTTGTATTCGGTTTTTTCCGTGCGCAGAAATTTACGCCGGGCCGGTGTATTGAAAAACAGGTCCCGCACTTCCACCGTGGTGCCCCGTGGGTGGGGCGCCGGGGAAAGCTGAGTATCCATATCCCGGCCTTCAGCCACGGCTTGCCACCCCGAGCGCTGATCCTCGACGCTGCTGGTGAGCGTAAGGCGGGCAACGGAACTGATACTGGCCAGCGCTTCGCCGCGAAAGCCCAAAGTGGCTACTGCTTCAAGGTCATCGAGCTCGCGGATTTTACTGGTAGCGTGACGGCTAAGCGCCAGCGGTAAGTCCGCCTCGGCAATACCCGAGCCATTATCGCGAACGCGCATCAGTTTAATGCCGCCGGCCTCCACATCAATGTCCAGCCGGGTTGCGCCCGCATCCAGGCTGTTTTCCAGCAATTCTTTAATGACCGACGACGGCCGCTCCACCACCTCGCCTGCTGCAATTTGGTTAGCTAAGCGGGGAGTTAATAAATGGATTTTTTTCATGGATACCTGTGTGCGCCCATCGCGGGACGCTCTACTTTTGTTACAACGTAATGCGTGTCAGTGTACACGGACGATGGCCGAGAAGCCCATCAGGACGACGTGGGAATGCGCAGCGTTTGCCCTACCCGGATGGTGTGATCGTTTAAGCCATTGACCTGCAACAGGTCACGCACGGTGACATCGTAACGGCGGGCGATGCCGCTGAGGGTGTCGCCCCGGGCAATGATGTGCTCGCGCCCCGCGCCGTTTTGCTGTCGCCAAGCGATGTAGGTGCCATCGGGCGGGTTGTTGTTGAAATAGCCCTCCACGCCCTTGGCCAGTGTCTCAGCCATCTGGCGCCGATAGCTGACCGTGGCCAGCTTAGCGGCCTCAGCCGGGTTGGAGATAAAGCCGGTCTCCACCAAAATCGAAGGCACATCCGGCGATTTCAAAACCGCGAAGCCCGCCTGCTCTACGGTGGACTTATGCAGTCGGGCGATGCCACCCATGCTGTTCAGCACCTCCGCACCCACGGCCAGACTGGTGCTGAGCGTGGCGGTCATGGATAGGTCAACCAGCACCCCGGCCAATAGCTCGTCTTTATCATCCAGGCTGACGGTACCGACGCCGCCGATCAGGTCGGCCTCGTTTTCCCGCTCCGCCAAAAATCGCGCCGATTCACTGGTGGCGCCGCGACGGGAGAGCGCGAACACGGAAGCGCCATTGGCGGAGGGGTGGGTAAAGGCATCGGCGTGGACCGAGATCAACAAATCCGCCTGCATCCGCCGGGCGATGTTGCGCCGCTCGCGCAAAGAAACGTAATAATCACCTGTGCGCACCAGCTGGGCTTTATAACCAGAGGTGGCGTTTAAGCGCTCCACCAGTCGTTTGCTGATATCCAGCACAACATTTTTTTCGAAGAGCCCGCCTGGCCCTATGGCGCCCGGGTCTTCGCCGCCGTGCCCTGCGTCCACCGCAATGATTATGTCCCGGCGCCCTTCAGTGGTGCTCAGCGCCGGACGCTGTTGCGCCCGCTGCGCGCTCGGCTCGCGGTCGTGCAGATCGATCACCAAACGATCGCCCATGCCCGCCTGTTTTTTAAGAAAGAAACTCCGGGGCTGTACCTGTTCGCGTAAATCCAGCACCACACGCAGCGTGTTGTCGTCCCGCTGTGCACTGCGGATATTCCGAATCGGCGTTTCGTCCAAGGCCAGCGAGGAGAAGGTGGCGTTCAGACGTGCCGCGCTAATATCCACCACCAGGCGCTCAGGATCGGCGAGCCGGAACACCTTGTGTTCGACGGGCCCGCTGAGATCGAATACCAAACGGGTGTGATCCGGCGCTCGCCACAAACGCACATTATCCACGTCCGCCGCCTGTAGCGCAGGGGCGAAACAAAGCGCAGCCGCCAGCATAAGGCCTAGCCAGGCTTTCCAAGAGTGTTGGACGTTAGCGCAGTTCACCAAATCGTTTGCTCTACATTATTGAGGTTGTCTAACCACTTCTTTACTCCGGCGATCCCGCCGGGAGTTCGTTGACCAATGACTGCCCCTTGCCCGAGCCAGCGCTGAGCCGGGCTTGGCGTCCGGAGCCGCTGACGGTTACTTTAACGCGCAAATCGGCCTCCGGCAAAATACCGCGGCCCCGCTCAGGCCATTCCAGAACGCAAATGTGACCGGGGCCAAAATAATCGCGAATTCCCATGTATTCTAATTCTTCTGGATCACCGAGGCGATACAGATCGAAGTGATGAATATGCCGATCGTCCAGCTCATAATCCTCCACCAGAGTATAGGTGGGGCTTTTCACCGCGCCCGAATGGCCAAAACTTTGTAAAAGGCCACGACACAGGGTGGTTTTTCCAGCCCCGAGATCGCCTTCGAGAAAAACGGTAAACCCGTCGGGGCGATCTTTTAGTGCCTTTCCAATGGCCCGCCCCAAAGCGACCGTCGCCGATTCATCGGCCAACTGCCATAGGTGTTCGACCTGCTCGCTCACTGGGCCTCCAGAAACAATGGCAAAAGGGGCAACAAATCGGTGGCCAAAAGTCCGCGCTCGCCCTGCTCAGCGGCCGCCAGGTCCCCCGCCTCAGCGTGAACGCAAGCGCCCAGGTGTGCCGCTTCTGGCAGAGACAGCCCCTGGGCTACCAGCCCGCCCAAGATGCCACTGAGCAAATCCCCCATGCCGCCACTCGCCATGCCGGGGTTGCCCCCGGTGACGACCCCGGGCAAATGCCCGGCGCTACTGATAAGCGTGCCCGCTCCTTTAAGCAGCGCGGTGCCGCCCCAACGCTCGCGCAGCGTTCGAACGGCCGTGAATCGATCCACTTCGATCTCGGCTGTGTTGCAGCCTAGCAGACGCGCCGCCTCGCCCGGATGGGGGGTTAATAACCAGTGATCGCGCACCGGCGGCGGCGCCATTCGTCCTTCGGCAATAATATTCAGAGCATCCGCATCCACAACCATCGGTAGATCCGTAGCCATGGCCTGTTGGAGCATTTGCTCAGACCAGGCCGAGCGACCTAATCCCGGCCCGATCACCAAAACACTGGGCCGGGCTAACCAAGGCTCTAGCTCCTGGCCGGAGGTGACGCCACACACCATCAGCTCGGGGCACCGACTCAGTGCTGCGCTGACGTGCTCTGGGCGGGTTGCCAGGCTTACCATACCCGCGCCACTGCGGAGGGCTGCCTGTGCGGCAATAATGGCGGCACCGCCGTAGCCGATATCCCCGCCAATGACCATGACATGACCAAAGTCCCCTTTATGGGCATGGCGCGTTCGGCGAGGCAAGGCGTTGAGAAGCGTGCTCGACGATAACCGGCTCGCTGACGGCTGAACCTGACCATACACATCGTCCGGCACGCCCAGGTCCGCAAAAATAAGCTGGCCGCACTGCTCGGGCCCCCGACCGGTGAGCAAGCCTTGTTTGAGGCCGATAAAAGTCACCGTCAGGTTCGCCCGCACGGCGGTGCCCAAAACAACACCGGTATCCGGGTGCAGACCGGAAGGAATGTCCAGGGCCAGCACCGGCAAACCACTGTTATTGATCTGTTGAATAGCGTCGGCGTAAGCACCGCGCACCCGACCCCGGGCGCCAATACCCAGCAGGGCGTCTACCACAACCCCTTCTGAGGGCAGATCAGCGCCATTTAACGGGCTCATCGGCACCCCTTCCTGAACGGCAAACTGCCGGGCGCTGGCGGCCTCGCCGCTGAGCTTTTCTGGCGCGGCCAATTCCACCACGCGAACATCCAGGCGCCGCTGCGCGGCGAGACCCGCCACCACATAGCCGTCGCCGCCGTTATTGCCACCCCCGCAATACACAACGATGGAGTCGGGCTTGGCAAAGCGGGTTAGCAATAGCTCAAACGCCGCGCGTCCGGCCCGCTTCATCAACTGCAATCCAGGCAACCCGGCTGCGCTGGCGAGCCGATCCAGCTCGGCCACTTGATCCGCGGTGTAAGCCGCATCCGGCAGGGGTACTTCATCGGCAGTGGTTAGCTTCATCGCATCCTCTTTTTACAGTCCGTGGGCGGAAATTGGGCCGCAAAGCCGCTATAGTAGCCCTCTCCCGCGAAATTATACGCGGGTTGTCCCCAACCCACACCCTGCGCACGAGTAGCCCCGACAGTTATGTCCGCACCGTTCGATTTCCATCAATTAGCCGCTGACATCAAAATGTGGGGGCGGGAGCTGGGCTTCCAGCAAGTGGGCATTACCGATACGGATTTGAGTACCGAAGAACCGCGTCTGAACGCGTGGTTGGCGCAAGGTTACCACGGCACCATGGAATGGCTGGAGCGGCGCGGCACTTTGCGGGCGCGCCCCGATGAGCTGCTACCCGGCAGCGTTCGCAGTATCGCCGTACGCATGGATTATCTCCCAGGCGACACGCAGCAAATTCAAGTGCTGAAAGATTCGCGTAAAGCGTATGTGTCCCGCTACGCGCTCGGGCGCGACTACCACAAGCTGATGCGCAAACGCCTGGCTCAGTTGATCAAGCGTATCGAGGAGTCATTGCCCGAGGCATTGCGCTCGGGCCCTCAGCGCCCTTTTGTGGATAGCGCCCCTATTATGGAACGTCCACTGGCCGCGAAAGCCGGTCTGGGCTGGGTGGGTAAGCATACGCTGCTGCTGAACAACGAGGCGGGCAGCTGGTTCTTCTTAGGGGAAATCCTGACCTACCTTCCGCTACCCGTGGACGAGAGCGAGCAGCCCAATCGCTGTGGCGAGTGCACAGCCTGCCTGAAAGTGTGTCCGACGGATGCCTTCCCGACCCCCTACACCCTGGATGCGCGCCGCTGCATTTCCTATCTGACCATTGAAAATAAAGGTCCGATTCCCGAGGAGTTTCGCGAGCCCATGGGTAACCGGGTGTTTGGCTGCGACGACTGCCAGGCCATATGCCCCTGGAACAAATACGCGCAACCGACCGATGAAGTCGACTTTCTGCCTCGGCACGGGCTGGCGGATGCGGATTTGGCCCGGCTATTCAGCTGGAGTGAGGAAGAGTTTTTGCGCTACACCGAGGGCTCGGCCATCCGGCGTATCGGCTACGAGAGCTGGCAGCGTAATTTGGCCGTGGCGCTGGGCAATGCCCCGAGCGACCCCGATATTATCGCGCTGCTACGCCACCGTCGGGCTCAAGCAACGCCGCTGGTGGCCGAACACATCGACTGGGCTCTAGCCCAACAGGACCGCCCCAATCGGCGACGGCAACGCAAAATTCGGCGGAAATAGCCCCGGAATAGCCCCGAAAATGGTATTTAGTGGCCGTCTATCAGCGCAATAGCCTGCGGCGCCCTGTTATTTTGGACGATAAACGTGAATAATACGCACCCTCTATAAAATTTTTGGGCCTATTGGCCAGGAGCGCGGCGAACGCTCCGCAGAAGAAGCTCTGGTCAAGCAGCGCCACCAATAGTCCTGCAACAACTCCAACGACAGGTAACAGCTTTTATGAAAGAACTTTCGGATATCGGCCTGGTAGGCCTCGCCGTTATGGGCGAAAACCTGATTTTGAACATGGCCAACAAAGGCTACACGGTTACCGCCTACAACCGCTCAGTGAACAAGGTGGAGAATTTTCTCGCCGGACGCGCCAAGGGCAAAAGCATTCGTGGCGCCTATTCTGTGGAAGAGCTCGTGCAGTCTCTGGCCAAACCACGCAAAATTATGCTGATGGTTAAGGCCGGTCAGGCGGTGGACGACTTTATTGAACAGTTGATTCCGCACCTGGAGCCGGGCGACATCATCATCGATGGTGGTAACACCCACTACCCGGACACCAACCGTCGCACCGCTTATTTGGAAAGCAAGCGTCTGCTGTTTGTTGGTGCTGGTGTTTCCGGTGGTGAAGAAGGCGCCCTGACCGGCCCCTCAATCATGCCCGGTGGCTCCGTCGATGCCTGGCCGCACGTGAAGCCCATTTTCCAGGACATCGCCGCCAAGGTCGCCGACGGCTCGCCGTGCTGTGATTGGGTGGGTGAAGATGGCGCCGGCCATTTCGTCAAAATGGTGCATAACGGCATCGAATACGGTGACATGCAGCTGATCTGTGAAGCCTACCAGCTGATGCGCGATTTGCTGGGCATGACCCACGACGAAATGCACGAAGTGTTTGCCGAGTGGAACGAAGGCGAGCTGGACAGCTATCTGATAGAAATCACCCGCGATATTCTCGCCTATAAAGAAGACGGCGAACCGCTGGTGGAGAAGATTCTGGACAAAGCTGGCCAGAAAGGTACCGGTAAGTGGACCGGCATTATCGCCCTGGACATGGGTATTCCTCTGACGCTGATCGGTGAAGCGGTATTTGCTCGCTGCTTGTCGGCCCAGAAAGACGAGCGTGTCGCTGCGTCGAAGATCCTGGAAGGCCCCGCCGTTAAGTTTGAAGGCGATCGCAAGGCGTTCCTGGAAGACCTGCGTCAAGCTCTGTTGGCGGCCAAGATGGTTTCCTACGCTCAGGGTTATGAGCTGATGCGCGAAGCCGCTCGTGAGTTTGGCTGGCACTTGAATTACGGTGGCATTGCCCTGATGTGGCGCGGCGGCTGTATTATCCGTTCAGCGTTCCTGGATAACATCAAGCAGGCCTACGACAAGAACCCAGAGCTGAACAACCTGTTGCTGGATGATTACTTCAAAGACAAGCTCCACGAATGTCAGGCGGGCTGGCGCCGGTTGGCCGCCTCAGCAATCACCAGTGGTATTCCCGCTCCCGCCATCACCACAGCGCTGAACTACTTCGACGGCTACCGCACGGCGCGCTTGCCGGCGAACCTGCTGCAAGCTCAGCGTGACTACTTCGGTGCGCACACCTACGAGCGCGTCGACAAGCCCCGTGGTGAGTTCTTCCACACCAACTGGACTGGCCGTGGCGGTGACACCGCATCGACCACTTATAACGTGTAAAAACGAATGCGGGGTGAGCTGTAATGGCTCACCCCGCACTCTTCCTTCCCAGTACCGTTCATTCCCAGTCAGTACAATCCTTTCTTGTCGTCATCCCGTCTCACATCCCTGATTTAACACGCAGCGGTTAAACCACATCGCGTCCCTCGCGTCGTGCGCAGAGGTAATCCCGGCACGTAGCGCCAACAATCACGCCCAGTACCGCTAACGACACAATCGGCCACACCAAAATGTAACTACCTAAGACTAATGTTCCCATTACAGATTCTCCTTTATTGCTTACCCATTACTTGATATTACGTAACGCCCATACGTTAC
>DAHVRW010000270.1:0-364 GCA_027322215.1 Marinimicrobium sp.
CCCTGAGTGGCGCGGCGGGGGGTGGCGCCCGGGCACGCCACGTCGTGCGCCGCCAGCCCTGCTTCCGCTAATATTCCCGGCAGGCACACTGGGCCGCACCACCGAGGCGAACGCATTCCCATGAAAATCCTGCTGACCGGCGCGGCCGGCTTCATCGGCTACCACACCGCCGGCAAGCTGCTCACGCTCGGCCACGAAGTGGTTGGGCTCGACAACCTCAACGACTACTACGACGTCACCCTCAAGCAGGCGCGCCTGGAGCGGCTCGCGAGCCGGGAGGGGTTCCGGTTCGTGCGGCTCGATCTCGCAGACGAGGCGGGAATGGCGGCACTGTTCGCGCGCGAGAAGTTCCAGCGGGTGATAC
>DAHVRW010000270.1:374-655 GCA_027322215.1 Marinimicrobium sp.
GCCGCCCAGGCGGGCGTGCGCCACTCGCTCAAGGACCCCTACAGCTACGTCCGCAGCAACGTCACCGGGACACTAACGGTGCTCGAGGGCTGTCGGCACCACGGAGTCGAGCATCTCGTCTACGCTTCCACCAGCTCGGTCTACGGCGCCAATACCGACATGCCGTTTTCCCCGCACAGGGGCGCATCCCATCCGCTCACGATCTACGCGGCCACCAAGCGGGCCGACGAGCTCATGGCCCACAGCTACTCCTCGCTGTTCGGCCTGCCCACCACGGGCCT
>DAHVRW010000271.1 GCA_027322215.1 Marinimicrobium sp.
CCAGTTCCTGCTCGATGCGGCGCACGAAATCCGCCACCTCGGGGTAGCGCGTCGCGTCGTCGGTGCCCTCGGCATGCTCGAAACCGTTGCCGAGCGACAGCATCGGCAGCGCATGGCGCACCTCGGCGAAACCACTGGCCGGCCGCGTGCCCACGCGCTGTGTGGGCGAGTCGGGTGTGACCAATTCGGGGTGTTCCGCCTCGAGCTGCTGCAACTCGCGCAGCAGGCGGTCGTACTCGGCATCCGGAATTTCCGGATCGTCGAGCACGAAATAGCGGTAGTTGGCCTCGTCGATGCGCTGTCGCAATTGCGCGATGCGCGCAGCCGGTGTGGGGGCGTGAACCATGCGGCGCTCCTTGCCGCAAAGGATAGCGGCTGTGCCGGGATCCACGTGCGCGGCTCGGCGCATAATGATGCGGGGCAAGCGCCCCGGCTCTCAGGGGGAACCCCGCAATGACGCGACCCGCGCGCGCGCCCGCGCAACCATCCGGGCCGACGTTCCGCTTCGCGGGCGAACGGCTTGCCGCGCACTGGAAGGTGCTGCACGCGGGCGACCTGGAGCCGTGGCCCGATGTGCAACGCGCCAGGCTGCTGCAAAACTTGCCCGGCGCCGAAGCCGGCGACCCGGCGCTACTCGCGGTCGCACTACAGG
>DAHVRW010000272.1 GCA_027322215.1 Marinimicrobium sp.
CACTCGCAAGCTGCGCAAACTCAAGGTGGTCGTGAACCCGGGCAACGGCGGTGCGGGCCTCGCCATCGATGCGCTCGAGCCGCACCTGCCGTTCGAGTTCATCAAGGTCAACCACGCGCCCGACGGGACCTTCCCCAACGGCATTCCCAACCCGATGCTCGAGGAGAACCGCGCGGCCACCGCCGAAGTGGTGCGCAAGAGCGGGGCGGACGTCGGGCTCGCGTGGGACGGCGATTACGACCGCTGCTTCTTCTTCGACGAGCACGGCACCTTCATCGAAGGGTATTACCTCGTCGGCCTGCTCGCCGAGGTGTTCCTCAAGCGCGAGCCCGGCGCGCGCATCGTGCACGATCCGCGCCTGACCTGGAACACCATCGACATCGTGCGCGAGCACGGCGGCACGCCGGTGCTGTGCCGCTCGGGACACGCCTTCATCAAACAGAAGATGCGCGAGGTCGACGGCATCTACGGCGGGGAGATGAGCGCGCACCACTACTTCCGCTCCTTCTCCTACTGCGACAGCGGCATGATCCCCTGGCTCATCGCGCTGCAGGTGATCGCCGAGCGCGGGCCGCTCTCGGGGCTGGTGGCCGAGCGCATGCGGCGCTTTCCGGCGAGCGGGGAGATCAACCGGCGCCTCACGGGCGATGC
>DAHVRW010000273.1 GCA_027322215.1 Marinimicrobium sp.
CCCGCAGCCAGCATCACCGCCGGATTGGAAGTATTGGTGCAGGACGTGATCGCGGCAATCACCACGGCGCCATCACCGAGGTCGAAGGTTTGCCCATTCATCTCGACGCGCACGCTGTCCTCGGACAAGGCATTGGCGGCGTTGCCGACGGCACTGCCGCCGCCTTCGTCGGCGAATCGCGCGGCATCGCCATTGCGCGGCTTGCGTAGGGCCGCCAGTGGCTTGATGGCGGCGGCGGCGCTGGCCTTGACGTCCTCCAGCAGCACGCGATCCTGCGGGCGCCTGGGGCCGGCCAGCGAGGGGCGCACCGTGGCCAGGTCCAGCTCCAGCGTGGCGCTGAACGCCGGATGCGGCGTTTGGGCGTCGTGCCACAGACCCTGCGCCTTGGCGTAGGCCTCGACCAAGGCGATCTGCGCGGCATCGCGACCCGTCAGGCGCAGATAGTTCAGCACCTCGGCGTCGATCGGGAAAATGCCGCAGGTGGCGCCATACTCGGGCGCCATGTTGGCGATGGTGGCACGATCGGCCAGCGCCAGATGGGCCAGTCCGTCGCCGTGGAACTCGACGAATTTGCCGACCACGCCCAGCTTGCGCAGCATCTGCGTCACGGTCAGCACCAGATCGGTCGCGGTGGTGCCCT
>DAHVRW010000274.1 GCA_027322215.1 Marinimicrobium sp.
GTCGACGCATTTGCCCATGCGCGTCTGGGCGTCGGTCTTGATCTCGTTGAGCATGGTCGTCACCGGCCTTGCGAAAGGTCGCGAGTATAGCCCAGCGCTGCCGCGGCGCCGTCAGCGCCCGGCATGATCCGGTGCTCAGTGGCCGCTGTCGACCAGGGTCCCCAGCGGCTCGCCGCGCATGATCCGCATCAGGTTGCCGGGCACGCCCATGTCGTAGATGCGCAGCGGCAGACGGTGGTCGCGGCACAGCGCAATGGCGGCGGTGTCCATCACCGCCAGCTTGCGCTCGATCACCTGGTCGTAGGACAGGCGCTCGAAGCGCTCGGCGCCGGCGACCTTCTTGGGGTCGGCCGAGTAGACGCCGTCCACCTTGGTCGCCTTCAGCAGCAGCTGCGCGCCGACCTCGATCGCACGCAGTGCTGCGGCGGAGTCGGTGGTGAAGAACGGATTGCCGGTGCCGGCCGCGAACAGCACGATGCGGCCCTTCTCGAGGTGGCGGATCGCGCGCCGGCGGATGAAATCCTCGCAGACCTCGTTGATCTTGATTGCGCTCATGGTGCGCGCGTAGGCGCCCAGTTTTTCCAGCGCGTCCTGCAGCGCGCGGTCTATCACGTGCAGTCGAGCAGCCGCAAGGAAG
>DAHVRW010000275.1 GCA_027322215.1 Marinimicrobium sp.
CTCTGTCCACCCATGCTGATGCTGGTACCGCTGCCGCAGGCGCCCAAACCCAGCGTCAGCAGAGCGATCACGGCGATGCGTGCGACACGGCGTTGAACGTGCATGGCGTACTCCCTTGTAGTGAGCGGGATTGGCGTGTGGAAGTGGGGAGTGGGAAGTCTGCGGCGGGGAGTCTTTGTTTTCGTCATCCCCGCGCAGGCGGGGATCCAGAAATCCTTGCGCACCGGTTGCCTACTGGCTGACCCGCTGCGCGCTTGAAAAGCGCTTCCCGCCCGCGCTTTCGCTGGGGCAGGCTCTGCGCGGAGATGACGGCAAGTGATGGGTCCGGTCCATGCATGCCTCAGGCGCTGCGCATTGCCACCGTCGGCGCCACGCGCGCCGCGCGCAGCGCCGGGCCGAGCACGGCGAGCTGGCCGAGCAGCCACATGGCCAGCGCGCCGAATGCCACGTACTGCAGCGGCAGACGCGGCTGCGCGAAGCGCTGCATCAGCAGCATGTTGAGGCCGATGGTGAGTGCCGCGCCCAGCGCCACGCCCATGCTGACGATGATCAGGTTCTCGGCCTGGAAATGGCGCAGGATCGCGCCGCGCGTGGCGCCCAGCGCGCGCCGCGTGCCGATGTGGCGCGTGCGCTGC
>DAHVRW010000276.1 GCA_027322215.1 Marinimicrobium sp.
GCTTGGGCGACTCGCAAACCTCCCCTAGGGGCCGACTTAGGGTTGACGTTCCCAGCCCTTTGGCGCGCATGGTGTTGATTCCGGCACTGCCGGAGTTTTACGCCCAATACCCGGAGATTCAGCTGGATATGGGTGTGAGTGATCGGCGGGTGGACTTAACTGGCGAGGCCGTGGATTGTGTGGTGCGCGGCGGCGAGCTAACCGATTTATCGCTGGTTGCTCGCCGCATCGGTAATCTGACCCTGGGCGCTTATGCGGCGCCGCGTTATGTGCAAGAGTTCGGTGTACCAGCGCACCCGCTGGAGCTGTCCGGCCCGGCGCACTACACCGTGGGTTTTATCTGGGCGCGCACTGGCAAGCCGCTGCCCTACACCATGCAACGCGAAGGCGAACGCCTTAAGGTGCAGGGCCGTTATCGACTCTCGGTTGATGACGGTAATGCCTACCTGGCGGCGGGCCTGGCCGGTTTGGGAATATTGTGGCTGCCAGAATACGTCGCGGCCGAACACCTTCGACGGGGCGAGCTGGTTACCTTATTCGCCGAGTGGCACATTGATCCTATGCCGCTATATGTCGCCTTCCCGCCCAATCGACACCTCAGCGCCAAGCTGCGGGCCTTTATCGATTGGGCGGT
>DAHVRW010000277.1 GCA_027322215.1 Marinimicrobium sp.
CTGCGAGCCGCGCGGCCTCGGCGAGCCCCACGGGCTCGGCGCCCGCGAGCTGAACCACGCGGGGCTCGGGCTCACCGGCATGATCCAGCCGCAGGCGGGATTTGGGCGTTCCCCACAGGCGCGCATCCGAAGTCAACATCTCCGAGGCGGCCAGCGCCGCGCCGAGCCTGCGGCAGAGGATGCGGAAGGGGCGATCGGTGATGCCGGCCATCGGCGCGAGCACCGCCCATCCGGGCAAGGTGTAAGGCCCGATCCTCGGCAAGGGCTTCCTGCCCGGGTTACGGTCCATGGGCGCAGACGACCGTATGCCGCTCACGCAGACAGGCGTCGATGACGAACCCCACCGCGCGCCGGCCCGGACTGACGAAGGTCACCTTTGCGTCGACTCTGGCGCCCGCCGCGAGCATCGGCGGGGAGGGAACCGACGGCATGTAGTCGCGAGGCGGGACGTCGCGGGCGGCAATGGCGCGGCCGAATCGGTCCTGCAACGTCACCCTGAGCAGCGGCAGGGGCTGCGGGCGCCGTGCGAGGTTCGCGATGCTGGCCCGCACCGTGATCTTGGGGGGATGGGTGCCGGTGACCGTGGCGCCGAGCTGGCGAGCCTCGTAGGCATGCACATCCCAT
>DAHVRW010000278.1 GCA_027322215.1 Marinimicrobium sp.
CCGAGGTCAAGTGCTCCGAGTTCGGCGATCGTCTGATCGCGGCGATGTAAAGGGAGCCCTGAAAACCATGCCTTTGATCGTGATCCCCCTTGATCGTGATCCCCCTTGATCGTCATTCCCCTTGATCGTCATCCCTTTGATCGTCATCCCTTTGATCGTCATTCCCTTTGATCGTCGCTCCCTTTGATCGTCATTCCCGCGCAAGCGGGAATCCAGTGCCCTCGCTTTCCAGGGATTAAAGTCGCTGGATCCCCGCCTGCGCGGGGATGACGGTCGGAAGGTCGGGCTCTGGAGGCCCCCGCGAAGCGGTTCGCGGTTCCGGCAGCGCGGGCACAGTCCGCGGCGCCGCCCGCGCAGCGGGACCCCTTATCCTGATGTCCTGTCCGCGCGGCATGCCGCGCACGCAACCACCCATGACGAGGTCTTATGCAGAAGACGGCGATCCTGATCGACGGCGCGTTTTATCTGGCGCGCTACCGCAAGGTGTACGGCGAGCGCGACGCCGGCGACGCGCGCGCGGTCGCGCGCACGGCTTTCAGCATGGCACTGGAACACCTCAAGGCACTGGAACGCCCGCGCGACGCGCTCTA
>DAHVRW010000279.1 GCA_027322215.1 Marinimicrobium sp.
CGATTACGCGCCGTTCCACCTGCTGCTGGGCCAGGGCACGGATATCAAGATGAGGTTCTTCGAGCGAACGGCCGGGTCGTTTTGGCTCGCCATCTCCGCGCAGAGCCTGTCGCCGCGAAAGTGGGGATCGGCTCGTCATCCCCGCGAAAGCGGGGATCGGCTCGTCATCCCCGCGAAAGCGGGGATCCAGTGACTTCAGCAAGCGCTGGATTCCCGCCTGCGCGGGAATGACGAAAGACTAGGCCACTCCCCTCGGATCTCCGCCTTCGCCCCACTTCTCGTCATGCCCGCACAGAGCCTGTCCCCGCGAAGGCGGGGATCGGCTCGTCATCCCCGCGAAGGCGGGGATCGGCTCGTCATCCCCGCGAAAACGGGGATCCAGTGACTTCGGCAAGCGCTGGATTCCCGCCTGCGCGGGAATGACGAAAGACTGGGCCACTCCCCTCGGATCCCCGCCTTCGCGGGGGCAGGCTTTGCGCGGGAATGACAGCCTGATCATTCTCGATATCTGACTCGATATCTGATCGCAATTTCGTATGCGCGGGGGTATTTGCCGAAGTGCGCAAGCCACGCCGCAATCAGGTCGCGG
>DAHVRW010000027.1 GCA_027322215.1 Marinimicrobium sp.
CATCGGCGAGCCGCTCGCGCTGCGCCCGGTGGAGTACTCGCTGCTGATGTTGCTCTCGGCCCATGGCGCGCTTGCGCCGAAACAGCTGGCGCGCGCTCTGGCGCTCGCGCCGCCGAGCGCAAAAGCGTACATGATGGGGATACCCAAGAAGCGGATCAATATTGGCGAGAAGTGTTAGAGCTTGCGCCCGAAATACTGGCCACCCAAAGCAAAGATCTAGAGATCGCCAGCTGGTATACCGAAGCATTGCTGCGCCGGTACGGTTTTCAAGGACTGAGAGATGCCTTTCAGTTACTGCATGAAATGGTGGACAGGTTTTGGGATGGCCTGTACCCCATGCCGGATGAAGACGGACTGGAAACCCGCACCGCGCCTTTAGCCGGATTAAATGGCGAAGGCGCCGAAGGTGTGCTGATTGCGCCCATCCGAAAAGTCCCCATCACCGAGGGTCAACCCCCGGGCCCGTTCAGCTATTGGCAGTATCAGCAGGCGTTGGAAATTGAAAAAGTTTCCGACGAGGAGACGCGTCTTAGCAAGCGCGACAAGCTGGGCTTTGACCTCGAGGATATCGAGAAGGCCGTGAACGAATCCACCGACGAGTTCTTCCTCAATCAACGGGAGGACCTTGAGCAGTGCCTGGAATACTTTAAAGCCTGCGGCCAGCTACTCGATGAACACTGCGGGGCCCACGACGCGCCGCCAACGCGGAACATCATCGACATACTGGAAGAATGTCAGGGCGCCATTAAACATATTGGCAAAGACAAATACGCCGGCCTGGATGGAGCAGCCCATAATGCCGTGGCCGATGAACAACCCACTGATGACTCTGGCAACGGCGCCGCACCGGTACAAAGCAACGCGCCAAAAGCCGGCATGGATCGCGATTACGCGCTTCGTCAGCTTAAAGAAATTTCAGAATTCTTTCGAAAAACTGAGCCCCATTCCCCCATCTCCTACGTACTGCAAAAGGCCGTGAAATGGGGAAATATGAGCCTGGACCAACTGATCATGGAGTTGATTCCAGACTCATCTTCTCGCGCCCACTTTAGCGAGCTTACCGGCGTGGAGGTGGATGAATAGCGCACTAGAACACCAGCCCCGCAAACCGAGTTTTAACTCAGATACGAGGATTAGGGATTATGTCCGATAGCATACATGACAAACTCAACCGGGTTAGAAAACCCCGCGTTCACATTACTTACGATGTAGAGACCAACGGCACTGTCTCCGAGAAGGAACTGCCCTTCGCAATGGGCGTAATGGGTGATTACTCCGGGGATAACACCGAGGGTAAAAAATCTCTGAAGGAGCGCAAGTTTTCCCAGATTGACCGGGACAACTTCAACGACCTGATGGGCAAGATCAACCCTAAACTGAACTTTAAAGTTAAAAACACCCTGGAAGATGATGGCAGCGAAATGGCTGTCGACCTGGACTTCAACCGCATGGAAGACTTTGAGCCACAGCGCGTGGTGCAACAGGTCGAACCCCTCAAGAAATTGATGGAAACGCGCAACAAACTCCGGGACCTGCTCACGAAAGCGGATCGATCTGAAGATCTGGAGAACATCTTGGAAAGTGTTCTGAGCGATACCGAAGCCCTTTCTGCACTATCGGGCGAACTCGGTATTGGTAACGAAGAAAAAGGGGATGAGAAAGATGGCGACTGAAGAACAACTACTAGACCAGCAAGAAGCGGAAGTTGAAGAGGTAAGCTTTCTGGAGCAGGCCATCGCCGCCACCCGGCAAACGCCCGCCGATGAAACCCAAGAGCTTCTTAAAACCCTGGCCAAAGAGGCTATGAGCGGCACGGTAAAATGGGACCGAAACCTCACCGTGACCATCAACAAAGCCATCGAAGCCGTGGACCAGCTGATGTCCAAACAGCTTTCTGAAATTATGCATCATGAAAAATTTCAAAAGCTGGAAGGTTCATGGCGCGGTCTGAACCACCTGGTAATGAACACAGAGACCAGCTCACAACTGAAGCTGCGTGTTCTGAACATTAGCAAAAAAGAGCTTGCCAGGGACCTGGAGAAAGCCGTCGAGTTCGACCAGAGCCAGATCTTCAAGAAAATCTATGAAAGTGAGTTCGGCACTGCGGGCGGTCAGCCGTATGCCGCCTTAATCGGTGACTATGAATTTTCGTCGCATCCCGATGATGTATCGCTTCTGAGCCAGATCTCCAACGTTGCGGCCGCCGGGTTTTGCCCATTCATATCCGCATCATCGCCAAAAATGTTCGGCTTTGATGATTTCACCGAGCTGTCTAAACCGCGGGATCTGGAGAAAATCTTTGACTCTGCAGAATACATCCCCTGGCGTCGCTTCCGCGAGAGTGAGGATTCACGCTTCGTGACGCTGACGATGCCCAGAGTGCTCGCACGCCTGCCCTATGGCGCTTCTACAAAACCAGTAGAAGATTTTAACTTCGAAGAAGGCGATACCAACGAAGAAGGCAAACACTTAAAAGCGGGGCACGACTCCTATTGCTGGATGAACGCCGCCTATTCGCTGGGCACCGTTTTGACCAAGGCCTTTTCCGAATACGGTTGGTGCACCAGCATTCGCGGGGCCGAGGGCGGCGGCCGGGTCGATAACCTGCCCAGCCATACCTTTGTCAGCGATGACGGTGACGTGGATCAAAAATGCCCCACGGAAATCGGCATCACCGACCGTCGTGAGGCCGAGCTGAGCAAACTAGGTTTCTTGCCGTTGTGTCACTACAAAAATACCGACTACGCGGTATTTTTCGGTGCACAAACCACGCAAAAGCCGGCGAAGTTTGATGACCCCGAAGCAACGGCTAACGCCGCCATTTCTGCACGACTGCCATACATTATGGCCACCTCGCGTATCGCCCATTTTCTGAAAGTTATGGCGCGGGACAAAATCGGCTCCTTCATGGAAGCGGGCGAAGCCGAAGAGTGGCTGAACCGTTGGATCGCCAACTACGTCAATGGCAGCCCCGGTGCAAGTCCAGAAATGAAAGCTCGCTTTCCGCTGGCGGAAGCGCATGTGGAAGTTAAGGAAGTGCCAGGTCAACCCGGCGTTTTCAACGCCGTCGCCTGGATGCGCCCCTGGCTTCAAATGGAAGAGCTTACCGCCTCGCTACGTTTGGTAGCGAATATTCCCAAGGCGGGTTAAGGCGT
The DNA here is from genome assembly GCA_027322215.1 of Marinimicrobium sp. GTDB lineage: Bacteria > Pseudomonadota > Gammaproteobacteria > Pseudomonadales > Cellvibrionaceae > JAVDDU01. The sequence goes on from DAHVRW010000027.1 coordinate 3,156, forward strand.
ACATCGGCCAAGGTAAATGGCGTTAGCTATTTACCTTGGCCGATGCCGGATATAAAAACGATGGCACGGAAAAAGATTGTCGGCCTTTTGTTCAGGTTTACACTTCTGGATGAACTATTTGGCTTCGCATATTGGGCCTTGGTCATACTGGTCAGCTTTCTGATGATTCAAAGCATAAAAAGTATTTTAGTTTTAATACTCACGCTTACGCTTTACATACCCGTAGCCACAGTTTGCTACATCGTCGTACTGAAACGGCTCAAATATTTTCTTTCGGGCCATCGAGAAAGGTCATACTGACCAAATATTGCATTAGCGCTTCGTGCATTCATCAACTTATCTGTAGCATCCTCTCAATGTCCATTAGCTCCATTAAAGATAACTCAGAGTCCGCACTTGCAGGACCCGCCGTAAGTCTGGAGCAGATCTGCGAGGCTGAGTCGCACGTCGTTAGCCTGGATGATTTCCTCAATGAGCCAAACCCCACGCGGGCGTTAACGAGCTGGTTAGTTCATATTTCACCGGTCTCTTATCTCAAAGAACCCTACGATATCGTCGTGGCGGTTAATCGCGCCATTGCTAAGATAGACCGAGCGATCAGTGCTCAAATCAATGAGATCATTCATCACCCGCGGTTTAAGAAATTGGAGGCGTCCTGGCGAGGCCTTTGGTTTTTGACAACTCAGGCCGAGGGCGCACGCAACATCAAGCTCAAAGTCCTCGATATCAGCTGGGCTGAAGTTGCCAGGGATATTGATAAGGCTCTTGACTTTGACCAGAGCCAGCTGTTTCGAAAAATCTATAATGATGAGTACGGCCACCCAGGCGGTGAGCCTTACGGTGCAATTATCGCCGATTACGAAGTTACTCATAGGCCCAGCGCGAAGCATCCCCACGACGACATCACAACCCTTGAAGGTCTGGCACAGATCGCCTCGGCGTCTTTCTCCCCGCTAATAACCGGCGCCGCACCGGAGCTGTTCGGGCTAGATGATTTTTCCACCTTAGGCATGCCTATTAACCTGGAAGCGATATTCAGCCAGGAGGAGTACATACGCTGGCGTGCGTTTCGGGAAAAATCCGATTCACGCTTCATTGGGTTGGCACTGCCCCGGGTTTTAATGCGTCGGCCCTACCGCACTCAAGCGGGCAGTTATAAAGGTGTGCCGTTTCGCGAGGAGTTAGGCACCAATAACGCCGACAACTATTTATGGGCAAACGCCGCCTACGCGTTTGGTGGCGTTTTGATCCGAGAGTTTGCCAACGTTGGGTGGTTTGGCCATATTCGTGGCGTACCCCGCAATCAGGTGGGTGGCGGGCTGGTTACCACTTTGCCCATGGACCGTTTCGAAACCGACATTGGTGATATCGCCGGCAAGCCACTAACGGATGTGATCATCACCGACAAACGCGAACGGGAGCTCAGCCATCTGGGCTTTATTCCGTTGTGCCAGTGCTACAACACGCCGTTCGCGGCGTTCTACAGCAACGCTTCTGTACAGCGGCCGCCCCAGAGCAAATCGTCCGACAATCGGGTAAACGCCAAACTCGCTGCCATGTTGCAGCATGTTTTATGCGGATCCCGGGTTGCCCACTACATTAAAGTCATGATCCGGGACAAGATCGGTGCCTTCATTACCGCCAATGAATGCGAGGACTTTTTACGCGATTGGCTATTCAAGTACACCACTGGCCGGGAAGACCTGGAGTGGGAAGAGCAGGCACGATATCCGCTTCGAGAAGGTGCCGTAAAGGTAACGGAGCATCCCGACAGGCCGGGGCAGTACGTATGCGTAATTCACCTGGTCCCGCACTACCAGATAGATCAGATGGTGTCCGAGCTTGAGCTGGTCACCGAGCTGGTTCAAACAGGCCAATAATAAGGAATATTGTTCTATGGCTAGAGCTAACCCGCGTAAAAGTTTACGCCCATCGATTCTGGACCGGTTAATTGATCAAGAGCCTCATGTTGATCGAGAAGCGACGCGCTCCGCAACACAGAAGCTAACCGATCTTCGTCAAAGCGTCCGACGAGATTTGGAGAATCTTCTCAACACCCGATACCGAGTGGTGGAGCCCCCTGAAGACTTAGAGCAGCTAAATGTATCGCTGCTAAATTATGGCCTGCCTGATTTGGCCACCATCAATATCTCCAGCGTTGAAAAAAAACGAGAGTTTACCCGTGATCTGGAACGTATACTGCGCGAGTACGAACCTCGGTTTAAAAGCGTCAAAGTGACTCCAATGGAAAACCGAGAAGCCACCGATCGCACCCTGCGTTTTCGAATAGACGCCGTCCTCTGGGCGGACCCCGCACCCCAGGTTGTGGTTTTCGATTCCGTTTTGGAGCCCATCTCCAGATCCGTTAATGTTCAGGAGTCCGCTCATGGCTGATGAACTACTCAGCTACTACGAGAAAGAACTGGCCTTTATCCGTCAAATGGGGGCCGAGTTCGCCCGGGAAAATCCCAAAATCGCCAGCCGATTGGGGATCAATGTCGATACCATTGAAGATCCTCATGTATCCCGTTTGGTGGAGAGTTTCGCTTACTTGAATGCGCGCATTCACCACAAGCTGGATGACGATTTTCCAGAAATCAGCGATGCGTTATTGACCGTTCTGTTCCCTCACTACCAGCGGCCCATTCCGTCGATGTCGATTGTTCAGTTTGCCCCTGACGACGAACAACTGGATACCGCATTCGCGGTACCGCGCGACACTCTATTAGAAACCCGGTCCTTTAGTGGCGAAAGTTGTCGGTTTAGCACAACTTATGATGTTGAGCTCCTGCCTCTGCAGGTTAGCGATGCAGCGCTAATGGGGCGCCCCTTTACGACGCCTGGGTCGGATCGAGTGCGCGGCGCCGCCAGCGTGCTTAAGCTGACGTTCGACGCCTTTGTGGACAATATCGACTTGAGCGAGCTGGGAACGCGTCGTTTGCGTTTCTACCTGAAGGGGCAGGCACAACACATACACCCGTTATACGAGCTGCTGTTTAACAGCTGTCAAAACGTTGTGCTGAGCACCGGTGGCGCTGGCCAAACCCCGATTTTTCTCGGTGCAGATGCCGTTAAGCCGGTTGGATTCGAGCCGGATCAGGGGCTGCTCCCCTACCCTCCATCATCTTTTATGGGCTATCGGTTGCTCACCGAATACTTCGCTTTCCCTCAAAAATTTATGTTCCTGGATGTGGAAGGGGTAGAGCTGGCTCGGCTAGGTGCTGGCGTAAACCATTTTGAGCTGTATCTGTATTTTAACGAGTCCAATATAGAGCTCGAGCACAACATTAGCGCCGAAAACTTCGTACTGGGCTGTAGCCCTGTGGTAAACCTGTTCTCCCACGAGACAGACCCTATTGAGCTGGATCAGCGTCAGACCGAGTACCAGGTTGTTCCTGACGTGCGACGCCCTGAAGGGTATGAAGTCTACTCTGTAGATAAAGTCGTTGCCGCCGACGCTTACGGCAAGACGACGACCTACCGACCGTTTTACGGCATGAATCACGATCGGGACTACCACAGCGATCAAGCCTTTTGGTACGCACGCCGTCAACACGCCAAGTTGAAAGCGACCAAACGTGATAACGGCACCGATATATTTATCAGTTTGGTGGACCTGGATTTTGCGCCCAGCATTGCTGAGGATAAGACGCTGCTGATTAGCACCACCTGCAGCAATCGTGATCAACCCAGCAAGCTCCCGTTTAACCAGACCGAGCCGTCACTGCAAGCAGTAAACGCCACGCCCCCGTGCACCACGATCCAGTGCATCGTACAGCCAACCGAGACCATAAGGCCCCCTCTCGGCAACGGCGCTCGATGGCGCTTACTGTCTCACCTAAATCTAAACCATTGGTCGCTAACGGGTGGAGAGAATGCGAAAGAAGCCTTTAAAGAGATGCTCAGGCTTTATGACTTCCAGCACTCATCCGTCAACCGATCCATTGTCGAGTCGATCGTTGACCTCCAGGCCCGGCCGGTCAATGCGCCTATCAATATCGGGGGTTACCCAACCCTGTGCCGGGGCATAGAGGTTACGGTAACCATCAACGACCGGGTGCTTTCAGGCATTAGCCTGTGCTTGTTTGCATTGGTTATAGAACACTTTTTCGCACTGTACTGCTCGGTAAATTCGTTTAGTAAAGTCTTTATCAAATTGGAAAATAAAGAAGGGATTTACAAGGAATGTCCGATACGAACCGGCGCCCAGCCCGCTCAGTAATCGAGCGGATAAAACGTTTTCCGCAGGCGTTTTCCTTTCTCCAGATCATGAGAATTCTGGAGCGCAGTCATGCCCACGACAATAGTTCGTCGAAAGCGAAGAAAGCACCAACGGAAAATCGGAAAACCGTATCCCGCACCGACTTTCGCCCTCCTCAAGCGGAACCTGTGCGTATAAAAGGCCATCACAACTTATCGTTTCCGGGACAAGAAGTCTCTCGCCTGAAGCCCACCGATGACGGCCGGTGGGAGCTGAATGCGGGCTTTATTGGGCTGGCGGGTGCCATGGGCCCTTTGCCGTTTCATTACACGGAACTACTGCTGGAGCGTCAGAAGGAAAAAGACCAGGCTCTCGCCGAATTTCTGGATCTGTTTGTGCACCGATCCGGCACGCTTTTTTGGCGTGCGTCCACCAAATACCGTCTGCCCCTGGAATATGAGCGTTCCCGAGCCAGCGGTCATTCACAGGCGATGGACAAGCACACAGAAGTGCTCCTGTCGTTGATCGGCCTTTCCCCAGGAATATTTAAGGCCGGTAAGGGTATCGAGCGTGAAACGCTCATTTACTATGGGGGACTTTTATCGCAGGGCGTGATCACCTCCGCCAACTTACAGCAAATTCTTTCATCCTACTTCAACGTACCCATAAAAATTCGGGAGTTCTCAGGCAGCTGGTGTGAGGTGCTACCAAGCATGTTATGCCAGCTACCATCGGCCGATAAGCCGAAGGGTCAGAACAACCGTTTGGGCACCGCCATGCTGGGCAAAAAGTCATGGCTCGCTCAAAACAAAGTGGAGATTGTTGTTGGCCCCCTTAGTCGGAGCCAGCATCACCAATTTGCACCCGGCTCCCCTAAGCTTGCCGCTATGCGAGAGCTTTCGTCCCTCTATTTGGGGGTAGAAAATAGCTGTGATTTCACAATACAAACCAAGCAGTCAGAGATGCCTAACGAGCTAAGGCTGACCAGTAAGCAAAGCACGATTTTGGGCTGGAATACGCGACTGCCGCAGAACGATAGCGCTCACAGAAATTTGGAATCGGTGATTTCGATACCCGTCTCGGGCAGCCGATTGTAGAAATCTACTAACAGGTTAAAAACATATAACGGAGTATTAGCATGATCACGCTGGACTTAAAATCGCTTATTAAAAAGCTGAACAACACCACTCGCAACGCTCTGGAGGGGGCCGCAGGGCTATGCCTTTCCCGAACCCATTACAATGTAGAAGTCGAGCACTGGCTGATCAAGCTTTTGGAAGTCGACGATTCTGACTTGCAGGCGCTGCTGAAAACATTTGACCTATCGCCTGATACTCTATCTGAGAGGCTCAACCGCGAATTAGATAGCATTAAAGCGGGCAGTTCCCGACCACCCGCTTTGGCACCAAACGTCGTGGAATTGGCGAAACAAGCCTGGGTTTTGGCCTCCATTGAGTACGGCCACAACACCGTCACTTCGGCACATCTATTTGCCGCCATGATGTTGGAAGATAATCTGCGCCGCTCGGCCGTCGCCTCCTGCCCGCCCTTGCGAGACATTCCGCCAGAGTCCATCCGCAGTTTGGTGCCGGCTATTGTAGGCACCACCAGCGAATCACGAGACGGCAACCTTAATGGTGGCGGATCATTGGGTGATGAAACAGGTTTGCCCAAAGCGAGCCGCACACCCGCCTTGGACAAATACACCGTCAACCTGACCCAAGCCGCCAAAGACGGAAAAATTGATCCGGTATGGGGTCGTGATGTCGAGGTTCGACAAATCATCGATATTCTCATCCGCCGACGCCAGAACAACCCCATATTGACGGGTGAGGCTGGCGTGGGGAAAACCGCTGTGGTTGAAGGCTTCGCGCTTCGCATCGCCACCGGGGACGTACCCGACCCCCTGAAAAACGTGTCCATCCGCAGCCTGGACTTGGGCTTACTGCAAGCGGGCGCCAGTGTTAAGGGCGAATTTGAGAATCGTTTGAAGTCAGTGATTGCTGAGGTGAAAGCCTCGCCTCAGCCGATCATCATGTTTATTGATGAAGCTCATACCATGATCGGCGCTGGCGGCAAGGAAGGGCAAGGTGATGCCGCAAACTTGCTTAAGCCGGCTCTGGCACGAGGCGAACTGCGCACTATAGCGGCTACCACCTGGGCCGAATATAAAAAGTACTTTGAACGCGACCCCGCCCTAACCCGCCGCTTTCAAGTGGTAAAAGTGGAGGAGCCGAGTGAAGAGAAAGCCATCAATATGATGCGCGCCATCGGTGGCATGCTCCAGGCTCACCACGGCGTACGCATTATGGATGAAGCCATTGTCGAGTCCGTCCGTTTGTCCAGCCGATACATGCCAGGGCGCCAGCTGCCGGACAAGTCCGTTAGCCTTTTGGATACCGCTTGTGCCCGGGTCGCGCTGAGCCAAAGCGCCACGCCTGCATCTGTCGAGGATACGCAGCGCGACATCGAGCAGATTAGCACCACCTTGAAATCTCTGGCTCGGGAAAACGCTTCGCTTGGTAACTGTCAGGAGCGCATTGACGAGCTGGAACAAAAAAAGGCACAGCTGCATGACCGGTTAGAGAGTCAACTCCATCAATGGGAGCAAGAAAAAGAGCTGGTCGCCACGATTAACGCTCTGCAAACACAGCTCGAAGATGACCACGAGCGCCTGCTGGATCAACTGGATCAGAGCGCCAATATCGAGTCCCGCGAGGGCGAGTCCGCCAAGGTGCGAGCCGATCTGCAAGCCCAGCTGAATAAACTGGCCGAGCTTCAGGGCGAGAGACCCATGATACAAGTCCATGTTGACGGCCAGGCGATCGCGGAAGTCGTATCCAATTGGACCGGCATACCTTTAGGAAAAATGGTTGCCGGAGAGATCCAGTCAGTATTGGACTTAAGCGAATCGTTAAGCCAACGGGTAATCGGCCAAAACCATGCTCTGGATGCCGTTGCCGAAAACATTCGCACCTCCCGCGCCGGATTAACCGACCCACGCAAGCCTATCGGCGTGTTCTTTATGGTAGGCCCCAGCGGCGTCGGGAAAACCGAAACGGCGCTTGCTCTGGCCGATATGCTCTACGGCGGCGAGCAGAATCTTACCGTAATCAATATGTCGGAGTTCAAAGAAGAGCATAAAGTATCAATGCTGCTTGGCTCTCCTCCCGGCTACGTTGGTTATGGCGAGGGCGGTGTGCTCACCGAAGCGGTGCGGCGCAAGCCTTATAGCGTGGTACTTCTTGACGAGATGGAGAAAGCCCACCCCGGCGTTCAGGACGTTTTCTACAATTTGTTTGACAAGGGAACAATTAAGGACGGCGAAGGGCGCGATATCGATTTTCGCAACACAGTGATTATTATGACGTCCAATGCCGGAGAAGAGCACATTCGAGCCATGTGCCAATCCCAGGAAGAACCCATTGAGCCTGAAGTTCTGCTGGATAATTTCCGTCCCCAACTGCTCAGGTATTTCAAACCGGCGTTTTTGGGCCGCGCTACGGTGATTCCCTATTACCCGCTAAGCGATGACGACCTATTGCGTATTTGCGCCATCAACATGAAGAAAATCGGCGAACGCTTGCACGACCGCTATGCCGCGGAATTTACCTATGACGACGATGTTATGTTGCACATCGTCGCCCGTAGCCAGGAGGTGGATACCGGCGCACGCAATATCGAAAATATTCTAACTCGCACGCTACTACCGGAGCTGGCGTCCGAATGCCTTGCGAAAATGGTGGGTGGCGAGTCGCTAACCAAGGTTCATCTGGGAGTCAGCGACGATGGTAAGTTCAGTTACGAGCTTAGTTGACCATCTATCTGGAGCAGGATCACATTAAACAGTCATGATTAGAATTGTCGTGCGGCCTATTCGGCTTGAGAGAAGTGTGCTTACTGCGTTATTGCTTTTATTAAGCCAAACGACTGTTGCAGCGCCTTTGGCACCGGATCTGCTGCAGACTCACATTGAGAATGTGAGTCTGCGTAGCTTTGTCCGCATGGTCGAAAGGAACAGCCAACGCTGCGAGATGTTTTCCACCCCGGAAGGAATCGCGATGGACAACGCGGAGCAAGAGCCATTGCTCGCAATGGCCTGCTTCGCATCCGCCGTAGAGCGTCAGGGACTGTCCGCCGTTGACGGCTCCATCGAGGCGATTGCACAACTGTTTCTACAGCATGGTTTGGTCGAGCCGGTACACCAGCTGCTGAGCCACGCCCAGAATAGCGGGCGACGAGCGGATCAGGCCAGACTGAGATTTTGGCTGGCCCGATATGCGCTGGAAACAAAGAACTGGACACAGGCCCAAAGGCATAAAGCGCAAATAACCAACCGCTATAGTCTAAGCGCCGATCAGCAAGATTATTTATCGCTGATGCGCGGGGTTTTGTTGCAGCTGAACCGCCAACATCGACATGCCATCGCGCTGTACGAAAACTTTTCAGAAAACTCCCCACTTTATCCGGTCGCGCAGGCCAATCTGGCATTGGCGTATATATCACAGGGCTGGTGGACCGACGCCTACCGGGAGATTGACCAGCTTCTAGCGCGGCCCATGGAGAAGCCCTTTCATAACCGCCTGCGCATTGCCAAAGGTTTGTCTCAATTACAGCAAGGTTTTTATCGGGACGCCCGGAAAACGTTCCGCAGCGTGGATAGAGATAGTCGATATACGGGCAACGCCTGGTTGGGGATCGGCCTGGCGGCTTTACATCTCAACGACCACCCCGGTGCACTCAATGCTTTTCAACACCTTAGGGCCACAGCTGGCGACACCGTGGATGCGCACGCGCTTTTGGTGGCCTACACCTATGAACGGATGGGTGAGCTGGTGTTGGCCGAGGCGAGCTACACCGAAGCCATAGCCCATTATCAAAATCAGATTAATCGTTATGACGCTCGTTTGTCCGAACTCAGCCAGGGCAACTTGCCAAACAAACTGATTTCTGACTTCGACGCTATCGCTCAAGTGCCGTTTTTTCTGGGTCAGGATACCCACCCTACCCCGCCAGCTTTGCTCCGCCAATATCGGCTGCTCGTCAGTTTATCGGAGCACGTCGACGACATGGCCCTACGGAACGAGCTGAACCGTCTTCAGGGACTACAGAAACAACGCCTGGCCCAACAGCTTTACGATGAGTATCAGCGCCGTCGAGAACAGGCGCAATCGTATCTCAGTCAGTCTCAATATGGTTTAGCCACAGTCTATGACCACTAAAGATCGTCCTATCTGTCGTCTCTTCGCGCCATTACTTGTGTGTTTAGTCGTGGGCTGCGTAACGGCTCCGCCGGATAACTCATTGGCGGAGCTGGATCGGCCCGTTGAGCCCGTAAAATCTCCGGTGAACACAAAAGCCTCAAAATCCCGTGATCCCAAAGCCGCGTATTATCAATACATCCGTACCGCTCCAAAAAACGATACGGCCAGAAACCTCGCCATTGCCCGTCTGGCCGACCTGGAAATGGCGGCTGGCTATGAACTGATTGCAGGTTTAGAAATGGGTGAAGGCTATCAGGAGGACGCCGCCTATCGCGAAACCATCACCCGAACGATCGCGCTGCTGGAAACCGCGTTACGGGAATTTCCCGAGTCTGAAGGCAATGATCGCCGGCTGTATCAGCTCGCAAAAAACTACAACGAACTCGGGGAGCATGAGCAGTCACTGAGCCGCCTCAGGGAGTTGACCGACAATCATCCCGAGTCGCCCCTTTATGCCGAAGCGAGGTTCCGCCTGGCGGAGCGGGCATTCAGCCAGGGCGATTATATGATGGCGGAGCTGGGCTATACCGAAGCGTTGTTTAACACCGATGACCGAACGTTTTACCAACGCGCTTTGTTCAAAAGGGGTTGGTCTCGATACCGACAATCGCTGTTTCAACCGGCCTTGGAGGATTTCGTCAACGTTATTCAAATTCAGAGGTTCGGTCCTGCCGACACATTGAGTGCCGAAGACCGGGTGATTTACGAAGAATATTTTCGCTCGTTAGCGCTCACCATGTCGGCTTCGTCCAACCAATCCATGGTGCGCGACGTGTTTAACAACGCGAACTTCGCCCATGTTTTTGAAGCCTATGAGGCCACAAGCCGTATTTACCTTCAGCAGGAGCGCTACTCGGATGCGGTGGCACAATGGCAACAATTTTTGCTTCACCGAGGGGCAGACTGGGAGAGCCTGAGCGCTCATACCCATATTGTGTCGCTCTGGCGAGCTGGAAACTTCGCCCAGCGGGCCTACGATGCAACCGGCGATTTATACGCGCAATTTACGGATAAGAAGCCGCTACACTCCAGTGAACACCCGCTAAAAGAGCCCACAGAGAAAGCAACGCGTCAACACTTGGCAATGGCCGCCCGCTACGCCCACGGGGCTTATCAAGGCAGCGGGGAGCCGGACGATCTGCGCCAAGCACAAGGCTGGTACAACCGCTATCTGGAGCATTTTTCCGATCACGCCCAACAAGATGGCATCTACTTAGCGTACGGTGATTTATTGGCCGAAGCGGGGCTTACGGCTCAGGCATTTATACAGTACGAGCGAGCCGCGTTCGACGGTAACCTGATATTGAATCCTGAGGCGGCCTACGCCGCTATCGCGCTCTTAAGTGAAATGACCGAGCCAAACGACCGCGTTGTGGATGCCGAGCTGTTGACCAAATACCTCCGTTACTCCCAGGCGTTCGCGCAGTTATACCCGGAACATGAACAGGCGACCGCTATTGCGTTGGGAGCGAGCCAGCGCGCCTTCCATCATCACGACTATGCCCACGCGTACGCCCTAGCTGAGCTCGCGCTGCCCAATGCGAGCGACCTTCAGCGAGAGGAAGCGCAGTTTATCGTGATACAAAGCCATTTAAACCAACAGGATTTTAGCCGCGCCGAAGCCTTTGCCGACGCCATGCTAGGATTTTCATCCTTAAGCGCCGATGCGCGAGGCAAAGCCGAAGATCTCTTGGCGGTGGCTATCTATCGTCAGGCCGAACAAGCCGAAAGTGACCAGAATATCGACGCCTCAATTCGACATTACCGTCGGATACAGGAGCGTGTGCCAGCGGCGGAGGTCGCGCCCGCCGGCTTGTACAATGCCATTGCGCTGGCGATGGAGCATCAGCGTTGGGAAGACGCCATCCCGTTAATCCACCGATTCCAACAGCACTACACCAACCACCCGCATATTGCCGATGCGGAACGGCATTTATCCCGCGCGTATTTGGAATCCGGGCAGACCGCCCAGGCGGCTCAGCAGCTAGAGCGCCTCGCCAGCACCGAGACCAGTGTCGAAGCGCAACAGGCGTCGCTGTGGCGCGCCGCAGAGCTTTATGAGCGGGAGAACAGCATCGAAGAGGCCATTGGCGCTTACCGGCGTTATGCTCATACCTACGCGCAACCTTACCCGCAGAACCTCGAAGCGATGCACAAGCTCACGCAGCTTTATACACAAACCGCCCAACCGGAGAATCGCCGCTTTTGGGAACAGCGAATTGTGCAGACTGACCGCAACCGTCCCGATAGTCAAAAAACCGACCGAACCGCCCGGATCACCGCACAAGCGGCGTTAAGCCTCGCGCAGCATCACAATACGCTCTTCAAAGCGACTGCACTTAAGCTGCCGCTGGATAAAAGTCTCGAGCGCAAACGCGGTTTTATGCAGGACGCTATCCGCTTCTACGCGACCGCTTCCTCTTACGGTTTTGGCGAAATCTCATCCGAAGCTACCCACGAAATCGGTTATATCTATGAATCGCTCGCCCGCAGCCTGCTAGAATCCGAGCGACCCACGAACCTCAACCCTCAAGAACTTGTGCAGTACAATATTTTGCTGGAAGACCGCGCCTTCCCCTTCGAGGACCGTGCCATAGAATTTTATGAGCGCAACCTTGCCCGCAGCCGCGAGCAAGGCTACAACGAGTGGATGGCTCACAGCCGGTCGCGACTCAGTACGCTGTTTCCAGTGCGCTATGCCCGTGAGCCGCGCAGTGGCTTTTATATCAGCTCGCAGGATCAGGGCCCTATTTCAAGCCGGGAGAACGATTAGCTATGCGCAACCTGTTATGTTCGATACTGGCAGGCGGCTTGATTTTGCTGGCCGGTTGCAGCCAGAGTCCGACACAAGTCGACGGTTTTAATGTACGCCGTGCGAGCGGCGAAGTTGGCGTTTTGAGTCCCGACGCCAGAGTCCGATACAGGACCGCTCTGGAACACGCGTCACAACAGGAATACACCAAAGCCGAGAAAGCGCTGCTTCAACTAAGCAAGGAAGTGCCCACTCATCCGGGTGTGTGGCTGAACCTTGCCTCGCTCTATTATCAGTCGGATCGACTAGAGGAGGCTCAGAGCGCCCTAGCCCGCGCCGATGCGTTAGAGCCCTCCAGCGCAGCCATTCACAACCTGCGTGGGGCCCTGGCCGTACGTTCGGGCGATATCACAACCGCTGAGCGCCATTACCATCAAGCGCTGCAACAAGATAATAGCGCGGCCGAGGTGTACTACAACCTGGGGCTATTGCATGACATCTATTACCAGGATATCGCTACGGCCATTGGTTATTACGAGCAATACTTACAGCTCAATCCCAACAGGGATTCACAAACGGAACAGTGGGTCGAGCAGCTGAAGCTGTCGCTGGAGAATCAATAATGTACCGAAGCGCTACCGCCCTATTGCTCATTCTTTGTGCAATCAGTATGCATGGCGTCGCCGATGAGCGCGAGCCGCACACCAACGTCGAGCAAGTGGCCAAAGTGGAAATTGACGTGACCACGATCAGAACCACCAAAGAGCTTCCTGGCCTTCTGTACATAGTCCCCTGGCAAGAAGCGGAGATAGCGGCCAACACCGAGCAGAGGAAGATTGTGATTCACGACCTCTTTGGGGATTTTTTTCAGCCCATGGTTCCGGCGGCGCTTACCGATCCCGCCACGGCCGTGGGGAAAGAATAAACCCTACGACTCACGGGTGCGACGCAATCACGGAAAGACGTCAAAGTTCTTCCCCACCAGCGCGTTGCGCAAGACCTGTAATCGTTCCTCAAGCATCTCTCGCGGATAGGTTTTGGCTTCCACCAAACCCCAGATGGGCTTAGGCCATGCCGGGTCATCCTGAAACCTCGCCACATGATGCACATGCAATTGACGCACCTGATTGCCCAGCGCGGCAATGTTCATTTTGTAGGCGTCGAAGAGGCTGGTCATGGTTTCCGATAACTGGCTAGATTCATGAATCAGCTGTTGCTGGTCCTCGCCGGACAGGTGATGAATTTCAAATACATCCGCCCGCTGCGGCACCAGAATACACCAAGGGTAATTGGCATCTTTGCTCAGCAGCAAAAGGCTTAACGGAAACCGCCCCACGGGCAGCGTGTCCTGTGCAAGTTGCGGATCCAACTGAAACATAGCGAACTCCTGTAATTTATGGAGCCAGGGACCGTGCCCTGCCTGTACCCAAGCCTGTACCCAAGCCTGTACCCAAGCCTGTACCCAAGCCTGTACCCAAGCCTCGAACCGCCGTAGAATAGCTGGCTAGTTTAAACCCATTATAGCCATTAAGAACCCGACCTATGCGCTCCAGCCGTTTTTTACTCACCACCTTAAAAGAAACCCCGACCGACGCGGAGGTTGTCAGCCACCAACTGATGCTGCGCTCCGGCATGATCCGCCGATTGGCCTCTGGCCTATACACCTGGATGCCCCTCGGGCTGAGGGTGTTGCGGAAAGTGGAGCGGATAGTTCGCGAGGAAATGGACCGCTCTGGGGCACAGGAAGTATTAATGCCTGTGGTGCAACCCTCTGAGCTGTGGGAACAATCCGGACGCTGGCATGAGTACGGGCCAGAGCTACTGCGTATCAGTGATCGGCACGGACGTCCCTTCTGTCTGGGGCCCACCCACGAGGAGGTCATTACCGCGCTGATTCGCAGCGAAATCAGTAGCTACAAACAGTTACCCGGCAATTTTTATCAAATTCAAACCAAGTTCCGGGATGAGATTCGCCCCCGTTTTGGCGTCATGCGCGCACGGGAATTTATTATGAAGGACGCCTATTCCTTTCACCTCACCGAGGAATCTCTACAGGCGACTTATGACCGAATGCATCAAGCCTACTGCGCGATTTTTGACCGTATCGGCCTGGATTACCGCCCAGTGCTGGCCGACACCGGCGCCATTGGCGGCGCGGTGTCTCATGAGTTTCATGTATTGGCCGCCAGCGGTGAAGACGCCATCGCCTTCAGCGACCAGAGTGACTACGCCGCCAACGTTGAGAAGGCCGAAGCTCTGCCTCCCACCGGCGAGCGCCTAGCACCCAGCGCCGACTTACAAAGTGTGCCAACGCCAGGCCAAAACTCCATCGCCGAGGTAGCGGAGTTTCTCCAGGTGGATCCGGCGCAAACGGTCAAGACGTTGATTGTGCTCGGCACAGCCACTGATGATGAGGGAGAGCCGCCACTGGTGGCTTTGGTATTGCGAGGGGACCACCAACTCAACGAGATCAAAGCGGAGAATCTGGAACAGGTCGCCGCGCCTTTAACCTTTGCCTCGGAGGAGCGTGTACAAGCTGAGCTAGGCGCCCAAGTGGGGTCGTTGGGACCCGTGGGTTTAACGATTCCCGTGCTGGTCGATCCCGCGGCCGCGCATTTAACGGATTTTGTTTGCGGTGCGAATCAGGATGGCCACCATTACACCGGCGCCAACTGGGAGCGAGACGCCCAGCCCACCGCAATCGTTGATCTGCGTAACGTCGTGGCGGGCGATGCCAGCCCCGATGGCCAAGGGGTTCTCGAGATCAAACGCGGCATTGAAGTCGGCCACATCTTCCAATTGGGCACCAAATACAGCGAAGCGTTGGATGCCCGGGTTCTGGATGAAAACGGAAAGGAGCAGCCTATGATTATGGGCTGTTACGGTATCGGGGTATCCCGGGTGGTGGCCGCCACCATTGAGCAAAACCACGACGAGCGGGGCATTATCTGGCCCGACGCCATAGCACCATTTCAGCTGGCCATCGTGCCCATTAATGCCCACAAATCACCTGCGGTGATGGCGCAGTGTGAGCAACTTTATGAGGCGCTCACCAGCGCCGGCATCGAAGTTTTGTACATGGATGAAGAAAAAGCACGGCTGGGCGTCATGCTAGCCGATACCGAATTGATGGGTATCCCCCATCGAGTGGTGATTGGCGAGCGTGGTTTGGAAAGCGGTTACGTGGAATACCAGCGTCGTCGCGATGGCGAGAAACAGGAACTGCCCGTCAGCGACCTGACGAAACTGTTGCTGGAACGATTGTTAGCTTCCTAAGGCGCTAAACGCGGCTTCGCCACGGCCGGCTGGCCGGTATTTTTGGTTGAGCCTGAGGCGGATACGCGACGACAGCGCGTCGCATCCGCCTGGGCCGATCGGAGCGCTGGCTATGACGCGCTGGCTATGAACGGAATAGCCCCATAATCTGTTCGCTGGTAAAGCCCCGGTATTGCAGAAAGCGGACTTGCCGTGCTTTCCCCTTCAGGTCGGCGGGCTGCTCACTGCCAAAGCGTCGCTGACGTACATCCTCAGCCAGATCCCACCACAGGGAATCGCTGGTATCCAGATAAGCCGCTATTAGCTCTCCCGCTACACCCTTTTGTTTCAGCTCCTGCTGTACGCGCAACGGCCCCTTTCCTTGGCGCTTGCGCATAGCGACAAAGGCCTCAACATAGCGTTCATCGCTTTGCAGATTGTCAGCCCCTAAGCGGGCCACAACCTGTTCAATCAGCAATTCATCGTCACTGTAACGTTTGAGTTTTTGGCGCAGCTCTTCCGCGCTGTGCTCGCGTCTGGCCAGCAGGTTCATGGCGGAAACGCGCAAACTGGCGGCGGTGGGCTGGGGAGTGTCCGCTGGGGTCGCCGTATGAGGTTCAGACATAGCGGGTTCTGACATAAGCAGCTCAGGCCGATCTTAACAAACGGGGCTAACGAACGGGCGGAAACTGACTCAGAATATCGACCATGGCCGCCGATAAGATTTCCCGCTGTCGGCTCGGGTCCGCTCTGTCGCTCAAGCGCTCTTCCGCCACGCCACGCCAGATCGGTTGCCCGGTTTGGCCATCGACCACGTCGACGATCAAGGTACCCTGACGATAAACTCTCGGAATCGGTGGCGGGCCATAACGATACCGGTGAATCGGGCCAAACCCGTAGTATCCATAACCGTAGTAATGATCGAAACTGCGCCGATCCAGACGCTCTTCCATCACAATGTGGTAACGGACCCCGAAGTCGGCTAAATCGGGATCGGGCACCCGTTCATAGCGCTGTCCCAGCTGACTGACAACCACCCGCTGCAGATGTTGAATGGTAAACGGGGAGATCAGCAGGTTCTCTTCCGAGGTCTGCATAGAGTCGGCGACATGAAAGGTCCTCAAACTGGCGTAATCAAAGGCGCCGTCGTAGTCAGTCAGCACCGAGGGACCCGTCGCGCAGGCGGTAAGAAGGAGCAATAAGCACCACACCAAGCCCACTTTTAACCGGGTCATAATTACCTCTCTTTCAAGTCTCTCAAGTCTTTCAAACTGTTCGTTATGTCCTGAACGCACCGGCCTTAATTCGGCATCGCTATCGACATCGCTAAGCGTCGACTAGGCGACTGGCCTATAAAGCTAGGACGTTTTGCGTGAATGCAAGTTCCGGCTCTATATATAGACCGCAGTCGCCATATTCGTCCACCGCCACGCTCAAGGTCAAGCGTTTTCCTGGGCCGCGTCCGCCGTAGACTCCCCGCCTTTCGCTACCGGTGGCGGCAATAACTCATCCCGTACACGCTTTTCCAGCTCCTGGGCCACTTCCGGGTTTTCTTGCAGATATTTCATGGCGTTGTTCTTGCCCTGACCAATCTTATCGCCCTGGTAGCTGTACCAGGCACCGGCTTTATCAATCAGGCCCATCTTGACGCCGTAGTCAATGACTTCCCCGAGGCGATTAATTCCCGTGCCGTACAAAATCTGAAATTCGGTTTGTTTGAAAGGCGGTGCCACTTTGTTCTTCACCACCTTGACCCGCGTCTCGGAGCCAATAACTTCGTCGCCTTCTTTTACCGCCCCGATACGCCGGATATCCAACCGGACCGAGGAGTAGAACTTGAGTGCATTACCGCCAGTGGTCGTCTCCGGGTTGCCAAACATGACGCCGATTTTCATGCGAATCTGGTTAATAAAAATCACCAAACAGTTGGCGTTTTTGATGTTGCCAGTAATTTTACGCAACGCTTGAGACATCAATCGTGCCTGAAGACCCACATGATGATCGCCCATCTCGCCTTCGATTTCCGCGCGCGGTGTCAGCGCCGCCACCGAGTCCACCACCAATACATCCACCGCACCGGAGCGTACCAACATATCGCTCACTTCCAGCGCCTGCTCACCGGTGTCGGGCTGAGAGATAATCAGGTCATCCACATTGACGCCCAGCTTCTCCGCGTAAATCGGGTCCAGCGCGTGCTCGGCATCAATAAACGCACAATTGCCACCCTGGCGTTGCGCCTCAGCGATAACTTGCAGGGTCAGTGTGGTTTTACCCGAGGATTCCGGTCCGTAAATCTCAACCACACGTCCTTTGGGCAGTCCACCGATACCGAGGGCGGCATCCAGGCCTATGGAGCCGGTGGATATGGCGGGAATGGCGACTCGCTCCCGGTCCCCCATGCGCATGACCGTTCCTTTACCGAACTGTCGCTCAATTTGTCCCAGCGCCGCTGCCAGCGCTTTTTCTTTATTCGGATCCATTCGACACCTCAATCTGTCAAGTTAGTGAACTCAGGCCATGGCTCGATATTTTTGATTTTCGCCCGCTGTCGTGTGGCCAACGTTGGCAGCATACACCAAAAAGCTGTATGCGCAAACAGTATAGTTGTTTATACAGGCTTTGGCGGATTCTTGCACACCAGCACCAGCTCTCGCAAACCAGCCACCACGGACTGCCGACGTACTTCATCCCGATCCCCTGAAAAAAAGTAGCAATGCGTATGCCGCCAGCCCGAGGCGAGCCCCCACCCGAGCCAGACAGTGCCCACGGGTTTATCCTCAGTGCCGCCCCCAGGGCCCGCAATGCCTGTTACGGCCACCGCCACATCGGCGCCCGACACTCTCAAGGCCCCGTCTACCATCTGCCGCGCCACCACCTCACTTACGGCTCCCTCGGATTCAAGCACCGCCCCATCCACCCCCAACAACTGCCGCTTGGCTTCATTGGCGTAAGTGACCAGCCCGTAATCAAACCAGGCGGAACTTCCCGCTACGGCGGTAATGGCAGCGGCAATAGCGCCTCCGGTACAGGATTCCGCTGTACTCACGCGCCAGCCAAGGCGATGCAGGACGCCGCCCAGCTCGGTGGCCAGTTCAAATACCGTCGTGTCTTGGGGAAAGTCAGTCATATCGTTACCGCCTGTCGATTGCGCCAAGGTATGCCAGAGGTCGAGTCAGTGCAAGGTTTTGGGGCAATTCTGGGCCGCCCACATAAACCCGGCGCGCGCCTGCTAAATGCCACGATTATAACGTTAGGGGGCGAAACCGTGGGGCAGCACTACACTGACGAGAAATTTATGTCATCATCGAAAAAACGGGTCCAGAAACAGTCATAACGAACATTCACACAGCGGTAATTTCATCGGCACTGAAAGGAGAAAAGTCATGACCGAGACAGATCGCAGTCACACCTCCGGCTCCACCACCAGTACCGGTACCCCCGCCCCCAGCGACCGTAATTCGCTAACCGTTAGTCCCAATGGCCCGGTGGTTCTGCACGATGTTCACTTTCTGGAGCAAATGGCGCACTTCAATCGCGAGAAAGTCCCCGAGCGCCAGCCCCATGCCAAAGGCTCCGGCGCCTTCGGCGTGTTCGAAACCACCGAGGACGTATCGGCCTACACCAAAGCGGCGCTGTTTCAGCCCGGCGCAAAAACCGAGATGTTGGCGCGCTTCTCCACCGTGGCGGGCGAGCAAGGCAGCCCCGACACCTGGCGCGACGTGCGCGGTTTCTCGCTGAAGTTCTACACCGACGAAGGCAACTACGACCTGGTGGGCAACAACACGCCGATATTCTTTGTACGCGACCCCATGAAGTTTCCGCATTTTATTCGCAGCCAGAAGCGCCTGCCCGACTCTGGGTTGCGGGATAACCATATGCAGTGGGACTTCTGGACCAACAGCCCCGAAAGCGCGCACCAGGTCACCTATCTAATGGGTCCACGGGGGTTGCCCCGCACGTGGCGGCATATGAACGGTTACGGTTCCCATACGTATATGTGGGTCAACGGTGCCGGCGACAAGTTCTGGGTGAAATACCACTTTCACACCGAGCAGGGCATGCAGTTTTTCAGCAACGCCGAAGCCATGGAAATGGCTGGGCGGGACGCGGACTTCCATCGCCGCGATCTGTTTGAAGCCATCGAGCGCGGTGAGCATCCAAAATGGACATTGTCAGTCCAGGTAATGCCGTATTCCGAGGCAAAAACCTACCGCTTTAACCCTTTCGATTTAACCAAAATTTGGCCGCACAAAGACTACCCGCTCATCCGCGTCGGCACCATGACTCTCAACCGCAACCCGGAAAACTTTTTCGCTCAGATAGAGCAAGCGGCGTTTTCGCCCGGCAATACGGTTCCCGGTATCGGGCTATCCCCCGACAAAATGCTGTTGGGTCGCGCCTTTGGTTATGCCGATGCCCAACGCAACCGCATCGGGGCCAACTTCCACCAGCTGCCGGTCAACCAGCCCAAGGTGCCCGTCAATAGCTACCTGTTCGACGGTCACATGGCGTATCACCACAGCGGTAACGCCCCGGTTTATGCCCCCAACAGCGGTGGCCGCCCCTGGGCTGATGAGACCGGTCCCGTCCGCGATGGCTGGGAAGCCGACGGCACCCTGGTACGCGACGCTTATACACTTCGCGAGGACGATGACGACTTTGCCCAACCCGGCGCCCTGGTACGCGACGTGTTCACTGATGCCGATCGGGATGCTCTAGTAGAAACGGTGTCAGGCGCGCTATTGGGCGGCGTACGCAGTCCGGTACTGGAGCGGGCGTTTGATTACTGGAAGTCTGTGGACCCCGATGTTGGCCGACGCATCGAAGAGAAGGTTCGCCAAGGCACAGCGCCTGAGCCGGCCTCCGGAATGAGCGAAAGCTAAGCCATAACCGGGAGGGTCCACCCTCCCGTTCTACTGTAATCCATCCCCTAGCAGGCTGTTGAAAAACTATCTGCGTGGCCTCTGCGGCGTTAAAAATGGCCTCAAAATGCTCATTTACTCCA
>DAHVRW010000280.1 GCA_027322215.1 Marinimicrobium sp.
CACACCGCGGTCGGCGGTGCCGAGCGCAGCGATTCGGTGCTGGCCGGGCTGGCCGCGCTGCCGGCCGCGGTCGGCGCCGCCGATTTCGTGCTGGTGCATGACGCCGCGCGCCCGTGCGTGCGGCAGGCGGACATCAGCCGCCTGATCGAGCAGGCCACGGCGACCGACGGCGGCCTGCTGGGCGCACCGCTGCGCGACACGCTCAAGCGCGCCGACGCCAGCGCGCGCAGCGTCGCCACCGAAGCGCGCGACGAGCGCTGGCGCGCGTTCACGCCGCAGCTGTTTCGCCGCGGCGAGCTGGCGGCGGCGCTGCGCGACGCCGGCGCGCCGCTGCACTATCGCGAACTGCCCGAGGCCAACCACAATGCCTGGGACGCGGCCTACGCCGACGCGCAACTCTGGCAATGGCTGCAACGCATGCTGGATTGAAACCCCGATGAGCAACGACAGTTTCTACTGGCACGACTACGAAACCAGCGGCGCCGATCCCGCGCGCGATCGCCCGCTGCAGTTCGCCGGCATCCGCAGCAACCTCGCGCTGGAACCGATCGAGG
>DAHVRW010000281.1:0-283 GCA_027322215.1 Marinimicrobium sp.
CAGGCCCGCGATCACCCGCTGCAGCTGCGCTTCGATCTTGCGGATCCTGGAGTCGGCGGCGCTCATTGCAGCGTCCGGGCCACCTCGACGCGCGCGAAGCATTCGATCTGGTCGTCCACGCGCACGTCCTGGTAGTTCTTCACGCCGATGCCGCACTCCGTGCCGGCCCGCACCTCGTTGACATCGTCCTTGAAGCGGCGCAGCGACTCGAGCGCGCCCTCGAAGATGACCACGTTGTCGCGCAGCACGCGGATCGGGTTGTTGCGCCGCACGAAGCCCTCGG
>DAHVRW010000281.1:293-551 GCA_027322215.1 Marinimicrobium sp.
ACCCGGCGACTACGCCGAACTTGCTCGAGCGGAACACCTCGCGAACCTGCGCCACACCCACGATCTGCTCCTTGATCTCCGGCCGCAGCAATCCGGTCATCATCTGGCGGACGTCGTCGATGGCCTCGTAGATGATGCTGTAGTAGCGCACTTCCACACCGGATTCCTTCATCGCATCGCGCGCACCGGAATCGGCGCGAACGTTGAAACCGATGATCAACGCCTTGGAGGCCGCAGCGAGCTGCGCGTCCGATACCG
>DAHVRW010000282.1:0-261 GCA_027322215.1 Marinimicrobium sp.
GTCGCTGCGTCTTTGCCGAATGCAGGAATTTGGAGGGGACCAGGGTTGCCACAGGGCCAGATGCGCAGGTGCGGAGCGGGTGCCGGAACTGGCGCATGGGGCGGCAAGGGTGGATGGACCGCCGCGCCTCAATGCCGGAAGTGGCGCATGCCGGTGAAGACCATGGCGAGGCCGAGCTTGTCCGCGGCGGCGATCACATCCTGGTCGTGGACGGAGCCGCCGGGCTGGATAACGGCGGTGGCGCCGGCCTGGGCCACGGCC
>DAHVRW010000282.1:271-551 GCA_027322215.1 Marinimicrobium sp.
CCGTCGGGAAAGGGAAAGAAAGCGTCGGAGGCGGCCACGCAGCCCTGCAGGGGCAGCGCGGCCTTCATGGCGCCAAAGCGGGCGGCGTCGACACGGCTCATCTGGCCGGCGCCGATGCCCAGAGTCTGCCCGTCGCGGGCATAGACGATCGCGTTGGACTTGACGTGCTTACAGACGCTCCAGGCGAAGAGGAGGCTGCGCAGCTCGGCGGCAGAGGGCGGGCGCGCGGTGACGGCCTTGAGGCTGTCGCCCAGCTCGGCGGCGCGGATGCGGCCGGTAT
>DAHVRW010000283.1 GCA_027322215.1 Marinimicrobium sp.
GTCCGAGAACGATCCGTGCGCATGGTGCAGGAATGTCGTGGCGAATATCCTTCCCTGAGGGCCGCGGTAGTGTCCATCGCAGCCAAGATTGGCTGTTCGTCGCACACCCTGCATGAATGGGTAAAAAAAGTCGAGGTTGATACCGGCGTGCGTGATGGTGTGACCACCGAAGAGCGCGAGCGGATCAAGACGTTGGAACGTGAAGTCAAGGAACTGCGCCGGGCCAATGAAATCCTGAAACTCGCGAGTGCTTTTTTTGCCCAGGCGGAGCTCGACCGCCGCATCAAATTCTGAGAGCATTTGTCGATCAGCATCGACATGTATTCGGGGTCGAGCCGATCTGTGATGTTTTGCAGATCGCCCCGTCAGCATACCGGCGTCATGCGGCTGAACAACGGCGCCCGGAATTGCGTTGCGCACGAGCAAAACGGGATGACGAACTGATACCGGAAATCCGCCGTGTATGGGAATTCAACATGCAGGTTTATGGAGCAGACAAGGTCTGGCGGCAACTGAACCGGGAACGAGTTTATGTTGCCCGCTGCACCGT
>DAHVRW010000284.1 GCA_027322215.1 Marinimicrobium sp.
GATGACGAGAGACAAGGCCATTCCCACACTCCCGCTGCCCGTCATTCCAGCGCTCCTATTGCTCGTCATTCCCGCGCAGGCGGGAATCGCTTCACACCAGCGGTGCGGGTCATCCGGTGACTTCAGAAAGCGATGGATCCCCGCCTGCGCGGGGATGACGAAGAGGTGGCGGGGATGACGAAGAGGCGGCGCGAGATGGCTGCGCGCCGTCCGAAATGATGAGGCTGCACGCCGTCCGGCAGGCTGGCACTTGGCTGCGTCGCGCATGATTCACCGGGCAATCCAGCGGCCTGGAATGGACCCATGCCTGTCATCAATAGGCACGTATGCGTTACCATGCGCCATGCACAAGGCCTGATCCATGCCCATCGTCGAGGAATATCTGACGGCCGATGGCTGTAACCACTACCGGGACTGGTTCATGGGACTGGCTGCACCAGCGGCGGCCAAGACCGCAAGCGCCGTGGCGCGCATGGCGGCCGGCAACACCAGCAACTTGAAAGGCATCGGCGCCGGGCTCGCCGAGTGGCGTATCGACTGGGGCCCCG
>DAHVRW010000285.1 GCA_027322215.1 Marinimicrobium sp.
CCTGGCTGGGGGCCTTTGCGGATCGCCCTGGGCTCTTGGCACTACAAAGCCGGCCGCCGGCGCCGAGCTCGCCCTTGCGCTCAGATCGCCCTGGGCTGGCACCACTGCAAAGCTGGCCGCGCCGGCGTCAAGGCCACACCACCGGCCGGGGCGGGGCCCCCAGACCTGCAATGGGCCGATTCTGCCCCTCAGGTGGCGTCAGGTTACGTTGGGAGGCGCTAGATGGCGGGCGCCCACATCGACGAACCGATGCTTTCCGGCCCCGAGCTGGGCACCGACAACCGGTGAGGAAGATCGCGCGCGTATCGCGCGCGACGCTGACTTGGGCCCTAAAATGCTCGGCGGCCGGGGCCGACAAATGGCCTCTGACCTGGCCTTTTCCTAGTGGCGGGGGTTGGATTTGAACCAACGACCTTCGGGTTATGAGCCCGACGAGCTACCAGACTGCTCCACCCCGCGATGAATTCAATTATTCTACTAGCAATCACTTGTGTTAGACAACTAGAAACCTACTGAAACCCCAAATAGCAACCCAGGCCCGCCGTCC
>DAHVRW010000286.1:0-266 GCA_027322215.1 Marinimicrobium sp.
CGGCCTCGGCGGTATCACCGTCTCGGACGTGCAGCTGGCGGCGGCCTCCAAAGCGCTCGTCATCGGGTTCAACGTTCGCGCCGATTCCGGAGCGCGTGAGGCCATGAAGGAAACAGGCGTCGAAGTGCGCTACTACAGCATCATCTACGAAGCGATCGACGACGTGAGGCAGATGATGACGGGCCTGCTGCGCCCGGAAATCAAGGAACAGATCGTGGGTGTGGCGCAGGTGCGCGAGGTGTTCCGCTCAAGCAAGTTCGGCGTGG
>DAHVRW010000286.1:276-546 GCA_027322215.1 Marinimicrobium sp.
GGGCTTCGTGAAGCGCAACAATCCGATTCGCGTGCTGCGCGACAACGTGGTGATCTTCGAAGGAGCGCTCGAGTCCCTGCGCCGCTTCAAGGACGACGCCAGCGAGGTTCGCGCCGGCACCGAGTGCGGCATCGGCGTGAAGAACTATCAGGACGTGCGTGTGGGCGATCAGATCGAGTGCTTCGCGCGTGTCGAGGTCGCCCGGACCCTGCAGTAGCGGGAAGATCATGAGTACGGCCGGCCCGAAGGGGCGCAAGATCGAGGCACAGA
>DAHVRW010000287.1 GCA_027322215.1 Marinimicrobium sp.
CTGGACTCCGCCCCGCCTTCGCGGGGCAGGCTCTGCGCGCGGCTCACTAGCATCGCGGGCTTGCACAAGCACAGGCGGCGCCGGCCCCTTGCGCCCGCGGGCGTCGGTCCCACAAGCCGCGCGGCATGTTGCACATGTTCTCGCGACGCGCCCAAACAGCACGCCAAACAACAGCAGCTTCACCAGCACGCACGGCACGTCCTGCGCCACCCACGTCAGTAACCAGCCTCTTTCTGATGGCGCACGGCCAGGATCACTGCGATCGCGTCATCGTAGCGATACAACACCACGTAGCCGCTATCGCCAAACCCGATCACAAGCTCGCGATACTCGACCTCCATGTCCTCCGCCGGGCGGCCACTGGCCGCATTCCTGCACTCCTATTGCTCGTCATCCCCGCGAAGGCGGGGATCCAGTGACTTCAGCAAGCGATGGATGACCAGCTTCGCTGTTAAGAAGCGCTTCCCGCCCCCGCCTTCACTGGATGACCAGCTTCGCTGTTTAGAAGCGCTTCCCGCCCCTGCCTTCGCGGGGGCAGGCTCT
>DAHVRW010000288.1 GCA_027322215.1 Marinimicrobium sp.
GCAGCGGGCCGGAGACGCGGCCGCGGTAGCGCGCGATCTGCTCGGGCGTGCAGCGGCAGCGCCCGCGCGGATCGCCGGCGTAGCCGCAGGGGCAGGGATTCATCGCCGCGACCAGCTGGAACTGCGCCGGAAACTCGGCCTGGCGCGCGGCGCGCGAGATGGCGATGCAGCCCGATTCCAGCGGTTCGCGCAGCACCTCCAGCACGTGGCGGTCGAACTCCGGCAGCTCGTCCAGAAACAGCACACCGTGGTGGGCCAGCGAGATCTCACCCGGCCGCGGCAGCGAACCGCCGCCGACCAGCGCCACCGCCGAGGCGGTGTGATGCGGGGCGCGGAACGGCCGCCGCCGCCACTGCGCCAGGTCGGCTTGCTGCCCGGCCACCGACAGCACCGCGCAGGTTTCCAGCGCCTCGGATTCCGACAGCGGCGGCAGGATGCCGGGAAGGCGTTCGGCCAGCATCGTCTTGCCGGTGCCCGGCGGTCCGATCAGCAGCAGATGATGGCCGCCGACGGCAGTGATCTCCAGCGCGCGGCGCGCCTGC
>DAHVRW010000289.1:0-283 GCA_027322215.1 Marinimicrobium sp.
TCGAGATAGTCTGAGTTGCATGACTGCAGAAAATCGTCCCATGATTGATTGTAACTCAGGTATGAACCGGGGTATCTCCCTCTCCTCTTGAATATGCCCGGCAAACTTCACATCAAGACCTTCGGTTGCCAGATGAACGAGTACGACTCGGCGAAAATGGCCGAGGTACTCGGGGTGTCGTGCGGCTACACATTGACGGAGCAGGCCGAGGAGGCCGACGTGCTGCTGCTCAACACCTGCTCGGTGCGCGAGAAGGCGCAGGAGAAGGTATTCTCGCAATTGG
>DAHVRW010000289.1:293-540 GCA_027322215.1 Marinimicrobium sp.
GCCAGGAGGGCGAAGGCATCGTGATGCGCGCGCCGTTCGTGGATCTGGTGTTCGGGCCGCAAACGCTGCATCGCCTGCCGGAGATGCTGGCGGAAACGCGCCGCAGCCATCGGCCGGTGGTGGACGTGTCTTTCCCGGAGATTGAGAAGTTCGACAATCTGCCGCCGGCACGGGCGCAGGGTGCGACCGCCTTCGTGTCCATCATGGAAGGGTGCAGCAAGTACTGCACGTTCTGTGTGGTGCCCTA
>DAHVRW010000028.1 GCA_027322215.1 Marinimicrobium sp.
GGCCAATCTCGAACTGCAAGACATCACTGGCATGACCTACAATCCGCTCACCAAACACTACAAGTTGAACGCATCGGATGTGGGCGTCAATTATTTACTGCACGCCAAAAAACCGGTTTAAACGTTTTTAATTCGAGCTCTTCTATGTTGAACAATGCATTTCAAGAATCCACACGCCCGTTAGCGACCACCATCCGTGCGGTAATCTTTGATCTGGACGGTACCCTGCTGGATACAGCACCGGACTTTGTCGTGGTGGTTAATCAGTTACTGACCGAAAACCAACAGCCCACACTGGCCCCCGAAACCATTCGCACCACCGTCTCCAACGGCGCGCGTGCGCTGGTCAGTCTGGCCTTTGGAATCGATGAAAAAGACCCCGACTTCGAGCCCTTACGCCAGCGTTTACTGGATCTTTATGCCGATCACCTCGCCGTACACACCCAGCCATTTCCCGGCATACAGGAACTGCTGAACGACCTGGACGCTCGCGGCATTGTGTGGGGCTTGGCCACCAACAAACCGGCGGTTTACGCGGAACCGTTAATGGAGGCCCTGGCGATGCAGCCAGAACCGGTCACTGTCATCTGCCCCGACCATGTGGCCGAGCGCAAGCCTCACCCTGAGTCGTTGCTGTTAGCTGCCAAACATGTGGGGTGTGTGCCGGAAGAGATGATTTATGTGGGCGACCATAAGCGCGACATCGACTGCGGCAGGCGAGCTGGCGCCATCACCATCGCCGCTGGGTATGGTTACATCGAACCCGAAGACGACATCACGACCTGGCAGGCCGACTACCGGGCCGACAGCGTGGCGGAGCTGCGCACGATTATTGAACAGATTTTGGAAGCCGGTTGATACTGTTAACCATGACGGATACCACATCAGCACCAAGGGAAGGGTGGGCGGTTTCTTGAGACCCTCGTCGGCAGGACGCCGACGCGGAGCGTACAGGGATGTATTCACTGGGCACATCCTTGTGCCCAGCCCTCCGGGCAGCCCTAGCTGTGCTAATCGTCTATCCTGACGATTAGTTACAGCGTGTCTCGAGATACCGCCCACCCTTCCCCACCCCCAAATTCGGCAGTACACCAATCACTATCGAGATTATTTATGAAACTACCCAAGGATTATCGACCCGCCCCCGACCTGCTCAAGGACAAAATCATCCTCGTCACCGGTGCCGGCGACGGCATCGGCAAAGTAGCGGCGCTAACCTACGCCGCCCATGGGGCGACCGTGGTGCTGCTCGGGCGAACCCAATCGAAACTGGAACAGGTGTACGACGACATCGAAGCTCAGGGCGGACCTCAACCGGCGATTTATCCGTTCGATCTGGAAACCGCCACGCCGAACGATTACAAGGATATGCATCAGGTATTAGAGGAAACGTTTGGCGTACTGCATGGCGTG
Organism: Marinimicrobium sp.; assembly: GCA_027322215.1. GTDB lineage: Bacteria > Pseudomonadota > Gammaproteobacteria > Pseudomonadales > Cellvibrionaceae > JAVDDU01. The sequence continues at coordinate 1,414 of DAHVRW010000028.1, forward strand.
TTGCATAACGCTGGCCAATTGGGCGAGCGCACACCCATCAGCGACTACTCGCCAGAGGCGTGGATGCGCGTGATGCAAGTGAACCTCAACGCGCCCTTTCTACTCACTCAGGCGCTGCTGCCATTACTGCATAAAGCCGAACGCGCCAGTATTGTATTTACCAGTTCAGGGGTGGCCAATCGGGGCCGCGCTTTTTGGGGTGCCTATGCGGCATCTAAGGCGGGGCAGGATAATTTAATGCAAACCCTGGCCGATGAATTGGAAGATGCCAGCGCTATCCGCGCCAACAGTATCAATCCCGGCGGCACCCGCACCGCGATGCGCGCCACGGCCTACCCTGCGGAAGACCCCACAACCCGGCCTGCGCCCGCTGAGCATATGCCGCTGTATTTGTATTTGATGGGGGATGACTCGGTGGGTGTGAACGGTGAGCAATTTGACGCGTAAACGCTGAGGTTTGCTCCCAGGTTCATATTCAACGTGGCTGGCGGTCTAACGCTGGGGCGCCATTGCCATGGCGCCGAGCAGTGACACCTCCGCCCGGGACAGACCGCATCGGCGCGCCACCTCCTCCACGTCCAAGCCCTGCTCCAGCAAGTGGTTGGCTTGGGAGTAAGGAAAATCGCTGCCACTGTTGTCCATAGGGAATGCACCGGCACCCGGCTCCGCTTTCGCCAAACGTTTTTCCAAAGCGATAAGTCGTTGCCCCATGCCGATAGCGGCACTGTTCACGCTGGCCAGCTCCCGCTCCAGGCGTGCGCACTGGCGGCTGAGCTCGACACCCGCACGACGGCTTGAGCGCAACGCCAATAGGCTCAACAACAGTGCCAGCGTTCCCGGCAATGCGCCAATCCATAAGGTCAATTCCGCTACGCTCATACCCTGCCCTCGTTTAAATTTCCTCGAGCTCGGCCCACTCTTCTTCCGTGAGCAATTTGCTCAGCTCAATAAGAATCAGCAGCTCGTCGTTTTTGTAACATACGCCTTGAATAAACTTTGCGCTTTCTTCATTACCGACATTGGGCGCGGTTTCAATCTCAGACTGTTTCAAATACACCACTTCCGCCACGCTATCCACCAACATGCCGATAACGTGCTGATCGCTTTCGATGATGACCACGCGGGTGTGATCGGTAATTTCGCCCTGGGACAAGCCAAACCGCGCACGAGTATCCACCACCGTGACCACATTACCGCGCAGGTTAATAATGCCCAATACATAATCCGGCGCACCGGGCACCGGAGCAATCTCGGAATAACGCAACACTTCCTGCACTTGCATTACGTTAATGCCGTAAGTTTCGCCTTCGAGCCGAAACGTTACCCATTGCAGAGTTTGGTCATTGGGGTCGTTATGCTGCTTGTTTACGCTGCTGGCCATACCGCTTTCCTCAAAATCTCGGGTTATCATTCATTACTATAGTCAATCAATCCGGGGCGCCGTGTTTGTTCCGGTCATTTAAGCCTCAGGCTTGCTGATTTTGCTCGGCGGCCATCAACATCTGCCCGATGCGTGGCACATCCAACAAAGCGCACATGCGCTCCTTAACCATGCCGGCCAGCCAGGGCCGTTTGCTGCGCTCGCCGCGCCACTTAACATCCTCCGGCGCGAGGGTAACCGGTTGTTTGACCGAATCCACCGCCAACCCCCAGGGAACACCAGCGATGGAGATGACATACTTGGCGCTATCCAAAAACCGTTCATCGTAACGCTCCGGCATCACAAACTTGGCCGTGTTGACGGTGCGAATCTTGCCCGCGGGCGTTGGCTGTATGCCCATAAACCAATCCGCTTGCCCAAACAGTGGTGTCAGGGCATCGGTGAGCGGTTGGATCTGCCCGAGAGCGATCAAAGGTACCGCCAGCGTAAGACCCGCGACGTCAAATAACAGTACGTCAAAATCCCGTTGCGCCCAGGCGGGCCGACCATTGGGCAACCATTCAAGGTCTTCCGCCTGATAACTAAATGCCTCGGCACTGACCGGTTCGTCGATCACTTCCAGCTCGGCCGCGGGCGCCGGCACTTCCACAGCGGGCTCGCTTGGTGCGACCTCAGCCAGCTCTGTTACCGCAACGGTGGGCAACTCTGGCTCAGGCACCGGCACCGATGGAACAACGCTGTACAGGAGCTTCTGTAACCGCTCCCGCTGTGCCGTTACCGGATCCGCGTAGCGCGTGGGCGAGGCGGCTTTGTCGGTATCCAGCAGCGCCTCGAAGTAATCTTCCAACACCTGATCCGGTTTCATAGCTCTGCCTCGACGGATCTGTCGTACTGGGGTTCACGCTGGTTCAGCCAGCGATATAACGACCCGTACGCTTCCACACCGCGGCTATTTGGCTCAAATAAATGCGGGGCCAAACCGGCTTTGCTGGCGTCGCGGAACTTGGTATCGACAGGAATCATGCCCGGCCAAACCTGCTTGGGATAGGTGTTACGAATGGCGAGCAAACTGCTGACCGACGCCTGAGTGCGGCGATCAAACATGACCGGCACAATCGTGTACGCCAAGGGCTGTCGGCGTGATTTGCTCATCATGGTCAGGGTGCGCACCATCCGCTCCAGCCCTTTTATGGCCAAAAATTCGGTTTGCACCGGCATAATCAAGCGCTGGGCCGCCGCCAGAGCATTCACCATGAGCACACCGAGCAGCGGCGGCGTATCCATGATCACCAGATCGTAATCATCGTATACCTGCGCCAGAGCCCTGGTCACCATCAGGCCCATGCCCTCCTGGCCCACCGCATGGCGCTCAAGCGTGGCCAGAGCCGTGGAGGCGGGCAAAAAATCCAATTTGTTCTCTGGCGAGGTGTGGATCAAACGACGCACACGCTCGCGGCTGAGGCTGTTGCGCTCCTGAAACAGCTGAAACACGCTCTGTTCCAATGCGTCGGGATCTTGACGAAAATAACTGGTCAACGAACCGTGGGGGTCCAGATCCAACAGCAGCACCCGTTTGCCCTGCTCGGCAGCCAAGCCGCCCAGGGCTACGGTGGTGGTGGTCTTGCCGACGCCACCTTTTTGATTGGCTACTGTCCAAACGCGCACGTGGATACCTTTTACCTTGCCCCAAAGCGACAAGAATTTGTCTCGTCATGGGTCGGTTATGACTTAAATGTCTGCTCCGTGATAACCCAGCAATAACCGTGCCTACCGGGAGCGGTTTCTAGGTAGTTCCGGATCGCTGGAAAACAACAAATCTCCGCTTTCCAGCTCTATGGCCTCTATGGTGTTTTCCTGTGGCTGAGTTTCATCCGTCCCGAGAGCTTCACCCGCGGCGGGCCCCTCATCCATTACTAGGTCGGAAACCGACGACTCCAGCTGCGACGGTAGCTGAGCGCTGGGCCGCTCAATTCTCGCCCTGGCAATCATTAACGCCACGCGCCGGTTTTGCGCCCGCCCCTCGGCGGTGTCGTTACTCGCGGCAGGCTGGTGCTCACCGTAACCGACCGCGGAGAGCCGTTCGGCATTCACGCCGCCTCGTTCAAGAAGTTTTACCATGGCCGCTGCCCGGGCCGCCGACAACTCCCAGTTACTGGGAAACCGCACGCTGTTGATGGGCACGTTATCTGTATGCCCTTCTACTTGAATGGGATGTTCCCGATCTTGCAAGATATCCGCAATGCGCGCAAAGATCGCCTGGGCCTGGGCGCTTGGCTCAGCACTGCCAGAGGCGAATAAAATACTGTCCTGAACCTCGATTTGCAGCCAGAACTCGTTGCTGTAAACCTGTATCAACCGATCATTAATGAGCGAACCAAACTCCTCGGTGAAAATTCCCGAGAGCTGTTCCAAACTGTCAAACCCCTCATTCTGAGCCTCTACCAGCTCTCGAACCTCGTCAAAGGGCAGCTCGATAACGCTTGTCGTTGGTGATCGGCTTAGTTCACCCACCTGAATCGGTTTCATGGAGCGGGGGCTGAACGCTTCCATCAGAGTTTCCGATAATTGGCGGTGTTTGTTCTCGCTCACCTGTGAGACGGAATACATCACCACAAAAAACGCAAACAGCAAGGTAATAAAGTCCGCGTAGGAAACCAGCCAGCGCTCGTGATTAACATGCATTTCGACGGGTTTGCGACGCGCCATGGCCGAGCCTATTGAAGATAGCCGGTGAGTTTCATTTCAATGCTGCGCGGGTTCTCGCCGTCGGCAATGGCAATAATGCCCTCGATCATCAGCTCCCGATGGCGTGAGCGTTCGACGATGCACATTTTGAGTTTGTTGGCGACGGGCAACAAAAACAGGTTGGCCACAGCCACCCCGTAAATAGTCGCCACAAACGCCAGCGCAATCCCTGGCCCCAACTGCTCAGGATCGGCCAGGTTGCGCATCACGTGAATCAAGCCCATCACCGCACCGATAATGCCGATTGTCGGGGAATAGCCCCCCATGCTTTCGTAAAACCGCACGGCATCCAGATCACGCTGCTCATCCAGATACATGTCATTTTCCATCACTCGCCGAATCACTTCCGGCTCATTGCCATCAACCATGAGCTGTAATGTTTTGCGTGCAAAAGGATCGCTTTCCCGATCAGCGATTTCCTCAAGCCCCAACAAACCCTCCTTGCGAGCGGTTTGCGCCCAGCGCACAATCTTATCAATGCCACCGCGAAACGCATTGCGTGGCGGACGAAAAATCCAGCGGAATATCTGCAGTGCCCGTTTCAGGTGCACCATGGGGGTTTGCAATATGGCCGCCCCCAGGGTCCCGCCGAACACAATGAGCGCGGCCGGCCCGTTGAGCAATGCGGAGATGGCACCACCTTCGATGAAGTTGCCGCCCAGCAGCACCGCAAAGCCGATGATGACGCCCAGGATGCTCAAAATATCCATTTAGATCACCTCTCGCGCCAAGGTCGGACCCACATCCGCCAGACTCAGAACCCGGTCTGTCAGGCCCGCTTTCGCTACCGCCATGGGCATGCCATAGATCACACTGCTGGCCTCGTCCTGGGTCCAGATTTCGGCGCCTGCGGCTTTCAGCATACGGGCGCCTTCACGGCCGTCTGAGCCCATCCCCGTCAACACGACCCCCAACACACCTGTGCCGTAGTGCTTGGCTGCCGATCCGAAGGTAATGTCCAACGACGGTTTATAGGTGACACGGCTCTCCTGCAGGACTTTAACCCGGGCGCCATCCCTGTGATGTTCCACCAGCATCTGTTTACCACCGGGCGCTAACAGAGCCAGCCCTGGTTCCAATCGATCACCGTCAGCCGCCTCGCGCACGCGAATTTCGCATTGACGGTCGAGCCGCTGCGCAAACGCTTTGGTGAAGTTTTCGGGCATGTGCTGCACCAGCAAAATCGGCGTGCCAAAATTTCGGGGCAAGCTCATCAGCACATCGGTTAAGGCCACGGGCCCACCGGTGGACGCGCCAATAATTACCACGTCACGGCGGCTCCTACGCCTCGGCTGTGCTGGTGGGGGCGCGGGCTCGCGCCGAGGTGGCGCTGTGACGGTAGAGCTGGCCGTTTTAGCGGGCGTGGGCGCCGAACGGAAACGGCCTTTGCTTAACGAGAGCAGGCGCTCATGCAGCTTGTCGGTTAAATCTTTCGAGCGCTGGGAAACCTCGCCAAAGTTTTTTGGCATGAAGTCCAGCGCACCCGCGGCAAGTGCATCCAACGTTACCCGGGCACCCTCGTAGGTCAGAGAGGAAAACATGAGGATCGGGGTCGGGCGCTGCGCCATGATGAGCTTCACTGCGCTCACGCCATCCATCACCGGCATTTCAAAGTCCATGGTGATGATATCGGGTTTTAGGCTGAGCGTTTGGTCCACTGCCTCACGCCCATTGGACGCAATACCGATCACCTCAAGATCCGGGTGCCGGTTAATCATTTCTTTCAGTCGCTGCTGAAAAAAGCTGGAATCATCGACCACTAACACCCTGATGGGCATAGTTTATACCCCACAACGAAAACAACTGCCGCCGTTGAAGCGTCACTAAGAGCGACGCCAGGCGTTGCCGGCTTTTTGCCCATAGCGTTTCAGTAAGCCCGGCACATCCAGAATCAATGCAATGGTGCCATCTCCCGTAATCGTGGCGCCCGCCATGCCCGGTGTGCCCTGAAGCATTTTCCCAAGAGGTTTGATGACCACCTCCTCTTGCCCCAGCAGCTGATCCACCACGAAACCCACCAACTGGGTGCCCACGGTGACAATCACCACTTGTGCCTCAACGGTGCGCTCGGCTCGCGGCGCGTCTTTAACCAGCCAATCTTTCAGATAGAAAATGGGAATAGCGCTCTCGCGTACCGTGACGCACTCCTGGCCATCCACCACATGGGATTTGGTTAAATCCATGTGGAAAATTTCTTGAACATTGGCCAGAGGCAAAGCAAACGCCTGGTCCGCCAGCATAACCATGAGCGTTGGCATAATGGCCAGTGTCAGGGGCACTTTGATATTCAATCGTGTGCCTTCACCCAGCTTTGAATCGATTTCCACGGTACCGTTGAGCTGGGCGATTTTGGTTTTCACCACGTCCATGCCCACACCGCGACCGGAGACATCGGAAATTTCTTTCTTGGTGGAGAAACCCGGCGCGAAGATCAAACCGAAGGCTTCAGTATCGGATAGCCGGTCGGCGCTCTCCGCATCCATCAAGCCTTTGCTCACTGCCAACGCCCGTAATTTATCCGGATCCATACCCGCGCCGTCATCGGCGATGGACAACAGAATATGATCGCCCTCTTGCTGCGCCGAGAGCACGACCTTACCCCGGCGGGACTTGCCAGCGGCCTCACGCTCATCGGGCATTTCGATGCCGTGGTCCACGGAATTACGCACCAGGTGCACCAGCGGATCGGCCAGCGCTTCTACCAGGTTTTTGTCTAGGTCGGTATCCTCACCGACCAGTTCCAGCGCCACCTCTTTATTCAGACTGCGAGCTAAATCACGCACCACCCGGGGAAAGCGACCAAATACTTTTTTGATCGGTTGCATACGGGTTTTCATCACCGCCGATTGCAAATCCGCGGTGACCACATCCAGGTTGCTGACGGTTTTCGCCAAGGCTTCGTCCTGAATATGCTCACCCAAGTGCACCATTCGGTTACGCACCAGAACCAGCTCGCCCACCATGTTCATGATGTCGTCGAGGCGCTGGGTATCGACGCGAACGGTGGCTTCACCCCCACCATCTCCTCGAGGGTTTTCGTGAGTCGTCTTCGGTGCTCTAGCCGATGCGGCCGGTTTAGCTGGCGCTGGTCCGCGTTGGGGGGCGGGCGTCGGAGGCTGAGCACTTTGAGCGGGTGCGCTGGCATGGGTCTTAGGTTGAGTGCCTGGTTGAGCGTTAGGTGCTTTGCCTTTGCCGTGCAGCTCATCCAACAGAGCCTCAAACTCGTCTTCGGTAATACTGTCGTCCGCCGTGGATTCGTCGCCTGAACTGGGGGCCGACGCGGGCGGCTCCTGGGAGGCTGGTGCGCTCGCGGCGGGCGCCGAACCCGGCCCACGGCCTTTGCCATGCAGCTCATCGAGCAACGCCTCGAACTCATCATCGGCGATGTCGTCGCTGCCACTTTGGGAAGATATGGTTTCGCTGGGTTCGACACGGCTCGAACCGGGACCTTTGCCTTGCCCGTGCAGCTCGTCCAGTAACGCTTCAAACTCGTCATCATCAATAATGTCGGCGGTTTTGCTCGTAGCGTTATCGGGCTGTGAGTCGGCGGGAATATCGCTTATGGCATCCAGCAGCCGGTTGAACTCGTCGTCTGTAATGTCGCCTTCAGCGCGAGTGCCGGGCGCTGCCCCGTCGGTGGGCGCCGCGCTGCTTGCCTCTTGGTCATCCCCGGATACCAGACGCTCCAGCGCCGCAATGAGCTCTGGCGCAGCGGGGGTTAGCTCCTCACCATGGGAAAGCTGGGAAAATTGCAGATTGATGGTGTCCAGCGCTTCCAGCACCACGTCCATCAACTCTGGGGTAACGGTCCGCTTGCCAGTTCGTAAAATATCGAACAGGTTCTCGGTCACATGACAGCATTCGACCATCGCGTTGAGATGTAAAAAGCCCGCGCCGCCCTTAACCGTATGGAAACCGCGAAAGATCGCATTCAACAGGTCGGTATCGTCGGGGCTTTGCTCCAGATCCACCAGCTGTTCGGACAGAGATTCGAGAATCTCGCCCGCTTCAACCAAAAAATCCTGAAGAATTTCTTCATCGTCACCGAAACCCATCCAACCCTTCCTCTAAAATCCAAGGCTCGACAACAGGTCGTCCACTTCGTCCTGCCCTGATACCACATCGGCGCGCTCTTTAGCGTTAATTTGGGGCCCTTCGCCCGAGGCCGTGCGCCTTTTGCGCTCCGGCTCTTGTTTGTTATCGGCAAATCTCTCCAAACCTGTAATTTCTTCCACCTGCCCGGCTATGCGCACCAGACTGACCAAGTCCTGTTCCACGTCGCTGATCAGGCCGATCACGCGTTTGAGAACCTGTCCGGTCAGATCCTGGAAGCCTTGTTCGAGGATAATTTCTTGCAAATTTTTGCTCAGCACTCCCGCGCCGCTGACCATTTTTTCCAAAAACTGGTCCATGCGGGCATATAGCACACGAAACTCTTCAGCGGTCATGTCACGGGTTTTAAGCCGTGCCCATTCGGTACGCAGTGCATCGGCCTCCTGCCCCATGTCCGTGGCGATGGGAGCTGCCTCGTCGACCTTGTCCATGGTCCGCTCAGCGGCCTGCTGAGTCATGTCGATCACATAGGTAAGCCGGTTGGATGCATCGCGCATTTCCGAGCTTTCGATGCTCGGTGGCTCGCGGCTGAAATCGCCATCGAGGTTAAAATTGACGATGGCATCGTGCAGTCCGCGGGTAAGACGGCCCACGGATTGGAATATATGCCGATCCCGAGCCTCGGTCATGGCATGAATCAGTTCTGCTGCCTCGTCGTAGTGATCGCCTTGCAGTTTTTCAATCAGTAGTTTGGTGCACTCTTTTAACTCGGAGAGAAACTCCTGATTCTGGTGCAGCTGAATTGGTGACGCCATTATTTCGCCTTTTGGGTATATGACCGAGCCGGAAACTAGCCATTGGAGCGCAAGCCCTGGCCAGATTTGTCGTAGAGCACCTAAGCGCGCTTAACCGACCCGCTCAAAAACCTTTTCAATTTTCTCTTGCAACGCCTGCGCTGTGAACGGCTTAACCACATAGCCATTAACGCCCGCCTGAGCCGCTTCGATAATCTGATCGCGCTTGGCTTCGGCGGTAACCATCAGCACCGGCAGACTGGCCAGCTTGTCGTCGGCGCGCACCGCGCGCAGAAGATCAATGCCGCTCATGCCCGGCATATTCCAATCGGTGATCAGAAAGTCATAGTCGCCGCTGCGTAACATGGGCAAAGCCGTTACACCGTCGTCCGCCTCATGGGTGTTGGAAAACCCCAAATCCCTGAGCAGGTTTTTAATAATCCGCCGCATTGTCGAAAAATCGTCGACAATCAGGATTTTCATGTTTTTATCCAATGCAACCTCCGTCGTAACTGGCGGGAACTTCGTTGGGGCTGGATCCAGCCCATCTATGTATTGGTTATACCTGCGTTGAGTTTAGCAGGACTGGCCCGAAGCATAGGCGTTCGAGCATAAAAAAAGTGGCCCAAAACCGGCCGGCAAGCTACCCGCAATCGTCCGCTTGGTCAATTATTGCTCTGCCAGTCCGTCAACCGGTTGCGCAAACGCAGGGCGGCCTGGCTGTGAATCTGACTCACTCGGGATTCGCTTACCCCTAAGATTTCGCCAATTTCCTTAAGGTTAAGCTCTTCATCATAATACAGCGCCAGAACCATTTGCTCCCGCTCTGACAATTGGGTTATCGCCTGAGCGACCGATTCCTTGAGCGAATCGCGCTGAACCGTCTCCAGGGGGCTGGTGTGATCACTGCTGGTACCGGCCACTTCCATGCGGTACTCGTCCTCCCCGAAGGTCTCCTCGTAGCTGAACAGGCGGCTGGCGCTGGCATCTCGCAACATAGCGAAGTACTCATCCAGCTCTACGCCAAGCTCTTGGGCCACCTCGGCATCCTGGGCATCGCGTCCTGTTCGGGCCTCCACGGTGGCCATGGCCTGGGCCACGCGGCGGGCATTGCGGTGCACGGAGCGCGGCGCCCAATCACCGCGGCGCATTTCATCCACAATGGCGCCCCGAATACGGATACCCGCATAGGTTTCAAAGCTTGCACCCCGGGAGCCATCGTATTTTTGCGCGGCTTCCAACAGGCCGATCATGCCCGCCTGTATCAAGTCATCCACCTGCACGCTGGCCGGCATACGCAACATCATGTGATACGCGATGCGTTTTACCAGGGAGGCATGATCTTCGATACGGATCTCGTTGCCAGCTTTTTGTGCGTCATCGTACATGGCTAATCCGGTCACTGCGGCCATTGTTAAGGTACCTCTGAACGAAGCAGGGCTTCTGTGTCGCACGGCCAAAGGGCCGCGGGCGACGATCATTCTTTCCGGGCTTAAACGCCAGGCTTACCGACTGCTGGCCTGCAGCAGCCGCTCAATAAAAAACTCCAAACGCCCGCTGGGGGCACTCGGCAGCGGCCATTGATCCACCGCTTTGGCTAACTCGCGGATGGCTTGGGCCGCTTTGCAATTTGGCGCATATTCCAGAAGCGCGGTTCGCTTCTGCACGGCTTTGCGCACGTTTTCATCAAAGGGAATGTTGCCAACATACTCGAGCGTAACATCCAAAAACCGCTCGCATACGCTGTTGAGCTTACCAAACATCGAGCGACCTTCCTGGGCGCTGCGGGTCATGTTGGCTACTACCCGAAACCTATGGGCATCATGCTCTTTGTGAAGCACCTTGATCAGCGCGTAGGCGTCTGTGATGGATGACGGTTCATCGCACACGACCACTAGAACTTCGTTGGCAGCGCGCACAAAACTCACCACGGTGTCGGAGATGCCCGCTGCCGTGTCGACAATCAACGTGTCCACCTGGTCGGCTAACTCACTGAACGCGCTGATCAACCCGGCGTGTTCTCGGGCACCCATGGCGGCCATGCGCGGCACGCCTGAAGCCGCTGGCACCACCCGGATTCCGCCGGGGCCAGTGATCAGAATGTCCCGTAAACTGTGGGTTCCGGCAAGCACATCAGCCAGAGTGTGCCTGGCTTGGAGGCCAAGCAGAACGTCCACATTAGCCAGACCCAAATCGGCATCCAGCAGCACGACGCGCCGACGAAGCTCTGCCAGGGCGATGCTCAAGTTGACGGAGATATTGCTCTTCCCAACGCCGCCCTTACCACCGGAAACGGCAATGACCTGTACGGGTCGCAGTAAACTCATGTGTTGTTTAACTCCTCAACTCCCTTGGCAGGGCTTATATTGCTATTCATCTGTCGCTATTCATCGTCCCGTTTACGACGCTGTGCCCACAATGGTGGGCCACCCGGATTGGTCCCGTGTGGGTGTTTGCGCCGAAGGAGTATTTTTCAGCAACGCGGCGGCCTTGGCCACCAGCGTGGGGGCTCGGGCGACATCGATATCCCGGGGAATATCCTGCCCATCGGTAGTATAGACGATGGGCAAACCGCTCTGCATGGCCAGCCCCAGCGCCTCCCCAAGGCTCGCACTTTCATCCAATTTGGTAAAAATGCAGCCTTGTACTGCGCCGCCACCGTAGGCATGAAGCGACGCGCGCAGCACCTGAGGATGGCTATTACAAGACAGTACCAACAGTGGCGTTACCTGGGGCTGTTGCGCCAGGGCTCGCATTTGCTGCGCCAGAAGCGGATCGCCGTGATTAAAGCCCGCGGTATCCACCAACACTAACTTGCAGCGGCGCAGGCTGAACAGTACTGACTCCAGAGAATGACTCTCGTCCACCACCCGCACCGGTACGCGTAAAATGCGCGCCAGAGCCCGCAGTTGGTCCTGGGCGCCGATGCGGTGGCTATCCATGGTTACCAGCGCCACATCTCGCGGGCCGTGCTCCATAACATAGCGCGCCGCCAGCTTGCCGATCGTGGTGGTTTTTCCCGCTCCTGTGGGGCCCACCAAGGCGAACACGCCGCCCTTGCTGACCCGGTCACTGGCGTCCACCGGCAACTGTTGCGATAAGGTCGCCAGCGCATCGGACCAGCTATGGCTCAAGCTTTGAGGCCGTCGACAACCTTGCAACACGTTCGTGGTGACCTCCTTCGGCAGCCCGAGCCGCGTGAGGCGACGGCTCACGCTGGCCAACACCGGCGTGCCCGGCGTACCGCGCACATCGAGCATTTGGGACAGCTGCTCTTCCAGCAACAGGCGCATTTCCGCCATTTCGGTTTGCAACTGACTCAGCTCACGAGCGGCTGAGCTACTCGCTGAGCGACTACTGGTTGGCGCAGGCTCTGGTAAATCTCGCAAGCCGTAACGCTCAGCGGCTGAACCGGGTTTGGGCGCCATTGACGCCATGCTGCGCTCGGTGGCGGCCCGGCGGGGAATACCGGCGTTTACGCGCTGGTTTGCGCGCAAGAACTCATCGGCTGATTCCTCCACCGCGCGGCTGGTCAATTGGCGTTGGCGCGCTTGCTCTATTGCTTCAACCCGCTGTTGGCCGGGGGTTGCTGAAGCGGAGGCCGTCTCAGGCAGTTCCGGCTGCGCGATGTCGGGCGGTGTGATTTCAGGCTGCACGGTTTCTGCCTGTAAGGGGGGCGGCGTCTGCTTGGTCGTCAGTATCTCGACGCCCTCTTTCGTCCGGGTGCTCGATAAAATAATTGCGTCCGGCCCCAACTCCTGGCGAACCATCTCCAAGGCGCGCCGCATATCCGCCGCTAGAAAACGTTTTACTTGCATGTCTCTCTCCTCGGTTCACAGCCAGGCTGTGAGTCATGGTGCCGGGCAATCATTAATTTTGTTCAGCGCCAACCGTGGCATCAATGGTGATCTGTTTTGTTTCCGGTATCTCGGTGTACGCCAGAACCTGCAGGTCTGGCACACTGTGGCGAGCGAAGCGCGACAGCATCATGCGCAGCGGTGCTGCCACCAATAAGACCAACGGTTTACCCGCCACTTCCTGCTTTTGCGCCGCCGCTACCAACGACCGCTGTAAGCGCTCAGCCAGGCTCGGCTCGATAAACGCACTGTCATCGACGCCAGATTTTTGTGCTTGCTGTACAGTACCCAGCAAAATCTGTTCCAGCTGGGGATCGAGCGTGATAACCGGCACGCTGGGCTCTGAACCCACGATGTTCTGTACGATTTGACGTGCCAGAGCGACCCTTGCCATGGCGGTAAGTGCGGCGGGATCTTGACTCTTGCCGCCACTGGACGCCAAAGCTTCGGCTATGGAGCGGATGTCGCGAATCGGCACCCGCTCACGCAACAGGTTTTGCAGCACTTTCAGCAGGACATTAATACTGACTGTGTTGGGCACCAGCTCTTCGACCAGCTTGGGCGAGGTCTCAGCGAGTCTGTCCAGAAGTTTCTGCACATCCTCGTGGCCAAGCAGTTCCCAGGTGTGCTGTTGCAGTATCTGGTTCAGGTGGGTGGCCACCACAGTGCCGGCGTCCACAACCGTATAACCCAATGTCTGGGCCTGCTCTTTCTGATCGGTGTTAATCCAGGTCGCATCCAGCCCAAACGCGGGATCTTTGGTTTTCACACCCTCCAGCTCACCAAATACTTGACCGGGGTTAATGGCCATTTCCCGATCTGGGTATACCTCAGCCTCAGCCACGGTTACCCCCATCAGGCTGATGCGATACCCGTTAGGGGCCAGCTCCAGGTTGTCCCGGATGTGCACGGTGGGGATCAAAAAGCCCATCTCTTGGGAGAGCTTTTTACGCACGCCTTTGATCCGGCCGAGCAGTTCGCCACCCTGGGTATGATCCACCAGAGGAATCAGCCGATAACCGACCTCCAGTCCAATCACATCCACTGGCTGCACATCATCCCAGCCCAGCTCGGCGGATTCGGCTGCGGGGGGCAGCTGTGCCGCTGCTGCGCCAGCGTCGCTCCCGGTCTGAGATACCGATACCGTTTCACCAGCGCGCTTGTTGTTGGGGATAAATTCGCTTTGACGTTCCGCGACCGCTTCGGGCTGGTGCTGACGCCAATAGATGAAATACGCCAGCCCTGCACACAACAAACCCAGTCCGAGGAAAGCCATGTGGGGCATACCGGGGATGGAGCCCATGAGCAATAAAATCGCGGCTGCAATGGCCAACGCTCTGGGCGAGGCGAACATTTGGTTCATCACCTGCTCACGGATATCCTCGGCACTGTTAACCCGGGTAACCAATATCGCCGCGGCCGTGGACAACAACAGGGATGGCACTTGCGCCACCAGCCCGTCGCCGATGGTGAGCAAAATGTAATATTCCAGCGCGGTCGCTAAATCCAGTCCGTGTTGAACCATGCCGATCACCAAACCGCCGATTACGTTTATGACGAGAATCAGCACACCGGCAATGGCATCACCGCGGACAAACTTGCTGGCACCGTCCATGGCCCCGTAGAAGTCGGCTTCGCTGGCCACTTCGCTACGGCGCAGGCGGGCCTCGTCCTGATCGATCAGGCCCGCGTTAAGGTCCGCGTCGATAGCCATTTGTTTGCCGGGCATGGCATCGAGGGTAAAACGGGCGCTGACCTCGGAGATTCGTCCTGCACCCTTGGTGACCACCACGAAGTTAATGATCATTAGAATCAAAAACACCACCAGACCGACCGCGTAGTTACCGCCGATCACCACCTCACCAAAGCTTTGAATCACCTTACCGGCGGCGTCCCCACCCTCGTGCCCATTCAGTAGCACTACTCGGGTGGAGGCCACGTTCAAAGCCAAGCGCAATAGGGTGGCCAGCAGCAAAATGGTGGGAAACGCCTGAAAGTCCAGCGGACGCATAGCGTAGACGCCCACCAGCAACACCACCATGGACAATGCAATGTTGAAGGTAAACAGCGCGTCCAGCACAAACGTAGGGATGGGCATGATCATCATGCCCAACAACATCACCATCAATAACGGTATGCCCAGGTTGCCCAAACCCTGCCGACGGACATCCCGGAGCATAGCCCGGCTGTTAGCGGTATTTAATTGACGAAAATTTGGTAATGCCATAGTGGACGGTTTCTTGACGTTTTTTAGATGCCTATCGCATACCTCGCAAGAACCGTACCTATCTGTGCAAAAGCGGTATTTTTATTGCAGTTTGGCGGTGCCGATGTGCTCAATGGCCCGGATTATCCGTCATAGCGCATATCCGGCGGGACAGTGATATTGCGTGGGTACGTCGGCCGCTCGCCCTGCCCCCGGCGGTAACTGCGCAGTTGAAATACGTACGCAAGCACCTGGGCCACGGCCATATACAGACCAGCGGGAATTTCCTGCTCGATTTCCGTGGTGTAGTACACCGCCCGAGCGAGTGCCGGCGATTCAATAATCTCGATTTTGTGCGCCTTGGCGATTTCACGGATTTTCAACGCCGTATGATCCGACCCCTTCGCCAGCAAAATTGGTGTACCCATGGTATCTGGGTCGTAACTGAGCGCCACTGAATAGTGGGTGGGGTTGGTAATCACCACATCGGCCTTGGGCACCTCCGCCATCATTCGGCGCTGAGCCATCTCCCGCTGCAGCTGACGGATGCGGCCTTTAACCTCCGGTTTACCTTCGGTATCTTTCATTTCATCCTTGATATCCTGGCGAGACATCTTCAGCTTTTTGGCGTGCTCCCACATTTGAATGGGAATATCGATCATGGCGATGATAATTGTCACCGCCGCCATGGCGATGGCCGCATAAGCGCTTAAGCGCAGCGCGTAGATGACGGCCGCCGTGGTCTCCATATCCGAAAGACGTAAAATATCCTGGCGCTGAATCGCCATCACGATTATCCCAGCGCCCAAAATCAGCAACACCTTACCGATGGATTTGGCCAGCTCCATGAGCGATTTCATGGAGAACATACGCTTGAGCCCTGCGATGGGATTGAGCCGACTGGCCTTGGGCGCCATGGCCTTGGCGCTCAACAGCCAGCCACCCAAGGCAATAGGGCCAATGATCGATGCCGCCAGCAGCACGGCGAACAAAGGCAGTAAGCTCACAATCCCCTCGTAGCCCGAAGCCACCAAATGTTCCGCCATAGCCGCGGGGTTAAAGACCGCCTCCCGGCTAAGATCGAAATTGTGGCGGCCTATGGCCATCAACCGGCCGGCCATATGGGAGCCAAAAAAATACAGTGCGATCGTACCGAGAATCAAAATGGCACTGGTGGTCAATTCCCGGGATCGGGGAATCTGCCCCTCCTCCCGGGCCTTCTCCAGTTTTCGAGGCGTTGCCTGTTCTGTTTTTTCCTGACCGCTGTCGTCTTCTTGAGCCATCAGTTCAACCTCAGTAGCTCACGGGCGGCGAAAAACCCCTCTTCCATGACCAGCTCGAAGCTGGACAAAAATACCGAGAGGCTGACCCACATCACGAAAATTCCAAAAATCAGGGTTAACGGAAAACCCACCGTAAATACGTTCATCTGAGGAGCGGAGCGGTTCATGGCCCCAAAGGCCATGTTGACCACGAGCACCGCAGTAAATATAGGCAGCGCTATGGCCAGTGCGGCCCGAAACATCCACGAGCCCAGGTGCGCCATATGCACAAAACTGTCAAACCCCAGCCCTGAACCTCCGATGGGAAAGGTGCCATAACTTTGTATCAGCAAGTCCAGCACCATCAGGTGACCGTTAACGCTCAAAAACAACAGGGTCGACAACAACAGATAGAACTGGGACAAAATCGTGACACTGACCCCGGTGGACGGATCATTCATAGCGGCAAACCCCAGGCCCATTTTCATGGCCACGTACTGTCCCGCCAGCACAAACACATGCAGCACTACCTGAAACAGAAAGACAATGGCGATACCGATCAGCAACTCCCGCACAATCATCGCCATGGCTTGCACCGAGATAAGCGACACATCCGGTGGCGGCGACAGCAAAGGCGCGATCAATAACGTAATAAACAAAGCCAGAAGCACCCGCACCCGAGCGGGCACGGTTTGGGCACCGATCACCGGCATGACTAACAACACACCGCCGATGCGCATCATTGGCCAGATGTACTGACCGATAAATTGCATCAGTTGTTGTTCGCTTAGCACCAGTTCTTGCATAACAAATCTCGTTGTGCCGGCCGGTTACGTTTACCCAATCAAGAACGGAACGTTGGTATACAGCCGCTCAAACAAGTCCATAAACTCCCGTAGCAGCCAGGGGCCGGCAATCATAATGCTGGTAAGCGTCACTAACAGGCGAGGCAAGAAACTCAACGTCTGCTCGTTAATCTGCGTCGCGGCCTGAAACATACTTACAATCAGGCCGACCACCAACCCCGGCCCGACGATAACGATCAGCATCAGCACAGTCAGGATCAGCGCGTCGGCAAATAGATCCATGATGAGTTCGGGGGTCATAGGGAGCCTCTAAAAAACATTGACCTTTCTGGATGCCCGCCTGCGCGGGCATGACGCGTATTAGATATCTGGATGCCCGCCCGCGCGGGCATGTCGTGTATTAGATAAAGGCGCGCCTGCCTGGGCATGGCGAGTCTCGGGTGGATGCCTACCTGCGCTGGTGTGGTGATCACAGGCTTATTCGGCGATCTTCTACACGCCGAAGCTGGCCGCCAGTGTGCCGATAATCATCGCCCAGCCGTCCACCAACACAAACAACATAATTTTGAAGGGCAAAGAGATAATTAACGGCGAGAGCATCATCATCCCCATGGCCATCAACACGCTGGCCACGACTATATCAATCACCAGAAACGGAATAAAAATCAAAAAGCCAATTTGAAACGCTGTTTTCAGCTCACTGGTGATAAACGCCGGCACCAAAATGCTGAAAGGAACATCCTCCGGCCCGTTCAGCACTGGGCTGCCAGCAATACCCGCGAACAACGCAATATCGCTTTCACGGGTCTGACTGAGCATAAAGGTATGAAATGGCTCGGCGGTTTGCGCCAGCGCCTCTTGCGCGCTGATCTGCTCATTGATGTAGGGCTGCAGCGCGTTTTCGTTCACCGTGCTAATGACCGGCTGCATTATAAACAGGGTCAGAAACAGTGACAGGCCAATAAGAATTTGGTTAGAGGGCGACTGCTGCAAGCCCAGTGCCTGACGCAAAATCGAAAACACGATAATAATGCGGGTAAAGGAGGTCATCATCAGCAACAGCGCTGGCAGAAACGTCAGCGCCGTCATAATGGCCAGAATCTGCAGCGTTACCGTGTATTGCTGTGAGCCATCCGGCTCGGTGGTCACCGTCAGCGCCGGCAGGCCCGGTATGGCCGGTAAACTGCCGATTTGTGCACTGGGTTCGCCGGCCGGCGGTGTATCCTGGGCCAGCGCCGGGGCGCTGAAAAAACCAAGTAACAGCGCTAATACCAAGCACAGCCACCACGCTTTACGGGTACCGTGCATACCATCGGCGCGATGAATGGCAGGGGTATTTTTAATCACGGCGTTACTTGCAATCACGGCGTTACTGACAATCACAGCGCTACGTACCTCCGCCGCTTTTTTTATTCAGCACCGCCATCAGTTTGCGGCTGAATTCCGACGACGCTGGCAACGACTCCGCATCGATCACAGGCTCGTCGAACACATAAAGTGTGTTAATTTCACGCGCGGTCACGCCCAGCAAAATCTGCTTACCGCCCACGTCCACTACCACGATGCGCTCGCGTGTGCCCAGCGCCAGAGCCGCGACAATTTTTATGGACTTTTGCTGCATGAACAAACCGCCCTGGCCAAAGCGCCGCAGCAGCCAGGCCAAAGCGAAGATCAGTACGATGATCAACAGCAAACCAACGGTCATGCTGAGCAAGTGGCCGCTGGTACCCACTACCGGTGCGGGGGATTGCGCACTCTCAGCGTAAGCCCAGTGGGGCAGCGCCAAAGTTATGGCGCCCAACCAAAACAGGCAGCGCCTGAGGACGTGTGGCATTGGAACTCCAAATATGACTTCTGGTACTGGCGCCGTGGCGCGGGTACCGGGCTCAACGCAGTTTTTTGATGCGCTCGGCGGGGCTGATAACGTCGGTCATGCGAATACCGAACTTTTCGTTAACCACCACCACCTCGCCATGGGCAATCAACGTACCGTTGACCAGAACATCCAGCGGCTCTCCGGCGAGCCGGTCCAGCTCAATGACCGAGCCCTGGTTTAACTGCAACAGGTTGCGGATGGTGATGGACGTGCGCCCTACTTCCATGGAGATGTTGACGGGAATGTCGAGAATGACATCCAGCTCCGGATTGGTGTTGGGGCTGACGTTATTCTCCAGCTCGTCCAGCTCCACCGTATCCGCATCGTCAAACGAGTCGGCGTCCAGTTGCTCTTCCATGGCGGCCGCCCAGTCATCGGCCAGGTCGCCCTGATCGATGGTGCTGTCATTTTCTTTATCGTTCGCCACTTTTAATTCCCCCTTCGGTCGCCGTTATGTTGTAGGCGTTGCTGTGATCAATAAAATCGTGAATCTTAAGTGCCAAGTTGCCCCGGTGTTGTCCAAGGTGCGTGCGAAACATTGGCACGCCATTGGCGGTTACCACGTGGTACTCAGGCATTTCCACAGGGATGACATCGCCCGGTTTTAAATTGACGATATCGCGCAGGGTAATTTCCCGGCTCACCACATCGCACTCCAAATCCACCTTCGCAGCCAGTACATCTTCGCGCAGCGCGCGTACCCAGCGCTCATCCACATCATCGCTGTCGCTTTGCAATCCGGAGTCCAGCACTTCCCGAATCGGTTCGATCATGGAATAAGGCACGGTGATATGCATATCACCGCCGCCGCCATCGAGCTCCACATGAAAGGTGCTGACCACCACCACTTCACTGGGGCTGACGATGTTGGCCAATGATGGATTCACCTCTGAGTTCACGTACTCAAAGGTGAGCGGCAGTACCGCTTTCCAAGCCTCGGCCAGATCCACAAACAGCTGGTCCAGCACCATCTGCACCACGCGCAGCTCGGTGGGAGTGAATTCTCGCCCTTCGATTTTGGCGTGCCGGCCATCACCGCCGAAAAAGTTATCGACTAACTTGAATACCAGGCGCGCATCCAGAATGACCAATGCCGTACCGCGTAAAGGCCGAAACTTAACCATATTAAGGCTGGTGGGCACGTACAGCGTATGCACGTACTCGCCAAACTTTTGAATCTGAATGCCACCAACCGCCACATCGGCGGTACGCCGCAACATGTTGAACATGCTGATGCGGGTATAACGGGCAAAGCGCTCGTTGATCATTTCCAGTGTGGGCATGCGCCCACGCACAATGCGATCCTGGCTGGTTAGGTCATAGGCCTTAACCGCCTCCACATCCATATCGTCGTCGGTATCTATGTCACCTTCGTCGACGCCGTGGAGAAGCGCATCAATTTCGTCTTGAGAGAGTAAGTCTTGCACCAGTGGCTACCTTTGCGATCACTGCATAACGAAATGGGTAAACAGCACCTGCTCTACCACAGGTCTGCCAATTTCTTGTTCCAATACACTTTGCACACCCCGCAGCGCGTCTTGGCGTAGCAGTTCCCTGCCCTCGGGTGTCTGTAAATCCTCAAACACCTGGCCACTGAATAACCCGACCAGGGTATTGCGAATGCTGGGTTGATGTAACTCAATGCTTTGCACCGCCGCGCTGTCCCGCAGCATTAACGTCACCTGCACCTGTAGGTACCGCTGGCGGCCGCGCACATCGTAGTTCATCGTAAAATTCTGCCCCAGGGGGTAATAAATGGCACGCTGATCCACGGCTTCAGGATTCTGTGCCGCCTGCGCTGCCTGAATTTCCGGGTCCGGCTCGCGCAACAGCAACCAAATGATGATTCCACCCAGAAGCAGCACCAAGACGACTGGGGCGATAACGCCATAAATCAGGCGCTTTCTGCGTTTAGCCGCTTGTGCCGCGGCCTGTTGTTCTGGGCTCAGTTCCCGATCATCTCGTTCGGCCATGTCAAAAGTCCGTCACTTTCTCATTTCGCTGTGGTTAGAAGTAATAGAGCAATACCCGTGCCAGATCCATTCTCAGACGTTCCGCACTGGGGACGTAAAGTGTAAGACAGTTCGGCGTCAGATGTTACATTGGGGTGTACCCGCTCTGTTCTTACTCCGTGGGGCGACTACAAACGCGCCCATCGCCGTTGCCTCAGCGGTGATTTCAAGGGACCGGTGTCCCATACGCCCTTTTTAGCCCTCTTTTGTTCAAGTTTCGGGATACAACGGCTCGAATTGTGGTCTGACCCGCGTGGACCTGAGAGCGGACAACTGGACAGCGTTGTTCCACAACGAAGACTCATAAGCCCGCAACGAAGGCTCACAAATTCCGGTGACTTGTTTTATACTAACGTGGTATGGCGCGACGCATGGCGCTTGGTGCCAGAGAGCGGGATTCCAGTTCTAATGGAAAACAGAGTTTACTGAGGTCAATAACAACATGTTGGATGCTCTTTTCGAGTCTTCCCGAACAACCAAGCGCACCATTTGCTTGGTTTATGACAGTATCGCCATCATCACCGCCTTTTATCTAGCGGTTTTTTTACGCCTCGGCACTCTGTCCTCTCCGTTCTTCGACAAAGCCTACGTTGTGCTGGGCATCACGCTGGCGGTCAGCCTCGCTGTATTCATTAAGTTAGGCATGTATAGGGCCATACTGCGGT
>DAHVRW010000290.1 GCA_027322215.1 Marinimicrobium sp.
GTGTCGTACTCGTCGGCCTCGATCACGAAATGCCGGCCGGCGCCCAACCGCGCCGACGCCGCGAAGCCCGCCGGCACGCCGCCGATCAGGAATCCCGGCGCCAGGCCCGACTGCTCGAGCAAGTGCGCCAGCAGCGCCGTAGTGGTGGTCTTGCCGTGCGTGCCGGCCACCGCCAGCACGTGACGGCCGCGCAGCACATGCTCGCCCAGCCATTGCGGCCCAGAGGTGTAATCGAGGCCGCTGTCGAGCAAGTATTCGATGGCCGCGTTGCCGCGCGCGAGCGCATTGCCCACCAGCACGCACTGCGGCGGCGGATGTTCCGGCCGCCCCTGCAGCGGCGCGGCGGCATAGCCCTCGTGCAGCGCGATGCCGAGCGCCTGCAACTGCGTGCTCATCGGCGGATAGACGTTGGCGTCGGAGCCCTCCACCGCGTGACCCAGCTCGCGCGCCAACGCGGCGACACCGCCCATGAAGGTGCCGCAGATGCCCAGGATGTGCAGGCGCATCGGCGCCGGTCAGCGCACGGCGGCGGCGGCCGGC
>DAHVRW010000291.1 GCA_027322215.1 Marinimicrobium sp.
TGCGCGCGAACAGCCGCGGATCGAGATAGATCGCGTCGGCCTGCGCGGCGAAGCGCGGGGCCATCAGCTCCTGCACCTTCTGCAGCACAGGATTGGTGTTGGCACCGCTGAGGGCGTTGAAGATCAGGTTGACGCGGTTGAGCGTCTGCCCGGTCTTTTCCAGCGCCACAAGGGTGTTGTCGAAGGTGGGCGGCGCGGGATTGGCGGCGATGGCGGCTATCTCGGCACGCTGCTGCGCCATGCCGGCGGCGAAGGCCGGCGCGTAATCATCGTTGCCGATGCGGTCGAAAGGCGGCAGTCGATACGGCAGCGCGCTGGGCGCCGCGAAGGGATTGCCGGCGGGCAGTGCGGCCTCGTCGGCGGCGACATCCTGCAGCGGCACGCCAACCAGCATCAGCAGGCCGCCCAGCAGCCCCATGGACAAGCGTTTACGCATAATCGCGACTCCATCGGAAACATCCGCACGCTAGCGCAAGCCGCGCGCACGCGGATGGGCCGAAAGCCATGGAACTCGCAGGCACGTCCGGGCGGCCGGTGCA
>DAHVRW010000292.1 GCA_027322215.1 Marinimicrobium sp.
CGGTGCTCGACAGACCCGTCACCTCATCGACCTGGGTGGTGACCGTCAGGCCGTCGACGAAGTCCTGGAACCGCACAAAGCCGGCAACTTCCGTCACCACCGGGTGAGTGTGCGGATCCCAGGTCGCAACCACCTGTCCGGCGGCGACCTGATGACCTTCCTTGACGGTGATCGTTGCACCGTAGGGAATCTTATAGCGCTCACGCTCGCGGCCGAAATCATCGACCACACCGATCTCCCCGGAGCGCGATGCGGCCACCAGGTGGCCCTTCTCATGCTGCACGGTCTTCAAACGGTGGAAGCGAATGGTGCCCTTGTTGCGCACCTAGACGCTGCTCGCCGCCGCCGCCCGGGTCGTCGTCAGGTGACGCCCCACCGGCTGGCGGACCCCGCGCCGCAGCGCACCAGCGAGCTCATCGCCACCGGCGACCTCCCTACCCGAGCGCGGGAGCTCCTCCATGCCGGCTTCCGTCTCGCCCTGGTCGCCGGGCACGACGACGGGCACGCCCTGCGGGTGGTGTACGCCTTCCGCGCCGGG
>DAHVRW010000293.1 GCA_027322215.1 Marinimicrobium sp.
ATTCATGGTGATGTCGCTGGTGTTCTATGCCGCGGCCACCTTCGAGGGATCGATGATGGCGATCAAGACGGTGAACTCGCTGTCGCACTACACCGACTGGACCATCGCCCACGTGCATTCGGGCTCGCTTGGCTGGGTGGCGATGATCACCATCGGCTCGCTGTACGCGATGGCGCCGCGCGCACTGGGCCGGCCGGAAATGCATTCGCGCGGCGGCATGGAGCTGCATTTCTGGCTGCACATGATGGGCACCCTGCTGTACGTGGGCTCGATGTGGACCGCCGGCCAGCCGGATGGCGCGCTCACCTACGGCTTCCTCGACAGCCTGATCGCGATCCGGCCGATGTACCTGATCCGCTGGGGTGGCGGGCTGCTGATCCTGGCCGGCATGTGGGTGATGGCCTGGAACCTGTGGCACACCGCCGCCGATGCGCGCGCGCACCTGATCAAGCCGATTCCGGTACCGATCCCCGAGCCGGTGCCGCATCAGGTGCCCGCTCCGCTGCCCGCTGCCGGTTGAGGACGACATCATCATG
>DAHVRW010000294.1:0-277 GCA_027322215.1 Marinimicrobium sp.
GCCGCTCGTATCGGGCCAGGATTTCAAACGGCGTGCGATTGACGGACTGATTCATGTCCCGCTCGACAGCAGTTCGTTGATGCAAGCCAGCAGGTCTTTCTCGTTGACCGGCTTGGTGATGAAGGCGCGGGCGCCCTGGCGCATGCCCCAGACGCGGTCGGTCTCCATCGACTTGGTGGTGATCATCACGATCGGCACCGCCGCCGTGAGCGGGTCGCGGGTGAGCGTACGGGTCGCCTGGAAGCCGTTCATGCCGGGCATGATGACGTCCATGATG
>DAHVRW010000294.1:287-532 GCA_027322215.1 Marinimicrobium sp.
GGCGGTGGATGGCACCCAGCAGTTCGTCACGGGTGAATGGTTTGGTCAAATACTGTTCGGCACCCACGATGCGACCGCGCGCCTTGTCGAACAGCCCGTCCTTCGAGCTGAGCATGATCACCGGCGTGGCGCGAAACAGCGGGTTGTTCTAGATCAACGCGCAGGTTTGATAGCCGTCCAGCCACGGCATCATGATGTCGACGAAGATGATCGCCGGCTTCTGGTCGGAGATCTTGGCCAGCGCC
>DAHVRW010000295.1 GCA_027322215.1 Marinimicrobium sp.
CGGGACATCTCCTTCCGAAGGAGATGTCCCGCAGCGGTCGCTCGAAGATCGGCTCGCAGACGGTGCGAATGGCCGATTCCATCTCGTCGATACGGGTCCCGGGCGGCACCCAGCCGGATTCGATGTGCAGCACCGCCACGCGGCGGTAGTCGCGCTCGAAAACCGCCAGGAAGTTTTCCGCCAGGTAATGCTGGTCACGCGGAGCGAGCGTTCCCATGATGCCGAAGTCGATGGCGGCATAGCGCGGCCGCGCCGGATCGTCCGTCAGGACGAAGATGTTTCCCGGGTGCATGTCGGCGTGAAAGAAGTTGTGCCGGAACACCTGGGTGAAGAAGATGCGCACGCCGTTTTCGGCGAGCTGCGCGATGTTGGTCCCGAGGGCGCGCAGCCGCGCCATGTCGCTGATGGGGATGCCGTGGATGCGCTCCATGACCATCACGTCCATGCGGCAGTAGTCCCAAAACACCTCGGGGACGTACAGCATCTGCGAGCCGGAGAAGTTTCGCCGCAGCTGCGTGGCATTGGCTGCCTC
>DAHVRW010000296.1 GCA_027322215.1 Marinimicrobium sp.
GCCGAAGCTGGCGATCCTCGACGAGACCGACTCGGGCCTCGACATCGACGCGCTCAAGCAGGTCGCCGATGGCGTCAACGCGCTGCGCGCCGCCGATCGCGCCTTCATCGTGGTGACGCACTATCAGCGTCTGCTGGATTACATCGTGCCGGACTTCGTGCACGTGCTGGCGGATGGTCGCATCGTCGAGAGCGGCGATCGCACGCTGGCGCTAAAGCTCGAGGAGCACGGTTATGCCTGGGTCGCCGGGCGCCAGCCGGCGGCGAGCGCGGCATGAGCAACGCCTTCGCCGTCGCCGTGGGTGAGGCCGCCGCTGCCACGCTGCCGCGCTTGCCGGGCGCGGGTGTGGCCTGGCTGGACGCCGCGCGCCGCGCGCATCTGGCCGCCTTCCTGCGCGACGGCCTGCCGGCTGCGCGCAACGAGGCGTGGAAGTACACCTCGCTGCGCGCGCTGGAACAGCGCGCCCTTGCGCTGGGCGACGCCGATGCCGCGGCGCGCGCCGTCGATGCACAGGCTCTGGCGCTGCCGGG
>DAHVRW010000297.1:0-251 GCA_027322215.1 Marinimicrobium sp.
CCGGCGCCGGTGAGGATGGCCGAGCTGCGCGCGCGCCAGCGCGCCGCGTCCAGGCGCGCCGCCTCGCCGGTGATCCATAGCGAGCGGCCGTCGGCCAGCGCGGTGCGACCATCCAGACTCATGGCCAGTTTCAGGCGCAGCCACGGGCGGCCGCGCTCGATGCGGCTGAAGAAGCCGCGATTCAACTCGCGCGCGGCGTCCTGCATCAGGCCTGCGTCGACCGTGATGTCGGCATCGCGCAGGCGCGCGAT
>DAHVRW010000297.1:261-530 GCA_027322215.1 Marinimicrobium sp.
GGCGCCGGCCACCCGCGGAAACGGGTCGCTACACGCGACCACCACGCGCGCCACACCGGCTTGCACCAGCGCATCGGCGCAGGGCGGCGTGCGCCCGTGATGCGCGCAGGGTTCCAGCGTCACGTAGGCGGTGGCACCGCGCGCGCGTTCGCCGCAGGCGCGCAGCGCATGCACCTCGGCGTGCGGCTCGCCGGCGCGCGCATGGAAGCCTTCACCCACCCGTTCGGCGCCGCGCGCGATCACGCAGCCGACGCGCGGATTGGGCTGCG
>DAHVRW010000298.1 GCA_027322215.1 Marinimicrobium sp.
GGGGCCATGGCTATGCCACCGAGATGAGTCTGGCGCTGCTGCACTATGGCTTCACCGTGCGCGGCCTGCAGCGGATCACCGCGATCACCCATCTCGACAACACAGCTTCGCAGCGCGTGCTGCAAAAATGTGGCCTGTCGCGCCGCGGCGAGCGCGTGCTCGCGCATCCGTCCTATGGCGGGCAGCCGCTGGCGTGGTTCGAGCTGGAGGCCGCTGAATGGGCGCGCAACGCGCCGCCGCTGCACGCCGAGATGCGCGGCGAGTTTGCTTGATACGAATCCGCGATCAACCATTGAGAATGATCAGGTCGCCATTCCCGCGAAAGAACGTCATCCCCGAGCGCTTGTGTCGGGGACGGGGAACCATCGCTTCTTGAAGTCACTGGATCCCCGCCTTCGCGGGGATGACGAGCGCGGGGACGACGAGCGCAGACGACTTGGCTGTTCGCTCGAAGAATCCCATCGTGTTGAATGCACATGGGTATGCGTGGCCGCGCCGCCGTGTTGGTGCCCGGATGCGG
>DAHVRW010000299.1 GCA_027322215.1 Marinimicrobium sp.
GTGGATCACCTGCTTGCCGGTCAGCTTTCCAGAGAAGGCCACCAGGGAACGAATGGCGGCATATTCGGGGTGCTTCTCGATGTAGCGGTCAAAACCCTTCTTGTAACGCACGGCCGCCGCCCGCGAGCTGGTGACCACCATCGCCTTGGCCTTGCCATCGAGCAGGGATTCAACATTTTTGTGAAAGTGCTCAATGATGAACTGCACCTTCTGTGTGACATTGGTGGGATGCAGGGACATCCACTGAGCCAGTGCCCGCTTGGCCTGCTTACCGCTGACGCGCTTGATGTCGCCCACTTGCTTGGCGAGGTTGAAGGCTGTTTTGTAGGGCACGTAGCCGCGCAACACGTCGAGGATGAAGCCCTCTTCGATGGCCTGACGCATGGGGTACCGGTGAAAAGGTTGCGGCAAGTTGGATTTCGATGCCGGACGGGATGGATCGGCCGGGCGACCAAACAGCATGAGGGTGGAGTGTTTCGGCGTACCCGTGAAAGCAAAGTAGCTGATATTCTTCGGG
>DAHVRW010000029.1 GCA_027322215.1 Marinimicrobium sp.
ACTCCAGTAAACTGCGCTTTTTCGGCCATTTTTGCCTTGCATAGCCTGCCTCGAAAACGTTTTTCAACAGCCTGCTAAACAGGAGCGCACTTTTACCAGGGATTGTTCGATTTTCGCGATGCCTGGATTCGCTGACCTTTGGCCTTGGCGCCACTTATGAATTGCCCCGGGGCTTGGCGCCCAACTTTAAGCGCAGCCCCGTAAACCTCTACTGGGACGGTGTTGAATTTAACTATCATAATTTTCGGGACCTGACTGTCTCGACCCAGAACTACACCGTGGGCGAGTACAGCTCAATACATTCAATGCAGCCGCCATCTTTATACCGCCCGGAATCATTTTGCACGATGAGGAGAGCGACGCCAGCGGCTCGTTGACGTGTTTGTTTGAAACTCGTTATAGTCCGCCAAGCGGTAAATCCACATAATTAGCCGCCATTACGGAATCCCGTGCGGATCCCTCAAGGACTCAAGGAGTTAAGGTTATGAAACTGGTTCGCTTAACACTCATCTTATTGGCGCTGCTTCCAGGTCTTGTTTTCGCCCAGCGGGTAGCGCCGCTGGAAAACCCCGATCCCCTTCCAGTGCCCGCCAGTTTAAACGCATCAGAGGCGAAAAAAGTAGTGGTTGACGCGCTATTTCAACGCGGCTGGACCATCGCCGAAGAGAAGGGCAATGATTTGGTGGCCGATCTGCATGTGCGAACCCATTGGCTTCAGGTGGACCTATCGATAACCGGCGAACAGATCGCTCTCAGCTACCGGGATTCGGATAACCTGAACTACGGCGAACGACGCGGAACCCCGGTGATTCATCGCAGCTTTCGCCGCTGGAGTGACACTCTGCTGTCCGATATCCGCACCAACATGGACCGCCTGGAATACAGCAAGCGACAGTAAACTGTCTCGCTCATTCGCTCAACGACACAACCATTACTTTAGGTCGGACTTCGTGTCCGGCCCGTCGGTGGGTCTTTGGCCTGTGCGGTAATCGAAGTAGCGCCCCAGCGAGGCATAGGTGATATCGAACGCGCCGTGCGTAAGACAACAAAAGGCGAGGGATTTTT
The DNA here is from genome assembly GCA_027322215.1 of Marinimicrobium sp. Classification (GTDB taxonomy): domain Bacteria; phylum Pseudomonadota; class Gammaproteobacteria; order Pseudomonadales; family Cellvibrionaceae; genus JAVDDU01. The sequence goes on from DAHVRW010000029.1 coordinate 1,066, forward strand.
CCAACAACAGCGCTATTTCTTTCGAAATGTGCACCCGCTTCGCGGCGCTGGCCAGTAGCAGAAAAAGTGCGCTTAAAAACGTTCTCAGCAGCCCATGTCTCCGTTGCGCTATAACTGCAAATCCAACCGGTAGCGATAGCGCTCGGGGGATTCCAGTAGCAGGGGCAGCCACTCTTCAGCCTGTATATCGGCGCTGAACGCGGGCGTCAGGGCCATCTGGCCCTGTATATCGATCCCGCCGGTCAGGGGCAACGTAACCGTGGCGTCCAGATCAACCGGCCCATCGAGATCAAATACCTGGGCGACGATGGCGCCCTGGCCATTATAATTAAACTCCGAGGCGTAACTGCCCAGGCTGGTCCAACTGCCCTCCGCCTGCACCCGGGCGTTGGTCCAGCTGAGTCGCCCCTGTAGGTCGTGCAGCTGTTCGCCGCGCAGCACCATGGAGGAGATTGTCGCGGCCAACTGCCCATCCAGAGGCACCGGGATGCCCGCCTGAACCAAGGTGGCGGGAGCGTCGATGCTGGCATCGCTCACCGACACTCGGCCGTTGATACTCGTACAGACGCGCCCTTCGATACGTTGGCGTTCCAGCTCGCTAACCACGTTGGCACAGGGCCGCAACAGCAATAGAGACCCGGGGTTAAGCCGCCAGCGCAGCTCTCCCAGCGAATAGGGGATGCCGTCGATCTCAACGCTGGTCATGCTGGCGCGCCCTTGCCAGGCGGTGCCGTTGACTCCGCTCATACCCAGGGTGTTGCCCTGGGTCATCAAGTAGGCTGCCCAGGTAGCCGGGATCTGCGTGATGGCAAAGCCCAGTGTGAGCACCAATAGCAGCACCAGCCAGCGTAACCGCGGGACAAACTCGGAGAAGCGTTCCGGGATCATGATAGCGCCCGTCCTCTGAATTCCTGTTCTCTGAATATCTGTCTTCTCAATACCTGCGCTCGCAATATAAATACTCCCAATTTCATGTGGCTCGCCCCCTACCCTCAGTTCTGCTGCAGGCGGATGTTGACGGTCACCATGCCTTGCTCGTTGGTCGCGGCAATGGTCATATCAACGACGCTTATACCGTAGCGATATTCCAAATCGTGGAGCCACTGTATAAACCGTTCGTAGGGCACCTGATCGAAACGCACCCGGGCTTCGCCACCGGTACCCGGTTGGAAACCGCTCATGGCGAGTCCGGCGGCGCTTAGACTGGTGTCGATCACCCGGCTGAGATTACCGCTGCTTTGGCCATTGCCGTTTCCAGAACGGCGGTATTCCTGCAGGCGAGCACTGAGCACCTCAACCCGGCCCAGAGCCTGCTGCACATTGGCATTGCGCTGAATTTGCTCCGAGCGCCAATCCTGCAGCGGCACCAACACAGCGCGCCACAGAAGATAAACAAACACCACCAGCGCGCCCACGAGTAAAATGGTTTGCTCGCGCCGATTGTAGCGGGAGAGAAATTCAAAGAACTGGTTCATGAGTTTGGCTGCCGGATTCTCAGACGGGCGGAATGCACATCTCCCTGGGCGCTGGCACTGAGCACTTCGGCCTGCAGGCCGCGCTCGGCGATACGCTCGCGCAAGGTTTCAATGCTGCTAAAAGCGCTGGCCTGAACGCTGAGATTAATCTCTCCGCTGTTGGCCGCGTAGGCGATGGAGCGCACCGTGGTCTCGTCGGTGGCCAGGGCCGGCAAAAGATCCGCCAGCACGGGCGTTACCAGACGCCCCGCGGCGCTGGCCGGCTGCACCTCGGCCACCGCTTGGCGCAATTGCACTTCTGGATTGGTCATGCGCCCAGGCCCCATGGCGGCGCGAAACGCCTGTTCAATCTGCTGACGCACGGCGAGGTTTTGCTGCTCCAGCGTACGCACCTGAAACACCATAACGCCCACGTAAACGAGGAAACAGGCGGCGGCGGCCACCACCAGATTACGCCAGTCTTTCCACCAGCGCTCCACCGGCAGGCGTTGCGAAAACTCCCCCTGACAGAGGTTGATATCGGGTGCCAGATAGTCCAAGTCCCAAAAGCGCACGCGCTGGCGCCGCTCCACCCGCTCCGCTAACTGGCTGGGCAGCAGCGCTTCCAGCGTCGCCAGCTCTTCATCGGTACCCGCACGCAGATCTAAAGAAGGAAGGTTGTCCACTCGTTGTTGGGCGGTAAGCAACAGCTCCAAACTCAGCCGCGCCTGGGATTGCTCAACGCTGTATCCAAGGCTGGGGGCGTAGCGCACCAGCACTTCGTCATTATGTAACTGTAAAGTCCAGTGAGGGTATTGCTCGGTGTCCGCCTCATCAATGTCCCCAACATCCGCAGTGAGCGGCAATAACAGAGGCAGCACCGAACAGCGCGTAATTTCGATCTGAAACGGTTCCAGTTGGGCGAAAATATTCCGCAGCCAGGGCTTTTCCACATAGGCGACGGCCGCGCGGCCATCCAGGGCCGGGCCCAAGGCAAAGTGGAACTGATCAATATCGCCGATCACCGTTTCTTCAAGCTGGAAAGGCAGCATTCGTTGCAGATGTTTACGCTCGGACTCGCCGTACTCCAGCTCCCGCGTCACCACCTTGGTGCCGGGCAGAAGCAGCCAGACGCTGTGATGGCCCTCACCTAAAATGCTGGACAGGCGCTCCAAATCCCCCTCGGCAGCGGAGTCCAGGATTGGACGACGCTCGTCATCGAGCCAGCACCACTGGTACTGGTCGGGGGCGATATCTGGGTAAAGCAGCAATTGCTTGGTCATAGTCTATGGTCGTTTGTTGTTTGTAGGCGTTATCCAGCAGCGACAGCTACTACGGAATCATGTCATAGGAACCGTCGCAATTTCACCGCGCGAGCGGATTGTTCGCCATCTCTTTTCCTTAACAGGAATAGGCCGCGGCGATCAGTAACTGTCACTGCGGCGCACCACTTCGTAAACGTTGGTCTCGGTGCGGCGTAAAATGGACTCCATGCTGCGCCGCTGCTGGACCAGGGCCACTTGGCTGGTAACCAAAAAATAGTTGGTGCCCACCACCAGGTCCTGAACGTTGGGCGTCGCACCAATACTCTGCCAAGCGCCGCTACCGGAGAACTCTTGCACATTACTGAAATAGCCCTCCTGGGGCCAGTCCTGACGCAATAGGCCCAACTCCATTTCCGTTAATGGTTGCAAGCGATCCTGAGCGTTAATGGTACCCAAGAGTCGATCCGGCAGAGTGTTGACGTTGAGCCCCTGCCCGGCGGGGAGCACCACCAGATAGGGGCGCAACAACGTCATCAGCTCGGGCGTAACGTGGCGTACCAGCCGCAATTCGTCCACGCTAACAAACAGGTTGTTCGCCGGTCGGTACGGGGGATCGAGGGACTGGTAATAATCCGTTTCGGCGCCACCAAAACCGCTGGTTTCATCGTCGGCGTCAAGCCAGTCCACCACTGCTTCAAGCACCGCGATCGCCTCATCTTCGTGCAGCGGCAACTCCTCCTGAAAACTCTGCAGCAACCGAATAAACCGACGCTGCTGCTCGCTAAAACGCTGCCAGTCGTTGTGGGCGTGTTCACCGTTCAGGTTGCCCGCCAAATCGTTCAGATTGAATCGACTACTGGCATCGTCAACGGCGACAAAACCCCAGGCCTCATCGATTTCAAAAGGAAATTCCACGTCCCAGTCCTCGCCTCGATAGGCCAGATCGGGGGCGGGCCCGAATTCGGCCAGCAGATAGGCGGCCATATTTTCGGCGCCGCGCAAATAGGTGCGGGTTTGCGCACCGTGCCAGCGACTCTCGGCCCGGGCCATGCCCAACTGAAAATCCCCCGCAAAGCGAATGGCCAAAGCCGCGGCAACGCTGACCACCAACAGGGCAATGATCAGCCCCGCGCCTCGTTGATGGGCGAGAACGAAGCGCCGGTTAGAGCGAGACAATGTCAAATAAGCGCTCACTGGCACCTACCCCTTCGATCTCGATACGAACGTACACCGCCAGCGGCAACGCGAGAGGATTGCCCATCTGGTTCGGGTCCGGCCAGGCCGGAGCCCAATCACGCATGTAGTCATCGCCGGTTAGCACGCCGCGACCCGAGTTCTGCAAAGCCGCCATGGATAAAAAGCGTATTTCAATATCGGTGACGTCGTTGAGCAATTCCTGCCGTGCGGCCCCCTGCTCAAAGGCAAACTCGTCGTAGGGCATATTGCGGTAGGGCCGATAATCACGCCACAAAGTGCCTTCTTCAATTCGGTAGCTGACTTCTTGCAAATCGCTACGCGGGCGCTGCATCGGGTTGAACCAGTTGCGGCGTACAAATAGCAACAGCCGCTGCTCCACATCAGCGCCGCCTTCCAGGCTCTGCGCCTGAAACTGAAAACGTCCCCCGGTTGGGCCCAGCTCTGGCGCTAACACGTGGCGCATATCCGCGGCGAATATTTGCCAGGCGCGATCGAGCTCATTGATCTGGGTAAGAATTTCCCGGCTTCGCTCAGCACCGGCGCTGGCCGAACTCAAGCCCTGATACGCTAACACGGCTACCACGGCACTGATGGCAATGGCCACCATGACCTCCAACAACGTAAAACCAGCGCTGCACTTAAGGTGTCGCATGGAAGAAGCCCGCTAAGCGCGCCACGGGGAAGTCGCGATCTTCGTTTCGATAAACGATAAACTCCACCCGCCGAATGTCGTCCACTTCTGTGGCCTCGGTTTCCATGCGCCAGTACCAGGCCCGATCGGCCGCATCCAGTTCGCCGCTGGCACTCTCGGGCAGCGTAAAATCTGGTAACAGGCGCTGCTGCAGTTGCAGTCGCGTCATTTCATTTTCCGCCACCCAAAACGCCTGGGTGCGCTCGCGCATGGCCGCGGTACCGTCCAATTGCGTCATGACCAACGACACCAGTGCCGGCAGCGCCATGGCCACAACGGCCAGCGCCACCATCACTTCAATCAAGGTAAAACCGCGACCCTTGCGCTTTGAAGTATTTACCATGGCTCGTACTCGTACTGCTGCTGGGCCTCTTCCTCGTTGCGCCAACGGATGCGCCCGTTCATTGTCACCTCCACCCGCTGAACCTGTTGATCGCGACTAAAAGCCGTGGGCGTGATGGCCCATTCAAACGGCGTGGCTTCGCCACTGGGGTAAAATACCAGAACGGGCGCTGGCGTCGTGGCCCGCGGATCGTACTCGTAGGGCTCGCCCTCCACCAGTATTTCCAGATCGAGTCCTTCGGGCAAGCAGCGTCGGCTCAGATAGTCTGAGGCAGGCTGCCAGCTCTGATCAATGAAGCGCTGCCACTCGTAACACCATTGGCCCATAGTGCGGGCACTGGCATCGCCCGGCTCCACAAACAGGCCGATGACCTCCTGATTAAGGGTCGCCTGTTCGGAAATAAAACGCGCGCTTAATAAAAAATGCTCCATCTCCTCCTGCAGCTGTGACGTACCGCCGGTACGCAGCGACAGCGCCACGGCCGCCGCCGCTATGCCGATCACCATCAGCACTACCAGAAGCTCGATAAGTGTGAAGCCTCGGGCGCGCCTATCTCGAGTGCGCCTATCTCGAGTGCGCCTATCAGCGGAAACCTTAATCGTCCTGAACAGCGGCATCCCAGACACTGATATCGGCATTTTGTCCATCTCCGCCGGAAACACCATCGGCGCCCAAGGTATAGATATCGTACTCGCGCGATTCACCCGGACTCAGGTACTGATACTCATTGCCCCACGGGTCTCTGGGCAGCTCTTCCAAATAGCCACCCTGGCGCCAGTTACGGGGCACAGGGGCAATGGTGGGCCGCTCAACTAACGCTTCAAGGCCTTGCTCACTGCTCGGATAGACAAAGTTGTCGATGCGATACAGCTTCAGTGCTGTTTGGATATTGCGAAAATCCGCATGCACTTTCTGTATGCGGGCATCGTCGGCACGGTTGAGTACAGCCGGTGCCACGATGCTGGCCAGCAGGCCGATGATGATCACCACCACCATAATCTCAATAAGGCTAAAGCCCCTCTGGCCACGCCAACTGAACTGTTTGCTCATCTTATAAGTCTCCCGAAAAACTCAAATTAAATCAGTGTATTCATTTCAAAGATTGGCATAAGGATCGCCATCACAATAAGGCACACTGCGCCGCCCATAAACACCACCGTGGCTGGCTCCAACAGCCCCATAGCAACGCCGAGCATCATCTCCAGCTCTCGCTCCTGATCTTGAGCGGCATTGCTCAGCTGTTCCGGCAAGGTGCCGTTAGTTTCGCCGCTGGCCACCAGTTGCACTAACAGGGGCGGGAAACAGCCGGCATTTTCCAACGCCCGGTGCAAGCTGCTGCCCCCTTGCACGGCCTCGGCCACCTGCTCGCAGGATTCCTGCATGATTTTATTGGTCATTACCTGGCCGGCGATTCTTAACGCCTGCAATAACGGTACGCCACTGGAGGACAACAGGCTCAAGGTTGCAGCAAAACGGGCACTGTCGATTTGCAGAATCAGGTTCCCCAACACCGGCATTTTCAATTTGAGCTGATGCCAGCGGCGCAGCCGCCCCTCGTGACGCAGCAGGCGTTTAAAGCCAATAAAGAGCGCCACTATGGCCAGCACGCAGTAGACACCGTAATTGACCACAAAATCACTGCTGCTGATCAATATTTGCGTCAACATCGGCAACTCGCGATCCGTATGCTGGAAAACGCCGACCAATTGCGGCACCACAAAAGCCATCAGCAAAGCGATAACCCCTAAACTGATGGTTAGCAACACCAGCGGGTAAATCATGGCGGTTTTGAGCCTTTGCTGAACCTGCTGGCTGCTCTGGGTATAGTCCGCCAGACGCTCGAGGACCGGCGCGAGATAGCCGGAGCTCTCCCCGGCGCGCACCAGTGCCCGGTACATAGTGTCGAACGCACCCGGCACCTCACCCAGCGCCTGGGCCAAACTCAGCCCCTCGAGTACTTTCGAGCGCACCTGCAATAAGATGCGTTTCGTGTTCGGTTTTTGCTGCTGCTTGGCGGTGGCGTGTAAGGCTTCATCCAGAGGCAAACCGGACTTCACCAAAGAGGCGAGTTGGCGAGTCACTAAGCTTAAATCCCGCGCGCTAAGCCGGCCGCCGCGACGGCCGCGCCAGGCAAACAGACCACCGCGGGTATCCTCGCGGGTTTGGCTGGCTACGCTGGTGACTTCTAAGGGCTTGAATTTTTTGGCCCGTAAAAGACTGCGCACGTGGCGCTCGGAGTCACCGTCCAGAATGCCCCTAACCGTTTTGCCGCTTTCGTTCAGTGCTCGGTAGCTGTACGCGCCCATATTGTTATGCTCTCACTAGCTCGACGTGGTCACCCGCAGGACCTCTTCCATGCTGGTAATGCCATCGAGGACGCACTGGCGCCCGTCGTCGTGAATGGAGCGACTGTGTTTGCGGGCCTCGGCCAACAGGGCTTGCTCCCCCGCTTGTTCGTGAATCAGGCTCCGCAATTTTTCGTTGATTTCAATCAGCTCGTAAATACCTTTTCGCCCTCGGTAGCCCATGTTATTGCAGTGTTTGCAGCCCACAGGACGATAGATGGTGGCATCTGCCGGCAACTGTAACAGCTCCTGCTCAGACTCGTTGGGCTGATGGGGCTCTTTGCAGTGATCACATAACAGCCGCACCAGTCGCTGAGCCATGACCACCTCCAGACTGGAGGCGAGCAAAAACGGCTCCACGCCCATGTCTTTCAAACGCATCACAGCCCCGATGGCGGTATTGGTATGCAGGGTGGATAACACCAGGTGACCGGTCAAACTGGCCTGAATGGCAATCTCGGCGGTTTCGCCGTCGCGTATCTCACCCACCATCACCACGTCCGGATCCTGGCGCAAAATGGCGCGCAAACCCCTGGCGAAGGTCATGTCCACTTTGGTGTTGACCTGGGTTTGGCCGATTCCCGGCAATAAGTACTCCACAGGATCTTCAATGGTTAGGATATTGCGGCTGCGAGTATTGATCTGACTGAGACCCGCGTACAAGGTGGTGGTTTTACCGGAGCCGGTAGGGCCGGTCACCAGAATAATTCCGTGGGGCTTGAGCAACGCTTTGCCAAATTTCTCGCGCACAGCCGCGGGCATCGCCAGCTGATCAAGGCTGAGCTGACCCGCCGCCTGATCCAATAGTCGCAGCACGATGCGCTCACCATGGGCGGAGGGAATGGTAGATACCCGAATATCTACGGCATGGCCCGCCAACCGTACGGTTATCCGGCCGTCTTGAGGTAGGCGCTTTTCGGCGATGTCTAAACGCGCCATCACTTTTAAGCGTGAAACCAACACCGGTGCCAGTTCCGCCTTGGGCGAGAGGATTTCGCTGAGCACACCATCGATACGAAAACGCACAGAGACGCGATCTTCGAACGGCTCCAGGTGAATGTCCGAGGCCTGCTCGCGCACCGCTTGAGAGAGGATGGCGTTGATCAAGCGAATAATGGGCGCATCGTCGTCACCGGCCAGCAGGTCGGTGCGATCCGCCAGGTCCTCGGCCATAGAGGACAGATCAAACTCGGCGCCCAAGTCTTCCGCTGCACGTAGCGCGGCACCCTCGCCACTTTGATAGACCTTGGTCAGGCGCTGCTGAAACTCCTCGGCGGGCACTTCGTGTAAATCAAAGCTCACCCCCAGATAGCGTTGCAGCTCCAACAACACATCCAGACTTAGGCCCGGCCGGTGCAACAGCGTTACCGAACCGCCTTCCTGCTCGAGCATCACCCCATGGCTCGAGGCGAACGCGAACGGCAATCGCGCATGTTCGACGTCGGTGGCGCTGGCGGCATGACCTTCATCCGCCTCACCTAATCGCGCTTCGCCGAGTAGCGCCTCCTGCTCCTGGGCATCCACTATGGGGTCGACGGCCACAGGCTACTCCTCGTTACTCAACTGCGGGGCGGGGTCGGTGCGCGGAACACCCGCGTCGCGCATCTGCACTTCCCACTCGGGTAAAACCGGAATATTGCTGCGATTGATCAGCATGCCGCCACGTCGGCGGTGGCGCAGCTGCTCTTCGCGAATGGCGCGATATTTTTCCGCCGTGGCGCCTTCGAGGGTGCGCTCATCGCGCACGACAGTTGCGCGAATAAAAATTAACAGGTTGGTTTTTCGAACCCGATTGGTCTGGTTGCGAAACAGGTGCCCTAGCACAGGAATGTCGCCCAGGAATGGCACTTTTTGCTGGGTCGTTTGCACGTCATCCTGAATCATGCCGCCTAGCACGACCGTTTCACCGTCGGCGGTGAGCACCTGGGTCTGCAGCTTGCGCTGATTAGTGATGGGACCATCGGCGCTATCCAAGTTGGAGGACAGGCTGGACACCTCTTGGCTGATATTCAACACGATACTATCGCCTTCGTTAATGTGTGGCGTCACTTCCAACAACACACCCACATCGCGGCGCTCAATGGTGCGGAAAGGGTTTTGCGGTGTGGCAGAGCCGCCTGTCGATGCATAGGACCCCGTAGCAAACGGCACGTTCTGGCCCACTGATATAGAAGCGGTATGGTTATCCGTGGTGAGCAAGTTCGGCGTGGAAAGGATGTTGGTGGAGCTGGTTTGTTGCAACAGATTGAGGATCGCCAGAAAGTCGGTGCGCTCACCCAGACGGCCAACACCAAACATCTGCCCGCTGGTTTGCGATAGCGTCGAAGCCAGGCTGAGCAGGCCCTCATCGCTTTCATCCAAGGCCCCGCGACCCAGTGCGCCTAGACTTCCACTCCCATCGGTGGAGCTGCCAAAGCCGCGCGAATCATCCCGATACATCCACTGAATGCCTAATTCGTGCCCATCGATGCCCTCGATCTCAACGATAATCGCCTCCACCAGCACCTGAGCCCGACGAATATCCAGCCCCTCAATGACGGTGAGCAGCGATTGCATAATGTCATCATCAGCGGTGGTGATCAGCAGGGAATTGGTATTTTCATCCGCCTGCACACTGGCCTGGTTTTCGGTATCGTTGCCACGACTTAGGTTCTGCAACACGCCGGTGAGCACCTGAGCGACATTTTCCGCCTGTGCATACTCCAGATAAACCACACGCACCCGGCTGTCGCGCGCCTGGGGCCGGTCCAGCCGCTGAATCAACTCCCGCACGCGCAGTCGTTGCAGTTGATCACCCTGGACCAGAATGCCATTGATTCGGCTGTCGGGCACGACCATTACCGCCTTGCCACCTTCCCGGTCACCGCGCTCAAGCTGACTGATTACCTGAGCCACATCTTCGGCACGGGCAAAACGTAGCTCCACCAGCTCGGTTTCGCTGACCGATGAGCGGTCGATCTGCGCAATAATCTCTTTGAGCCGGAGGATGTTGGCACGGGTATCGGTGACGATGATGGCGTTACTGGGGTCGTAGGCCGAGAGATGACCATGCTGGGGCACAAGGGGACGCAAGGTCGGAAGCACTTTGGAGGCACTGATATTTTCCAGCATCAATACCTGAGTGACATAGGTGTCATCGGGGCTCTGATCGCCAAAGGCGGTGGGTACCGGCAAAGAGCGGGCATCGCGGTTAGGGACAATCCGCACCACGTTGCCACTTTCAACCGCGGTGAAACCCTGCACATCCATGACGGACAGAAACAGCTGATACAGTTCTTCTTCGTTGACGGGTTGATCGGAAATCACCCGCACCTGACCGCGCACTTTCGGGTCCACCACAATCGTTTTCCCGGTGGCATCGGCGATGAATTTAATCACTTCCTGAATATCCGTATCCTTGAAGTTTACGGTCCAGGTCTGTTGCGCAAGGGCACTGGTGCTGATGCACAGCAGAGCAATCGCCACCAGTCTCGGCATAAGTTTCACACGCGCTTTCACTCGTTTCCCTCGCTCTATTATTTATTCAAGATCGATATCAATCGTAATGTTTTCGCCATTCCGTTCTATCGACAAAGTGGCGGAAGTGGCATCGCCCATATTCCGGTACAGCTCCATCACCCGTTGCGGACTGGTCAGCTCAGTGCCGTTCACCGCTTTGACGATGTCGCCGGCTTCCAGCCCCAGGGCGTCAAACATGGCGCTGTCGCGCCCCGGTCGAATTTGATAGCCCGCAATCTGCCCATTCTCCCGATGAATGCTCATGGAAACCACATCGGATAGCGAGCGGCTCATCTGCTCAACGGTGCCTTGAGCATCCGGCTCGGACGCCCGCTCTTGCGGACCTACCTGCGCCGAGTCATCCATGGGCTCATCCATTCCGGCATCCGCATCGTTGAGCTCTGTATCATCGCCCTCCCAGCTGCGGCTGGGGGCTTCGTACGCGGGCTCGTTTCGGCGCGGCTGGCGCGACGCGAACTCACCTTCCTGATACAGCCAAAGCGATTCGTAACGACCGTTGTTGTTGAGAATAACCCGCTGCGACAAGATCTTCTCCAGCGTCACATTGCGCCCTTCGGGCAACTCATCACCCGGCGCATAGAGTGCCTGACTGGAACCGCTGGCGATTACCGCCCGACCGCTGTTCTCATCACTGCTGTCCATAATACCCTGCAAGCGCAGTCGCAGCTGAGTATCCACCGCCTCGTCTTCAATGCCTGGAGTCGCCATATGCCGGGCCTCGACCTCGGCGGCCGTCTCTTCATCCACCCGGCCAAACACATCAACTTGTTTTAAAGCGTCGATATCAACCCGACGCACGCCACTCGACGCCGAATCGGACATCAGGGCATTGGCCGCCACCTGAGCTTCAGGCACGTTCGGCTCAGGTACCACCAGCCAAAACAAGCGCGCCAAACTGTGGGCGAGCCAAAGCACCAATAGCAGCGCTACCAGCAAACGCCAGACGGCGAGGGGAATTTGTTTAAAGAAAAGCGCACTCCGGCGGGCCAGTTGGCTCAGTCGCTGGGAGCGCGTCGCGAGCACCGCAGCGCTTCGGTCCTGTTGCATAGCTGTATTCGGCAATTGTTTACCCCATGCACGCATCGGCGGAATGGCTGCTGAAACGGGCGCTGTCGCTTTTGAGTGCTGGCGTATTGTTATGGGTTTTGAATTGTACACCCAATTCCCGGGTGGCCAAAGCTAACACGCTCCGGCCACCCAGCGGCTGACACTCAAAAGCGGTAAAAGTTACTCGGTTCCTTCAAACCGTACACGTTAACAGCGTTGGAAGAGTAAATCCCAAACCGAATGCCCTAAACGCTCTCCCCGCTGTTCAAACTTGGTGACCGGACGATAATCAGGGCGGGCACAAAAACCGCCCGCAGGGGCCATATTGGCGAACCCACGCGCCTCGGTCATAACCTCTAACATGGCGTGGGCGTACTCTTCCCAATCCGTGGCCAGATGCACGACGCCGCCGGGTTCTAATTTTCCGTGTACAGCGTCAATAAATCCAGACTGAATAATGCGCCGCTTGTGATGCTTCTTTTTGTGCCAAGGATCGGGGAAATAGATTTGCAGGCGCTGTACGCTCTGAGCGGGAATACAGTCTTCGAGCACATCCATGGCATCGGCCATGTACACCTTAAGGTTGGATAGCTGCGCCTCGCCGGCACCGTTAATTAACCGACCCACGCCGGGCGGGTGCACTTCGATGCCAATAAAGTTTTTATCCGGCTCCTGCTGAGCCATTTGCAAAAGCGAGTCCCCCATCCCGAAACCGATTTCCAACACCAGCGGCGCAACGCGACCAAAAGCATTTGCCGTATCCAGCGGGCCATCAAACAAACTCAATCCGTAATCCGGCCACCAGCGCTCAAACGCGGCTTTTTGTCCTGCGGTCATTCGGCCGGCACGGATGACATAGCTTCGTATGGCTTTGGATTTGTATTCGGGCCGGATGGATAATTCAGTGTCAGACATAGTTCTCATCAGATTTTGAATTGCCGATAAAAGACCGCGTAGACCGAAGTGCCGCGCGGGATTTGGTGCCAGGCGTGCGAAACTTCGCGGCACTGTTTTTTAACATCATTGATTTAGAATTCAGGTGGCCTTGAACATCCGAATCGCGCACATCGCCAATGCCGCCCAGCCGAGTAAAAAACACAGTCCGCCGAGGGGTGTCACCGGCCCTAGCCAGCGGGGACCGCCAAGAGCCAGTGCATATAAGCTGCCACTGAATAACAGCACACCGAGCACAAACAGCCAGCCGGCGGCCTTGAGCCAGACACTCGGGCCCGCCATTCGCAGCCATAGGGCAACGCCCAGCAGAGCCAACGCGTGATACATCTGATACTGCACACCGGTTTGAAAAACCGCCAATAACGGCGGTTCTAATCGCTCCCGCAAGCCGTGGGCGGCGAAGGCACCCAGTGCCACCGAGATGAAGCCTCCGAGTGCGCTCAGCAGTAAAAAAACAGGGGCCATATTATTCCTACCTATTATCGGCTTATTCAGAATCGGGGGCGTACCTATTCACACCTATAAAAAAAGCCGCGCAAAGCGCGGCTTTCAATTTTAGCGATGCACGTTCTGTCAGGCTTCCAGAATTGCGGTTTTCACTTTCTTCATGGCATTTTTTTCCAGCTGACGAATACGCTCAGCGGAAACACCATACTCACCGGCCAATTCGTGCAAGGTTGCCTTGTCCTCGCCCAGCCAGCGACGTTGCAATATGGTGCGGCTGCGTTCATCCAGCGTATCGAGAGCCTGGGTTAGGTTATTGACGCTGTTCTCTTTCCAATCGGCCTCTTCCAGTTGTGTGGCTGGGTCGTAGCGGTGATCTTCAAGATAGTGCACTGGCGCTACGTACGGGCTCTCCTCATCTTCCTCGCCCACATCAAAGCCCGCATCGTAAGAGGCAAGCCGGCCTTCCATCTCCCGCACGTGCTTTACTTCCACGCCCAGGTCTTCGGCCACAGCCTTGGCTTCGTCATTGGTCAGCCAAGACAGGCGCTTTTTGGCACCGCGTAAGTTAAAAAACAGTTTGCGCTGCGCTTTAGTGGTCGCGATTTTGACAATACGCCAGTTGCGCAGAATGAATTCGTGAATCTCGGCTTTGATCCAATGCACCGCAAAGGACACCAGGCGCACGCCTCTTTCAGGATTGAAGCGCTTGACCGCCTTCATCAGGCCGACATTGCCCTCTTGGATCAGATCGCCCAAAGGCAGGCCATAACCATTGTAGGAACGAGCGATGTGCACCACAAAGCGCAAATGAGCCAACACCAGCTCACGAGCCGCGTCCACATTGCCGTTGTAATAAAGATCCTCAGCCAACCGCTGTTCTTCTTCCGCGGAGAGAATCGGGAAGTTACTCACGGTTTGGGTGTAACCCGTAAGGTTAGCTCCTGGCGATAACACCCAAGCGGGTTGTAGGCCAGTACTCATCGCAATACCTCCTTTATAGGTCAACCGAAGAAGTGTAGCACTGCTGTATTAGACTGCCAAGCCCTGGAAAGTTCATCTCCAGGGCCCCACAATAGATGATATACCACCAATTATACGTCATTACAGGTGATATTTCATCATGCACAAGACTGAATCTTACCTGTTGAACCTGGGCTTGGATCTAAAAGGGGCGCGCAAACGGCGACGCTGGACGCTGGCACTGGTTCATCAGCGCCTGGAGTGTAGCGTGCAGACCATACAACGCATGGAAAAGGGCGATCCGGCTGTGGGGATGGGGCGCTACTTGGCATACATCCACTTGCTCGGCCTCAGCCTCGATGAACTGGATGACTCTGAGCAAATTCGCCGGGAGACTTTGGGACAACGGCCTCCAAAATAGTGAGCGATCACTTACGCTGCAAGCTGTGCTATCTGGGCTCGATAGCGGATAAATGACGGGCCACCGCCAGCCAGGCACCCAGCCAGCCCAGTAGCCCCGAGAGCAACACCAGCTGCAAGCTGCGAGTCCAGCCCAAGCCCTGCAAGCGAAAATCACTCTGGTACAGATCCGCCAGATAGGCCACGGGCCCTGACAACCACCACAGGCCCAGAGCCATCAGCACCAACGCCAGCAGGCCGCCGCCCATGCCATACCAAAGGCCGGTGTACAGAAATGGCCGACGCACAAACGCATCAGTGCCGCCCACCAGTTTCACCACCAGGATCTCATCTCGGCGGTTTTCGATGGCCAGGCGTATGGTATTTCCAATGGCCAGCAAAACGCCCACCGCCAGCAGACCCGCCAAGGCCAGCACCAGCCGCTGGCCCAAATGCATCAGTTGCTGCAAACGGCTCACCCAGGCCATATCGACCCGCGCCTCGGCCACCAACGCTTCCTGCTCCAGCTCGCCTTGCAGCGTTTGCAGTCCTTCGGCGGACAAGCCGTTTGCGGCAGGCATAACCAGGAGCACATCGGGCAGCGGGTTGCGCTCCAACCCGTCAATCACGCGTCCGAGCCCCGAATAGCGTTTGAATTCCTCAAGCGCCGCATCCGGTGCAACATGCTCCACGGTGGCCACGTCCGGCCGGGCCAGCAACCGCGCTTGCAGCGCGCTCACGGCGTCCGGGCGGGCGTCGCGCTGCACAAAAACCGACACCTGGCTGGATTCCTGCCAGCTATAACCCAAGTGCTGCACATTACTCAGTGCCACGTATAACGCCGCGGGGAGAGCGACAGCCACGGCCACCACCAACCAAGTCAACAGGCTCTGCAGTGGTGTGCGCAACAGGCGGGCCAAACTCTCCACCGCCGTTGTGCTGTGATGGCCGGCCCAGGAGTCGAGCCGATCGGAAACCCGCGTCTTACTGCGGCTTGCCCCCTGGGGTGCCGCCGCCACTTTACGAGTGGACCCACGCGCACTGGGAGCACGCACAAAGGTGGCGGAATTACCGGAAGGGCGCCGACGGCTCACGCCAACACCCCGTCGTGTACCACCTGCCCTTGGGACAAGCCCAGCACCCGCTTACCCATACGTTTCAGTAAATCGATGTCGTGGCTGGCGATCATAATGGTCACGCCCACATCGTTGAACTGACGAAACAGCGTCATAATATCCGCGGATAACTCGGGATCCAGGTTGCCCGTGGGTTCGTCCGCCAACAGCAGCGGCGGCTTATTGACCACCGCCCGGGCTATGCCCACTCGCTGCTGTTCGCCGCCGGAAAGTGCCACGGGGTTTTGACGCTCTTTCCCCAGCAGGCCCACCTTATCCAGCGCGGCGCGCACTCGTCGGCCCACCTCGGCGGGTTGATAACCGGCAATTTGCAGGGGCAGGGCAACGTTTTCAAACACATTGCGATCGAACAACAACTGGTGGTTTTGGAACACCACACCGACTTTGCGCCGATAGTAAGGAATCTGGCTGCGAGACAACCGGTTGAGGTTGCGCCCATCCACAAAGACCTGCCCCTGACTGGGGCGCTCCATCAGCATGATTAGCTTCATGAGGGTACTTTTACCGGCGCCGGAATGGCCGGTGAGGAAAACCATTTCCCCCTGACCTACTTCAAGGTCGACGCGGGCAAGGGCATCCTGACCACCGTACCGCTTGCTCACACCGTCAAAACGTATCACCGGCAAACCCTCTCTACTTGGCCTCGCGCCCAAACAACGCTTCCACAAAGGGCTTGGCCTCGAAAGGCTGCAGATCATCGACGCCTTCACCCACGCCAATGAAACGTACCGGCAGATTGAATGACCGGCTGAGCGCAAACACCACACCACCTTTAGCGGTGCCATCCAGCTTAGTCAGCACTAAACCGGTAACACCGGCCGTATCGATAAACTGCCGCGCCTGGCTAAGCGCGTTTTGTCCTGTCCCAGCGTCCAACACCAGAAGCACTTCATGGGGCGCGTCCGCATCAAATTTGCCCATCACCCGGCGTACTTTGGCCAGCTCGTCCATCAGCCCGCCCTGGGTGTGCAGGCGGCCAGCGGTATCGGCGATAACCACGTCCAATCCCCGCGCCTTGGCCGCCTGTAGGGCATCGAAAATTACCGAGGCGCTATCGGCGCCGGTATGCTGGGCAATCACCGGAACGTCATTGCGCTCGCCCCAGACTTGCAGTTGCTCCACCGCGGCGGCACGAAAGGTATCCCCCGCGGCCAGCAGAACTTTTTTGCCTTCGTTTTGCAGCCGCTTGGCCAGCTTGCCGATGGTGGTGGTTTTACCGACACCATTCACTCCCACCACCAAAATCACAAACGGCTGTTTGTTCGAGTCGATGGTCAGCGGCGCTTCCACCGGCGCAAGAAGTTCGCTCATCTGCTCGCGCAGACCGGCGTATAATGCCTCGGGACTAGACAGCTGCTTGCGAGTGATGCCTTCGGTCAGACCGTCGATAATTTGGTCCGTGGCCTCCATGCCCACATCGGCCACCAGCAATTGGCTCTCGATTTCATCGATGAGATCATCGTCGATTACCTTCGCGCCCAGGATCAGGTTGCCCATGCCTTCAGCAAAATGGCCGCTGGTTCGGCTCAAGCCTTGTTTAATGCGGGCAAAGATTCCCCCCGGGGCGGGCTTCGGTTCAGGCTCAACAGCCGCGGTCGGCTCCGCTGGCACCGGTGCGTTGCTGGGCGTCTGGGCATCAGTGGCTTCGGGGGTCTGCTGGGATTTTTTGCGCTTGAAAAACATAGTATTGGGCCTGAACATATCGGACGGCTTAAAAGACGCTATCCTACCACTTTCACCCTCCCTTGAGAGAGAGCCTGATTGAAAGCTAAACATTCACAAGCCGAAAAACCCCTGCGCATCATCGGCGGCCAGTGGCGCGGCCGCAAACTCAACTTCCCCGCCACGGACGGTTTACGCCCCACTGGGGACCGCATCCGGGAAACGCTGTTTAACTGGCTCGCGCCGCATTTGCCCGGTGCCCGCGCCCTGGATTTATTCGCCGGCTCCGGCGCGTTGGGCCTGGAGGCGTTGTCTCGAGGCGCGGATGAGGTGGTGCTGCTTGAACGACAAGCCCAGGCCTGGGAGCAGTTGCGCAGCAACCTCGCATTACTGGGGGCGGAGAATACCGCCCATCTACACCATGTCGATGCTCTGCGGTGGCTGAACCAGACCAACCCCGGAGCGGGTTTTGATGTGGTTTTTATTGATCCGCCTTTTGAGCTCGATCTGTGGCAACGCACCATTGACGCCATACAGGTAAACGGCTGGCTTGCGCCAGGGGCTGCTATTTACGTGGAGGCCGGCACGGAAACCCATTTTCGGGTGCCCGACACCTGGACACTGCACCGGGACAAGTCGGCCGGGCAGGTGCGCTATCGCCTGTATTGGCTTGAACCATAACGCCGCTGGCAAGCACCGGGCATTTTCTTTACTATCGCGCTTTATACCGCCCGCCGAGCCGGGTCAATCAAGGATTTTTTATGCGCAAAGTCGTCTACCCAGGCACCTTCGACCCCATCACTAACGGTCATATCGATCTGGTGGAACGCGCCTGCCGACTGTTTGATACGGTGGTATTGGCGGTGGCCTCCAGCAGCCGTAAACAACCGCTGTTCAGCCTGCCGGAGCGAGTGGAGCTGGTACGAGGTGCGCTGAGTCATCTGGATAACGTGGAAGTGTGCGGGTTTGATTGTTTGCTGGTGGACTTCGTGCGCGAAAAAAATGCCCAAGCTGTGCTACGCGGATTGCGCGCGGTGTCCGATTTTGAATACGAGTTTCAACTCGCCAACATGAATCGCGCCCTGGCGCCGAACATGGAGAGTTTGTTCCTCACTCCCGCCGAGCACCTGTCTTACATCTCCTCGTCCATTGTGCGTGAAATCGCCACGCTGAACGGAGACGTGAGCAAGTTTGTCCCTCCCTCCGTGGCTCGGGCGTTGGCACAGAAAGTACAGGGTCAGCCTGTCGTGTGACGGCGAACGGAGCTGACATTTGGGGGCTATAAATCAGTGTTATAAATCAGAGCTATAGCCAACCCGTGCGCCTAATACGCGTTAGCCTCTAACGCCCCTCAGCGTTGGCAGGATACACAGTACACCGTGCTGCGATTGTTCATGCGGACTTCCTTAAGCGCACGCTCACAGGTCGGGCACGCCAAACCGCCACGGCCGTACACCAACAGTTCCTGCGCGAAATATCCCGGCTGACCATCACCGCCAATGAAATCCCGCAACGTCGTGCCGCCCTGAACAATCGCCCGTTGCAAAACCTGTTTAATATTCTCCACCAAACGTTCACATTCCTTGCGAGTGAGCGTGCCCGCCTTACGGATGGGTTTAACCCCCGTGAGAAACAACGCCTCGTTTGCGTAGATATTGCCCACGCCCACAACGATCTTGCTATCCATTAAAAACTGCTTAACCGGCAACCGTCGCTTGCGACTGCGCTGAAACAGGTAGTTCGCGTCAAAGTTATCGCTCAACGGCTCGGGGCCCAAATGGCTCAACAAGGGGTGCTCCTGCACCGCTTGGTCGGTCCACAAAAGGCAGCCGAATCGGCGCGGATCGCGGTAGCGCAGCACGCACTCCTTGAACACCAGATCAAAATGATCGTGTACCCCCGCCGGCTCGTCCGGTTGGGCAATACGCAAACTTCCGGACATACCCAGATGAATCAGCGCCGTGCCCGAGCCCCCTGGGTCCGAGCCCCCTGGGTCCGAACCAAAGCCCAGCAGTAAGTATTNCCCCCTACGATCAAGATCCAGTAACGTTTTGCCGGCCAGCCGGGAGGGCAAATCAGCGGGAATGGGCCAGCGCAAACTGGGCTGTCGCACGATTAGGGAAACGACTTTACGACCTTGAATATGTGGCGCGATCCCACGCCGCGTGGTTTCAACTTCAGGCAACTCAGGCATGCATTAATCTCAAGCAGGTGAGCGGTTATTATACCGACTTGCTGCGAAAGAGCCTGCCCGCGCCCACGAATACCCACAGCTGCTACGCCGGAGGCGGCTCCACAGTCTGATTGAACACGCAGGTGAACACGCTACCCTTGCCCACCTCGCTGCTGATTTGCAACTCACCTTCGTGGCGCAGCAGAATGTGTTTAACAATGGCCAATCCCAGGCCGGCCCCACCCGTACTGCTATTGCGGCTGGCTTCGACCCGGTAGAAGCGCTGCGTGAGGTAGGCGATGTGTTTACTCTCAAAACCCGGGCCATTGTCCTGTACCGAGACATGAATTTCCGGTCCGTGCCGCTTGGCTCGCAACGTAATTTTGCCACCCGCTGGCGTGTATTTTATGGCGTTGCTTAACAGGTTTGAGAAGGCACTGTGCAACTCTTTTTCGCTGCCTAACAGCTCAAGGTCCGCCTCGCACTCCAGGGTGATGCTGTGGTTTAGGTCGCCGCTAAGCGCTTGAGCCTCCGCCTGAATATTGCTCAGCAGCGGCGCCAGCGGCACCGGTCTTTGAACGCTGCCCGGCTCGGCGGTCTCGAGTTTTGAGAGTATCAGCAGATCGCTTACCAGCATCGACATGCGCCGGGCCTGCTGATCCATTTGCTTCAGAGGTTTATCCCACTTGGGACCGAGGTCGGCATCATTCAGCGTTTCCAAATAGCCGGTCAGCACGGTCAAAGGTGTTCTCAATTCATGACTCACGTTGGCCACGAAATTTTTCCGCATCTGTTCCAGTTTATGCAGCTGAGTAACATCCCGCACGATCATCAACCGCTCAGCGTTGCCAAAGCGCGTAATCTGAATCTGCAGCTGTTTATCGTTAAAACGCGGCGACGGGATTTCCACCGCCTCGCCGTATTGCCCTTCTTCCATATAATCGACAAAACGCGGGTGACGCACAAAATTAATCACCGATTCGCCCTGGTCGCTCGCACGAAAACCCAGCAGACGTTGAGCGGCGGGATTCCACCAATCCAGATAGCCCCGCCGATCCAAAATGACCACCCCATCGCGTAGCGCCGAGGTGGTATCCTGAACCCGGTTCACCACCGCCTCCAGCCTCTGTTTTTCTTTCTCCTGGCGTCGCTGCATACTGTAGATGCGGTTATACACTTCACCCCAAAAGCGCGTAGCCTCAGGAGGCGGCAGGTCGGCGCTGGAGATCAGCCAACGATTGAAATGATAAATTTGTCGCAGAGTATAGGTCACATAAAATGCACTGGCCGCGAACAGAGCCCAGCCCATGTGGCCGGTCCAAAAACCGATTACCAGACCGGTGGTCAGCAGCAGTAAAAGGCGACGCAGCTCAGCGCTAAATCCTCGCAACAATGTCGCGGTCCTCTCGTGTTCACTATGTCAGCTGTAGCAACAGCCGCTTGCATCAAACTTGTACTGGCCACTGGCCGGGTGCGGCCGCCTAAGCTCTGCCGGTGATATCGACTACAGGCTGGGATCGGCAAGACGCGTTGTTGACCAAGGCAACTACGCTTGTGAAGAAAAACGGTAACCTGTGCCGCGCACCGTCTGCACCAATTGGTCATGATCGTCGATGGAGAGCGCTTTGCGCAGGCGGCGGATGTGAACATCCACCGTACGCTCTTCCACATAGACATTACCG